>JBDHSX010000145.1:0-9512 GCA_039808365.1 Xanthobacteraceae bacterium | reverse complement strand
CTCGCAATGGCGATTCCTGTCGATCGCGCCTGACCTCAGGCGCGGTTCAGTTCGTTACGGCCGACCACCATCCAGTGCACTTCGTCGGGGCCGTCGGCGAAGCGGAGGTGGCGGACGTCCATGTACATCTCGGCGAGCGGCGTCCAGTTCGAGATGCCGGTGGCGCCATGCATCTGGATCGCCTGATCGATGATGCGGCAGGCGCGCTCCGGCACCATGGCCTTGACCATCGAGACCCAGACGCGCGCTTCCTTGTTGCCGAGCACGTCCATCGCCTTGGCGGCTTTCAGCACCATCAACCGCATGGCCTCGATTTCGCAGCGTGCCTGCGCGATGATCTGAAGATTGCCGCCGAGATGCGCGATCTTCTTGCCGAAGGCCTCGCGGGTGAGGCCGCGCTCGACCATGAGATCGAGCGCCTTCTCGGCCTTGCCGATGGTGCGCATGCAGTGATGGATGCGGCCGGGGCCGAGGCGGAGCTGCGAAATCTCGAAGCCGCGGCCCTCGCCAAGCAGGATGTTCTCCTTCGGCACGCGGACGTTGTTGAAGCGCATGTGCATGTGCCCGCGCGGCGCATGGTCGTGGCCGAACACGTGCATCGGCCCGAGCACCTCGACGCCCGGCGTGTTGACCGGCACCAGGATTTGCGACTGCTGCTTGCTCGGCGCCGCGTTCGGGTTGGTCTTCACCATCACGATCATGATCTTGCAGCGCGGATCGCCGAGACCGGAGATGTAATACTTCTCGCCGTTGATGACCCATTCGTCGCCTTCGAGGCGGGCGGTGGTCGAGACGTTCTTGGCGTCGGAGGAGGCGACGTTCGGCTCGGTCATCACATAGGCGGAGCGGATTTCGCCGTTCAGCAACGGCTCCAGCCATTGCTTTTTCTGCTCCTTGGTGCCGACCCGTTCCAGCACCTCCATGTTGCCGGTGTCCGGCGCCGAGCAGTTCATCGCCTCCGAGCCGAGCGGATACTTGCCGAGTTCGGCGGCGATGAAGGCGTAATCGAGGTTCGAGAGACCTTCGCCGGTCTCGGAGTCCGGCAGAAAGAAGTTCCAGAGCCCTTCCGCCTTCGCCTTGCCCTTGATCTGGGCGAGCAATTCAAGCTGCTTCGGCGTGAAACTCCAGCGATCGGTCTTTCCCTTCCCCGCCGCCTCGTATTCCACCTGAACCGGCGCGACCGTCTCTTTCAGGAATTTCCGGACGTGGTCATAGAGCGGACGGGCCTTCTCCGACATGCGGAGGTCGTTGAGTTCGTCGTTCGGGTTGAGACCGAAACCGGTCGAGGTGGTGGCGGGCATGTTCATGGCGCTCGATTTCCTCCGCATGAAATTTCAAAAGGTGTCGATGAATATCTCGGCCCGCGAGATTGGAGGGCCCGCCCCGGTTCGTCAATCCGTCGCGGTGACAAGATAGTCTTACAGCAGGTAGTTCGTCGGCACTGCGGTGGTGAATTTGAGCTCCTCCATCGAAATGGAGGAACTGATTTGCGAAAACTCCAGTTTCTCGATCATGGTCTTGTAGACCTGATCGTAAGCGGCGACGTCGGGGACCAGCACTTTCAGGATATAGTCGACCGTGCCGGTCAGCCGATAGGCCTCGACGATCTGCGGGATGCTCTCGATCATCTGGCGGAATTTGACCAGCCACGCCATTTCGTGGCGTGGCGCGGTGACGGAGATGAAGACCGTCATCGGCACGCCGGCCTTCCTGGGATCGACCAGCGTCACGCGCTCGCGAATGACGCCGGCCTCCTCCATCCGCCGGATGCGACGCCAGCACGGCGTTTGCGACAAGCCGACCGCCTCCGCGATCTCGCCGACCGGACGATCGCGCTGCTGGAGAAGATCGAGAATCTTGCGATCGATCTCGTCGAAACTCGTCGTCATCGCTGGATGAACTCCATCAGGGTGCCGCCGGCGTCGGCCGGGGAAACGAAAACGCTGTTCCCGCCGCGACCCTTGACGAAGCCGACCGATGTCGATTGCAGATGGGCTTGGGTCTTCGCGATGTCGTCGACGGCGATCCGAAGCGCCGCGAACTGTCCGCGCAGGATCTTGTCGGCATCCATCCCGGCATAATAGGCCGTGACCGCCGCGGGCGTCATGCAGGTGATGGATGCCGATTTCTCCCCGGTCGTCACCAAGAATGTATCGCCCGCGCTGTCGACGCGTCCCGCCGCGTAGAGGCGGGCAAAACCGCGCGCCGTGGCTTCCGGAGCGGCGGATGCGACGACAACGCCCGCCAGCGCGATCGCGCCGTTGGCGTGGGTCATCAGTTCGGGCCGCCACACCATGTCCCGGGTCTTGTGCTGGCACATGAACATCTCGCCGACGGGCACTTCGCGCGGCTCGAACGTCGTGACCGCGAATGCCGCGGTGCCGGTGCTGCCGTCGGGCAGCGGCAGCGGGCGCGAGAAATCCATCACCTCGCTGGTCGCAATTCCCAGTTCGGCCAGCGCGGCGCGCGCGGCGTGGGCGTCGCCGATGCGGTCGGCGATCGCCGCCAGGCCCTCGCCGTTCTCGGCCAGCGCTTTCCGCTTGCTGGCGTTGCGCGGCGTCTCCGCGATCATGCCGAGCAATTCGAAATAGTCGTCCTGGAGTATGATCGTGTAATTCGCGCTGCCCATGTGCGGGCTATGCGTGCCGCGCGGCGACAGCGTGAAGCCGAGCGCGGCGAAGCCCTTCGCCGAAGCATCCAGATCGGAAACCAGAATGACGAGGTGGTCGATACCTTTGACAGGATGGGTCATAAGATGCTTCTCCATGGGTGGATCGTGAATTGTATTTTATGCCGTAGTTTATTTATCTACGAAATATCGATCTAACGATATATCACATCTAATGTTTAGCGCAAACCATGGTGTTAAACTGCGATAATAATCTAATTTCGTAGTTTTAATTGACATTTAGTGACAGGTGGCGGAGCATTGCCGTATACCGCCGCAGCGCAGGCGCTGGCGCGGCTTGCGGATTTTTCCAGGTCAGGAGGAGCATCATGCAGGGGATGAGGGGGCGGCTTTTGCTGCTGGGCGGCGCGCTGTGCGTCTTTGCCGCCACGGCGCAAGCCGAAGACGTCAAGCGCGGCGGGACCGCGGTGGTTCACATGGTTTCGGAGCAGGGCGTGCTGAATCCCGCGCTGCGCGCCTCGACTGGCGTTTATCAGATCAGCGGCAAAATCATGGAGCCGTTGATCGACAAGACCTATGACGGCTATGTCGGCGTTCTCGCCACCGCGTGGTCGTCGTCGCCGGACGGCAAGACGATCACCTTCAAGCTGCGCGAAGGCGTCAACTGGCACGACGGCAAGCCGTTCACCTGCGACGACGTGGCCTTCTCGGCGATGAACCTGTGGAAGAAGCTCTTGAACTACTCCACGACGCTGCAAGCGAACCTGGAAGCCGTCGATTGCCCGACCCCGCACACCGCCGTCTTCAGGTATTCCAAGCCGATGCCGCTGGAGCTTCTGGTGGCGGCGATGCCGGACCTCGGCCATCCGGTGCCGAAGCATCTCTATGAAGGCACCGACATTCTCAAGAACCCCTACAACCAGAAGCCGGTCGGCACCGGGCCGTTCAAGTTCGTGGAATACAAGCGCGGCGAATACATCATCGCGGAGCGCAACAAGGATTACTGGCGCGGCAAGCAATATCCGTATCTCGATCGCGTGATCTGGCGTTTCATCCCGGACAAGGCCGCCGCCGCCGCGGCGCTGGAGGCCGGCGAAATCCACGAATCCGGCTTCAACGGCATTTCCATGGAAGACATGGTGCGCCTGAGCAAGGATCCGCGATTCGACTTCGGATCGAAGGGTTTCGAGAACAACGTCGCCCACTCCACGATCGAATTCAATCTTCGCAATCCGATCCTCGCCGACCTGCGCGTCCGCCAGGCGATCTATCACGCGCTCGACATCGACTTCGCGCTGAAGACGATCATGCGCGGCCACGGCAAGCCGGGCCGGGGGCCGATTCCCAGCGCGGCGGGCGCCAACTATACCGACAACGTGCCGACCTATCCCTTTGACCTCGACAAGGCGAAGGCCCTGCTCGACGAGGCCGGCTACAAGCCGGACGCCAACGGCATCCGCTTCAAGCTCAAGCATCGTCCGGCGCCGTGGGGCGAATACACCCAGTTGTGGGGTGAATATTTCGCCCAGGCGATGAAGAAGATCGGCATTCAGGTCGAGCTCGTCACCAACGACGCGCCGGGCTTCCTCAACGGCGTTTATCGCGACCACGATTTCGACACCGCCAACGGCTGGCATCAGTTCCGCGCCGACCCGGCCGTCTCCACCACGGTGTGGTTGCGTTCCGGCGCGCCGGTCGGCACCGCATGGTCCAACCAGTTCGGCTACAAGTCCGACAAGATGGACAGCCTGATCGATGCCGCGGCGGCCGAACTCGACCCGGCCAAGCGGGCGGACCTCTATCACCAGGTCCAGAAGCTGGAAATGACGGACCTGCCGGTCATTTTCGCCATCGAGCACCCGTTCCTCGCCATCACCAGCAAGAAGCTCAAGAACCATCACAACACGCCGCGTTGGGATTCGTCGAGCTGGTACGATCTGTGGCTTGATCAATAAGGCGATCGGCCAGGGCGCCGGCGCGTCCTGGCCGCTTCCATTCGAGCATTCGCGATATGAGCCTTCCGGTTCCCCCGCTCCTGACCTACACCGTGCGCCGCGTGATTCAGGCGATTCCGATCATCATCCTGATCATGATCGGCAGTTTTCTCCTGATCAAACTCGCGCCCGGCGATACGGTCGACGCGCTGGTCGGCGACATGGGCGGCGCGGATCCGGCGTTCGTCGCGAGGTTGCGCGCCGAATACGGTCTCGATCAATCGGTGATGGTTCAGCTTTGGCGCTACATGCTGAAGCTCGCGCAATTCGATTTCGGCTGGTCCTACGTCTATGAGCAGCCCGTCATCACGGTGCTGATGTCCCGCATCGGCAACACGATGCTGCTGATGGTCTCGTCGCTGGCGTTGGCATTCACGTTCGGCGTGGCGCTCGGCGCGATCGCCGCGCGGCGCGCCTATTCGTGGACCGACAACATGATCTCGACGCTCGGCCTCGTGTTCTACGCCATGCCGTCGTTCTTCCTCAGCCTGCTGCTGATCCTGATTTTCTCCGTGAAGCTCGGCTGGCTTCCGGTCGGCGGCATCCGCACCATCGGCGCCTTCAAGACGGGATGGGCGGACGTCGCCGATGTCGCGCGCCATCTGGTGATGCCGACCGTGGCGCTGTCGCTGATCTATCTCGCCTTCTATATGCGCCTGATGCGCACCAGCGTGCTGGAGGTGATGGACCTCGATTTCGTCCGCACCGCGCGCGCCAAGGGCGCGGGCGGGGCGCGGCTGATGTTCCACCATGTCATGCGCAATGCGCTGCTGCCGGTGGTGACGCTGCTCGGCCTGCAATTCTCCACCGTGCTCGGCGGATCGGTCATCGTCGAGACCATCTTTTCCCTGCCGGGGATCGGGCAACTCGCCTACACCTCCGTCGTCAAGCGCGACCTCAACACGCTGATGGGGATCATCGCGATCAGTTCGGTCATCGTCGTGATCGTCAATGTGGTGACCGATCTCGTCTATGCCTGGCTCGACCCACGGATCGAACTGAAATGACGGCTCCCGACACCAGCAGCATCGCGTCGGTTTCCGTGCCGGACATGCCGCTCCCGCCGGCGCGCGGCCTCGTGCTGTGGCGCCGCTTCCGCCGCAACCGGGCCGCGCTCCTCGGTCTCATCCTGTTCGTGGTGGTGGTGCTGATGGCGGCGCTCGCCGACGTGGTGACGCCGGGCGACCCGCTGCGCAACGCCGGACCGCCGTTGACGGCGCCGCTGGTGCTGGCCGCCAACCCGCTGGGGACCGATCAACTTGGCCGCGACATCATGGCGGGCATCTTTCACGGCGCCCGCATCTCGCTCGTCATCGGCGTCGTCGCCACGCTGATCTCGATCGTGATCGGCATCGTCATCGGCGCCGTCGCGGGCTATTTCGGCGGCAAGATCGACGGCGCGCTGATGCGGGTCACCGAGGCGTTCCAGACCATTCCGAGCTTCATTCTTCTGCTCACGCTGGTCGCGATCTTCGGATCGAGCATCCAGAACATCGTGATCGCCATCGGCATCGTGTCGTGGACCGCGCCGGCGCGCATGGTGCGCGCCGAGTTCATGTCGCTGCGCCAGCGCGAATTCGTCGACGCCGCGCGCAATCTCGGCGTCAGCGACCTCTCGATCATCTTCCGCGAAATCCTGCCCAACGCGCTGCCGCCGGTGATCGTTTTCGCCTCGGTGGTGATGGCGACCTCGATCCTGATGGAAAGCGCGCTGGCCTTCCTCGGGCTCGGCGATCCGAACTATGCGAGCTGGGGCAACATGATCGGCCAGGGCCGCGCGGTGCTGCGCACGGCGTGGTTCTGCTCGGTCATTCCCGGCGTGGCGATCCTGCTCACGGTGCTGTCGTTCAGCCTGATGGGCGAGGGCCTCAACGATGCCCTCAATCCGAGGCAGAAGAAATGACCGGCGAACGCAAGACCATCCTCGACGTTCGCGACCTTCAGATCGTTCTGCCGGCCGGCGGCGACCGGGCCTATGCCTTGTCGGATTTCAGTCTCACCGTCGGCGAAGGCGAGATCGTCTGCCTTGTCGGCGAGAGCGGCTCCGGAAAATCCCTGGCCGCCAACGCGGTGATGCGGCTTCTCCCCGAGCCGCATGTCCGCGTCTCGCGGGGAACGATCCGGCTTGACGGGCAGGACCTGCTGGCGTTGCCGGAAGCCGACATGCGCGCCATCCGCGGCGACCGGATGGCGATGATCTTCCAGGAGCCGATGACCGCGCTCAACCCGCAAAAGAGCGTCGGCTGGCAGATCGACGAGGTGCTGAAGCTGCACACCAGGTTGAGCAAGGCCGAGCGCAAGGCGCGGACGCTGGAAATTCTCGGCGACGTCCACATTCCCGATCCGGCGTCGACCTATAACGCCTATCCGCACCAGATTTCCGGCGGGCAGCGTCAACGCGTCATGATCGCGATGGCGCTGGTGCTCAAGCCTCAGCTGATTATCGCCGACGAGCCGACGACCGCGCTCGACGTCACCACGCAGAAGCAGATTCTGAAGCTCATCAAGGATCTGCAACAGGCGCAGGGCACCGGCATCCTGTTCATCACCCACGATTTCGGCGTGGTGGCGGAAATCGCCGATCGCATCGCGGTGCTTCGCCTCGGCGAAATGGTGGAACAGGGCCCGGCCAGCCAGATCCTGCTGAACCCGCAGCATCCCTACACGCAGAAGCTCATTGCCGCCGTGCCGGCCTTGACGCCGCCGCCCGCCAAGCCGGTGTCGAACGAGCCGGTGGTGCTCGAAGCGAAGAACCTGTGCAAGACCTTCGCGGCGCGCGGCGGCTTTCTGTCCGGCAAGCGCGATCCGGTGATGGCGGTGAAGGATTTGTCGTTCCAGCTTCGCCGTGGCGAAACGCTGGGCGTGGTCGGCGAAAGCGGCTCCGGCAAGACGACGGTGTCGCGCATCGTCACCCGGCTGCTGGAGTCCGACAGCGGCGAGGTTCGGATCGACGGCCGCGATCTGCTGTCGGCGTCGCGATCCGAATTGCGGGCGCTGCGCAAGGACATTCAGATGGTGTTCCAGGACCCGATGGCGTCGCTCAATCCGCGACGGCGCGTGGTGGAGCTGATCGCGCAGGGACCGATCGTCCAGGGCGTCGCCCGGGATGCCGCGCATGCCCGCGCCCGTGAACTATTGTCGCTGGTCGAATTGCCGCCGGCGGCGGCCGAGCGCTATCCGCACGAATTTTCCGGCGGCCAGCGCCAGCGCATCGGCATCGCCCGCGCGCTGGCGATGGAGCCGCGCGTGATCGTCGCCGATGAGCCGGTGTCGGCGCTCGACGTCTCGGTGCAGGCGCAGGTTCTCAAACTGCTGGCCGATCTGCGCGATCGCCTGCACCTGTCGTTGCTGTTCGTCACCCACGACCTGCGGGTCGCGGCGCAGCTTTGCGACAAGGTGATCGTGATGTCGAAGGGCGAGATCGTCGAAGCCGGCCCGACCGCGGCGGTCTTCGCCACGCCGCAACACCCCTACACGCGCGCCCTGCTGGATTCCATTCCGGGCCGCGATTGGGAACCGCCCGTTCGCGACGTGGCCTAACGGACAACATTGGGCTTTAAGGACCTGAACACCAATGACCTCGACAACCTCGCCCGCCGTTTTCCCGAAGTCGATCTGGGCCGAGACGGCGCCACCCCGCACCCAGACGCAGCCGCTGCAAGGCCCACTGGAAGCCGACACGGTGATCGTCGGCGGCGGCCTCAGCGGCTTGTCCGCCGCCCTTCATCTCGCGCGCCGCGGACAGAAGGCGGTGCTGCTCGAAGCGATGGCGGTGGGCTGGGGCGCGTCCGGACGCAACAACGGTCAGGTCATTCCCACCATGACCGCCGCCGAGCCCGACGCCATCGTCCAGCGCTACGGCGAAGCCGGCGAGCGCTTCGCGCGACTGATCGGCAACAGCGCCGGCGTGTTGTTCGATCTGGTGCGGGAGGAAGGCATGGCGGCCGAGGCGGAACAGGCCGGCTGGTTTCAGCCGGCGCATTCGCCGGGGCGGATGCGGCTGTCGAAAATGCGGGTGGATGCCTGGCAGCGGTTTGGCTTTCCGGCGCGCCTGCTCGACCGCGACGAATGCCGCACGCTGCTCGGCTCGGATTTCTGGTACGGCGGCATGTTCAATCCGACCGGCGGCCACGTCAACCCGCTGGCGCTGGCGCGGGGTTTCGCCGCGGCGGCGGAGAAGCATGGCGCGATCATCCACGAAGGGAGCCCGGCGACCGGCTGGCGGCGCGAGGCCGATGGCTGGGTGGTGACGACGGCGGCGGGATCGGTGAAGGCGAAGAACTTCCTGCTCTGCACCAACGCCTATACCGGCGAGATCGTGCCCGGCCTGGCCCGCCGTCTCGCGCACACCGTTGTGCCGGTGCTGGCCTGGCAGGTCGCGACCACGCCGGTCTCCGACAATCTTCGCGGCAAAATTCTGCCGGGCCGGCAGGCGGTCTCCGACACGCGCGGCGATCTGCGCTTCTTCCGTTACGATGCACGCAACCGGCTGATCACCGGCGGCAACGTCATCGGATCGCACGATGTCAGCCGCCGCGTATCGCAAAAGGCGGCAAGGAGTCTGGCCGAAGCCTTTCCGGAATTGGGCGTGCCGGAGATCACCCATGTCTGGAACGGCTATATCGGGATGACCTGGGATCGTTTCCCGCGCGTTCACAGTCTCGGGCCCGATGGCTGGGCATGGATCGGCTGCAACGGGCGCGGCGTGGCGCTTGGCGTCTCGCTCGGCCGCGAGATGGCGCGCGCGGTTTCGGGCGAGCCGATCGCAACGCTCGCCCTGCCGGTGTCGGAGCCGCACCCGCTGCCGTTCCACAGCATCGCGCGGCGCATCGCCCCGAGCTATCTGGCCTGGTTGCGCCGCAAGGACAAGATGGAAATGAAAGCCTGAA
>JBDHSX010000144.1:0-9527 GCA_039808365.1 Xanthobacteraceae bacterium | reverse complement strand
TCCGGATCACGCGCTCATCGCCTGCGGGATGGGGTCGATGAAAACCACCCTGGCCTTGATCTGATGCCGGCGCAACGAATCGATCAGCGTGGAGACGTCGGCGGATCGGTCGTCATGGGGCGTCTTGAGAAAGATGACTTCGTCGACGATGGCATGAAGACCCAGTTCGGACTGGATCGAATCCAGTTCACCCGCATCGATGATGACGCGGCCCAGCATCCGCGCCTGCCGCAAGGCGGTCACGATTGCGCTGCGCGCCTGCGGGTTCAGCGCCGCGGGGGCCGCGACGCCGACGGGAACGATCTTGATCGCGGTTCGTCCGAGGGCATGAGCGGCTTCGCGAATGGAGGCGCGGCCCGCCAGAATGTCGCGCACGCCGAGACGGAGATTGAACCGCAGCCGTGACGTGACGACATGGTCTTTCAGATCGGCATCGATCACCACGATGGGCTGGCCGGCTTCGTCGACGGCGCGCGCAAGCTCCAGCGCAACCAAGTTCAGCGTTTCGTCGTTCGAGGCCCGCGCCAGCAGAATGGAATGGCCCGCCGGCGCGGCCAGCAGTTCGGCTTTGATCTGCGAGAGCTGTCCCTGATGTCCGGCGGCGGGATCGACCGCGGCATGCCGCGGCGCAGCTTCCTGTTGTGTCGGTGCCGCGGCCGGCCTGGCGAGCGCGCGCACCAGCCGTTCGGAGCTGCCGCGCAGCAACGCCAGCATGGCGCCGAGGAACAATCCGCCGAACACGGCGCCGACCAGCAGCGGAATGGTCGGCGGCCAGGCCGGCTTGTTGGGAAGGATGGCGGGAGAGATCAGCCGGATATTGGTGGTGTTGATGGCCTGTTCCTCGGTCGCGGCTTTCGCTTTCGCAAGATAGGTTTCGTACACCACGCGGTCGGAGTTGGCCTTCAACTCAAGCTCGCGGAGTTGCACCATCGCCTTTTCGTTGGTCTGCGTCAGCGTCTTCAATGAATCGAAGCGCGCCTGAAGACTCTGGACATTGATGCGCTCGCTGGCGGCGGTGTTCCGCACCGCCTGGGCGATGCGCTTGACCTCGTTCTTGATCGCGGTCTGGATATCCCGCACCTGGGCCTGGGCCTGCTGCAAATCCGGATGACCGGGGCCGAGCACCCGCGCCAGTTGAACCTCGGTGCGCGAGGCGTCGGCGGCGCGCGCGCGCAACTGCACGATGGTGCTGGACTGGACCGCTTCGGGCAGGGATTCCAGCGGGGCTTCGCCCGATGCAACCGAATCGATGAACTTGACCCGCGCCTGCGCCTCGTTCAGTCGCGCCTTGGCGTTGGTCAGTTGCGTATTGGCCTCGGCCAGCTCCTGATCGGTGACCAGCTTGTCGCGCGCGCCCACCAGGTTATGGGCCACCTTGTAGGCGGCGACCGCGCGCTCCGACTGGCTCACGGCCTCGCGCATTCTTTCGAGTTGCGAGGTGATCGCGTCGGAAATCCGCCGGTTGAAGCCGGCGTTGGCGCTGGCTTGTTCCGCCAGATAGGCGTTCGCGACCGCATTGGCGAGGTCCGCCGCCCGCTGCGGCGCGCGCGCCGAAACGGAGATGTCGATGACATAAGACCGCTCGTTGCGCTTGGCCGTAGTCGCCAGCCGCAAGCGGCGCAAGGCGGCGAGGGACGGGTCCTCGCCGGGCGCGAAACCGAACAACGCCTTGATGCTGGTGATGAAGCCGCTGCGCCCGTTGAACTCGGGATCCTCGGCCAGGTTCATCTTCTCGACGACCCGCCCCAGCACCTCGCCGGAGGTGATGATTTTCAACTGGCTTTCGACCAGGAGAAGGCCGTCGCCCGGCACGCTGCTTTTCTCGCTCGGGTCTTCCTTGGGGGTCGGCCGGTCGCGCGGGTCGACATAGACGACGGCGGTGGAGGTGTAGACCGGCTTGGCGACGGCCAGATATCCGGCTGCCAGCGCCACGCAAACGATCGCCGTTCGGAAAACCCATGCCCGGTGCCGAACCAGGATGCGGCCGAGATCGCCAAGGTTGACGCCTTCCGGAGCGGGAGTGGCCGTTGTCGTATCGTCAACTGCGTTCCGGATGACCTCTCCTTGTTCAAGCGACATGCTGGAAACCTGACTCGAACGACACGACGAGACCCACGCGGCAGTTCACCGCAAGGTAAAGATCCACGATTAATTTTGCATTGACGCGAGGCCGTTCGCCAACGAACGGCTCCCCGTCGGCGGCTGTCGTGGCGGCGGGACCGTCAGGATGCGGGCTTTCCCTCCGAGCGGCGCGCGCCGTCGAGACCGGTTTCCCGCCGGCGCGCGCCGTCGAGATAGCGGCGGATCGCGGCCAACAATTGTCGCGCCGCGACGGGGCGAAACAGCCATGTCATCAGCAGAAGCATCGTCCCGCCTGCCGCCGTTCCCGCCGTCAGCGGCACCAGGATCGACATGCCGCGACAGGCCGCCGCCGCGAGGCTCGCGGCGACCCCGGTCGCGACCGCGGTCGCCAGCGACAGCGCGATGTCGCGCCACGGCACCGGAATTGGCGTCAGCCGCTCGCTGATGACGACGCAAGCCGCCAGCGCGGCCATCGATCCGCCGGCCAGCGCCAGCGCGGCGCCGAGCTCGGACAGCCCCGGGATCAGCACCACCGACAGGGTCATGGTCGCGATCGACCCCAGCAAGGCCGCGACGATCAGCATCCACGGCCGCTTATGCGCATGGATGACGGCGCCGTAGACGACGTTGGTGAGATTCGCGCACACCATGGCGAAGATGATGGCGGGGAACAGCAGGCTGGTGCGCCCGCAATAGCTCGGCGGCAGCAGGAGCTGGGTGATCTCATTGCTGAGAGCGATCAGCACCGCCGCGACCGGAAGGCAAAGCTGCATCATCAGGGCCATGACTTGCGACAGCAATTGGCCCGACGCGGCCGGTCCCTCGGCGTCGAACCGGCTCATGACCTCTGGAAACGCGCCGATATTGATGGCGTGCCCGACGATGTCGATCGGCTGGCGGGCGAGCACGTAGGCGGCCGCGAACACGGCGACGGCGGTCGCATCGTGAAAGGCGTTCAGGAACAGGCGCTCGGAACTGTTCATGCCGAATCCCACCAGCGCCACGGCCACCAGCGGCATGCCGAGCGTCAGAAGCTCGCGCGCGGTGAAGCGCGGCGGCCCGGCGCTCACCCGTCGCGACGCCACCGCAAGGGCGACGACGCCGGCGATCAGGATGCCGGCGCTCGACCCTAGCGACACCACCAAAAAGGTATTGGGAAAAACGGCGATCGCCACGATGGGCAGGGCCAGTTGCAGCACGCCCCGCAGGCATTCGAGCAGGGAATAGGTCGAGTGCCGCTGCTGCATCTGAAGCATGGTCAGCGCCAGCCGGGCGACGGTGCTGACGATCAGGTAGGCGCAAACGGCGAGGGCGAATTCGCCCCAGCGCGCCGGCACGACGACGGCCGAGGCCGCCGCCGCGATCACCAGAGCCAGCGCCGTCGTGCAAAGCATCACCCTGCCGGCCAGCGCGAGGCTGCCGCGACTGATGTTCCCGGTGCCGCCAAGCCGCAGCAGGGCGACCCGCAGCCAGTTTGTGACGGCGGCGTCCGTCATTTCCCCGACCGTCACCACCAGCGTCAGAAGGCCGTATTCCTCCTGATTGATGAGACGGGTGACCACGACGAGCAAAAGCAACGCGGAAATGCGCGTGAACAGAATGGCCGGGCCGTAGATCAGTGCGGAGCGCAGCAGCAAGGGATGACGATTCCTGACAATGACGGCCGACCGCTTTCAGGCGCGCGGCGCGAACAGCCGGATCACGAATGCGGGCCTCTGGGCCGTGAGCGTGACGGCTCCCATCGGCCTTTCTTCATGTCGAGGCAAGGGATGTTAACCCCGTAAGAGTAAAGAGATTGCCTTCCCGACGTATTCATTCATTGTCGGGAGCGGAAAATAACCCGGGCGAATTTGACATTCGCGCCCCGCCTCGCGGTGTTCCCGAATGTCAGAAACGCGGCGCTTCGTTGCAAGCTTGAAGCAGATGGCGGGTTCAGGGCGGATTTTAAGGTTACCATGGTCTCCGAACTTTTTAACAAAATAGCCGATAAACTCGCGCATATCGACTATGTGACCTGGGGTCTTATTCTGGGCTCGGCGCTGGTCTGCGCATTGATCGTCTATGTGCGGAACGTGAAAGACCGGTCGGTCAGGGATTTTCTCGGTTTCATGTTCCCCGAGGAAGTCATGCTGCATCCGTCGGCGCGGGCCGATGCGATGTTCTGGATCAGCAAGCGGCTGATTATGCCGTTTTTGCTGATTCCGGCCGGCATCACCTTCGTCTCCGCGGTGGGATTCGTGACCAACCGGGCCATAAGCTGGGCCTTCGGCATCCAGGGGCCTCTCATCGACGGCCCGCCGGGGCCGATGCTGCTGGTGATCTTCACCATCACCATGCTGCTGGCCTACGACATTTCCTATTATCTCTATCACCTCGCGCAGCACCGCATCCCGTTCCTGTGGGAGTTGCACAAGGTGCATCATTCCGCCGAAGTCCTGGTCGGCATCACCAAGGACCGCGTTCATCCGCTGGATGATCTCATGAACCGGATCTGGGACGGGGTCATTCCGGGAATCTGTTTCGGCATCTGGAGCGTGATCGCGCTCAACCCGGTGGAGGTCGCGGTGTTCGGCTTGAACGTCTATGTTCTCCGCAACATCCTGATGATGGATTTCGTGCGGCACACCCATCTGCCGATCTCCTTCGGCGCTCTGGACAACGTCGTGCTGTCGCCGCACTGGCATCAGGTTCACCACAGCGTCGATCCGCGCCACTACGACAAGAATTTCGGCTTGCTGTTCTCGTTCTGGGATCGGTGGTTCGGCACGTCATTCGTTCCCGACCCCGAGGAGAAGCTCAAATTCGGGCTCGGCGATCGTGATGTCAGGGATTACCAGTCGTTGACCGGTCTCTACATCCTGCCGCTCCGGAAGATGTGGCGTCACGTCGCGCGCCGTTTCCATTCGCACCGGAGCGCCGTCGGCGCCCGGATCAAGGACGTGTCATCGTCATGAATATGCACATGCCGATCAGGATCACCGAAACCGAGCATCTGGAAATCGTCGAGTCCTCCGAACGTCTGGCTGCGATCGGGGAACAATGGACGCGGCTATGGCGCGACCGCGACGGTCTGATTTTCCAGAGCCATGACTGGATCTCGGCGTGGTGGTCGACGATCGATCATCCGGAGCGGATGGCGCTGCGCATCGGTCTGGTGTGGCACGGCGACAGGTTGATCGGCGTCATGCCGCTGGCGATCTCCCGGCGCAAGGGGCTGCGCTTTCTGGAATGGGCCGCCGTCGCTTATACCGATTATGGCGATCTGCTGCTCGCGCCGGAATGTACCGACGCGGCGCTGGATCGGCTGTGGATCAAGATATGCGACGCCGGCGGCTTCGACCTCGCCTCGATCACCCGGCTGTTGCCGGACGCGGCGGCGTGGCGGGTGTTCGAGCCCGGTCGCGGCCACGGAATCAAGCTCCGGATCGACCACCGGCGGGAAACTAGCGCGCGCATCGCTGGTGATTGGACCAGCGGCGCGGCGTGGCTGGCAAGCCATCCCAAAAAGGTCCGCCAGAATTTTCGCAGGGGCATCCGGATCCTTCAGGAGTCGGGGACCCTGCGATTCCGCCTGCTCGACCCCGATGAACCGCTCGACGGCGTGCTCGACCGGCTGTCGGCGTTCAAGCGGGACTGGCTCAACAGCAACGGTTTGAGATCGGATCTGTTCGAGGCCGAAAAGCCGGTTCTGGCGGCGCTGGTCGGCGTGCTGGCGCGCGCCGGCGTCCTGCGTCTGTTCGTCCTTGAACTGAACGGCGCGGCGGTGGCCATCTCGGTCAACTTCGCCCAGCACAACACCATGATGGCCTGGGTGACGACCTACGATCCGGTGCATGGACGCGGCGCGCCCGGCATGCGGCTGATCTTCGAATATATCCAGTGGTCGATCGATCACGGCCTCGGCATGGTCGACATGCTGTGCGGCGGCGAGGCGTTCAAGGACAAGCTCGCTACCCATGTCGTCGTTCTGCGCTCGGTCATCGGCGCGCGCACGGCGAAAGGGTGGCTCGCGATCCTCGCGGACAGGGCCTATCAAAAGCTGCGGCGGAAGCGCGGTCCCGATCCGGCGCAGACCGGGCCGGATGACTAATCGCCGACAGATTTAATCTGGTGCCGTCGGCGCGATCGGCTCATCGCGCGTCGCGGGCCTGTATGATGGTGCGCGAATCAGCATCCCGGCCCCACGCGGCTAATGCGAGCGCCCGCCATCTTCAGGAGATTCCGTTGAGAGATATTTTGGACAGGCGATCCGTCATTCTGGGCGGATTGTCGTTGCTGGCGCTGCCGGGCGGCGCGGAAGCCCGTAGCGACTGGTACGTCGGCAAGATTCCCGATCAGCCGTTTAACATCCTTCTCGTCGACAAGTCCCGTATTCCCCCGCAGTTTCATCGCCAGGCGGTCGCCTATTCGGGGCGGGAGCCTGCCGGCACTATCCTCATCAACAAGCAGGAGCGTTTCCTGTATTATATCGAGGACGGCGGCCGGGCGATCCGTTTCGGGGTCGCGGTCGGTCGGGACGGGGCGCGATGGCGCGGCGAGGCCGTGGTCGGACGCCGGGCCAGATGGCCGAGCTGGACTCCCACCGCCAACATGCGACGGCGCAATCCCAACCTGCCGCAGCGCGTTGCGGGCGGCCCGAACAACCCGCTCGGCGCGCGGGCGCTGTACCTGTATCGCGACGGCCGGGATACGCTCTATCGCATTCACGGCACCAATGAGCCATGGACGATCGGTCGCGCCGCGTCGTCCGGCTGCATCCGGATGCTGAACGAGCACATTTTCGAGCTGTTCGGGACGGTCCGCGACGGCGCCCGCGTCATCGTTCTGTAATTCGTTGCCCCGCCGGGTCAGACGCGGCGGGTGAACGGCTCGACACGGCGCGCGCCGCGCACGAACCCCACCATGATGGCGACGCCGATCAGGAACAGGATCGCCTGAAGGATATGGGCGCCGATGGTGTCCAGTCCGAACAGGATCGCCAGGGCCCAGCCGCCGGCGAAGGCGGCGCCGAACACTTCGGCGCCGATCAGGATTGCCGCCGAGATCACGGTGATGACGCTGGGCCAGATGATTTCGCGACGCTGGTTGGTGGTCTGATCGGTCATGGTCGGGTCCTGTTGCGGGCGCAATCTCTCCGAAAATCCGTCCGGTATCAAGCGGCATCGCGTTGTGGATGAAGAAGTTACGTCGAATCAAAACCTTAAAGACCCAAAAAAGCCGCATCGCGTGCTATGATCGGGCGCGACCGGGACCACGCAAACCGTAATTTCGAGACCGCAGAACATGACCGCGACCGCCATTGCCCCGACCACCGGAAACCCCTTGTTGCAGGCGTGGCCGACGCCGCACGCAACGCCGCCGTTCGACGCCATCCGGCCGGAGCATTTCCTGCCGGCGTTCGAGCAGGCGTTCGCCGACCATGCCGCCGAGGTCGCCGCCATCGCCCACGATCCCGCGGCGCCGGATTTCGCCAATACCGTCGTGGCGCTGGAGCGCGCCGGCAAGCTGCTGAGCAAGGTGTCGGCGGTGTTCTACGCGCTGGTGTCGGCGCATTCGAACCCGGACCTGCTCGCCATCGACAGCGAGGTGTCGCTGCGGCAGGCGCGGCACTGGAATCCGATCCTGATGAACGCGGTGCTGTTCGGCCGCGTCGCGCTGCTGTACCAGCGCCGCGCCGACCTCAAGCTGACGCCGGAACAGACGCGGCTTCTGGAACGGACCTATACAAGGTTCCATCGCGCCGGCGCCGGCCTGGATGAGGCGGCGAAAGCGCGCATGGCGGCGATCAACGAGCGGCTGGCCCAGCTCGGCACCAGCTTCAGCCATCATCTCCTGGCCGACGAGCAGGCGTGGAGCCTCGAACTCGGCGCGGCCGACCGCGACGGCCTGCCGGAGAGTTTTATCGCGGCCGCCGAAGCTGCCGCCGCCGAGCGCGGCCAGCCCGGCAAGGCGGTGGTCACGCTGTCGCGCTCCTCGGTCGAGCCGTTCCTGAAGGAGTCCGCCCGCCGCGACCTGCGCGAGAAGGTGTTCAAGGCGTTCATCGCGCGCGGCGACAATGGCGACGCCAACGACAACAACGCCGTGATCGGCGAGATCCTGGCGCTGCGCGAGGAAAGCGCGAAACTGCTGGGCTATCCGACCTATGCCGCCTACCGGCTGGAGGATTCGATGGCGCGGACGCCTGAGGCGGTGCGTGACCTCCTGGAGCGGGTGTGGCGCCCGGCGCTCAAAGCGACGCTCGCCGACCGCGACGCGCTGCAGGCGCTGGTCGCCGAGGAGGGCGGCAATTTCGCCCTGGCGCCGTGGGACTGGCGTTACTACGCCGAGAAGCTGCGGCGGCGCCGCGCCGATTTCGACGACGCCGCGATCAAGCCCTATCTCATGCTCGACAACATGATCGCCGCCGCCTTCGACTGCGCCACGAGGCTGTTCGGCCTCAGCTTCAGCGAGCGCAAGGATATTCCGGTCTGGCACCCGGACGTTCGCGTCTGGGAGGTGAAGGACGCGGCGGGCAAGCACAAGGCGCTGTTCTACGGCGATTACTTCGCGCGGCCGTCGAAGCGGTCCGGCGCGTGGATGACCTCGCTGCGCGACCAGCAGACGCTCGACGGCGAGGTCGCGCCGCTGATCCTCAACGTGATGAATTTCTCGAAGGGCGCGGCAGGACAGCCCGCGCTGCTGTCGCCGGACGACGCGCGGACCCTGTTCCACGAATTCGGTCATGCGCTGCACGGCATGTTGTCGAACGTCACCTATCCGTCGCTGTCCGGCACCAGCGTCTTCACCGATTTCGTCGAACTGCCGTCGCAGCTCTATGAGCACTGGCAGGAGCAGCCGCAGGTGCTGCGCGCCTTCGCGCGGCATTATCAGACCGGCGCGCCGCTGCCGGACGATCTGCTGCAACGCTTCCTCGCCGCGCGCAAATTCGGCCAGGGCTTCGCCACGGTGGAGTTCGTGTCGTCGGCCCTGCTCGACCTTGAATTTCACAGCCAGCCGGCGGAAGCCGGCCGCGACGT
Organism: Xanthobacteraceae bacterium; assembly: GCA_039808365.1. Lineage (GTDB taxonomy): Bacteria > Pseudomonadota > Alphaproteobacteria > Rhizobiales > Xanthobacteraceae > 62-47. The sequence continues at coordinate 429 of JBDHSX010000144.1, read as the reverse complement.
CCGCGCCTTCGAGCAGCGCGAACTGGACAAGATCGGCATGCCGGCGGAAATCGCGCTGCGCCATCGCCCGACTCAATTCGGCCACATCTTTTCCGGCGATCATTACGCCTCGGGCTATTACAGCTACATGTGGTCGGAAGTGATGGACGCCGATGCCTTCGGCGCGTTCGAGGAGGCCGGTGATATCTTCGATCCCACGGTGGCCAAACGGCTGCACGACGATATCTATTCGTCGGGTGGTTCGCGCGAACCGGACGAAGCCTATATCGCCTTCCGCGGCCGCAAGCCGGAGCCCGACGCCCTGCTGCGCGGGCGCGGACTGCTGGATACGCCGGAAGCAGCCTGACACTTCAGATACTTCACCGTCATTGCGAGCGCAGCGAAGCAATCCAGAGGCCGCGAAGTCAGAGCTGGATTGCTTCGTCGCTC
>JBDHSX010000143.1:0-9680 GCA_039808365.1 Xanthobacteraceae bacterium | reverse complement strand
GCGGTGGCGGCGGCCGCGAGCGTGGTCGTCACCGCGATCCGCGCCGCCCGTTCGGCGGGGAAACCGTAGACGCCGGTGGAAATGGCGGAGAAGGCGATGGAGCGCAGGGCGTGCTCGGCCGTGAGCGCCATGGCGCGGCGATAGCAGGAAGCGAGAGCCAGGTCCTCGCCCCGCTCGCCGCCGCCCCAGACCGGACCGACCGCATGGATGACGTGGCGGGCCGGCAGGCGGTAGCCCTTGGTGATTTTGGCGTCGCCGGTGGCGCAGCCGCCCAGCCCACGGCATTCGGCCAGCAATTCGGGGCCGGCGGCGCGATGAATCGCGCCATCGACGCCACCGCCGCCGAGCAGCGAGGTGTTCGCCGCGTTGACGATGGCATCGACATCGAGCGTCGTGATATCGGCGACGACGACATCATACCCCGTCGCGCCGATCTGGCGTGAGAACGGCGTCAGGCCGGGGCGCCGAGGGTGATGCCCTTGTCGGCGAACATCTTCTGCAACTCGCCGGCCTGGAACATCTCGCGGATGATATCGCAGCCGCCGACGAACTCGCCCTTGACGTAGAGCTGCGGAATGGTCGGCCAGTTCGAATAGACCTTGATGCCGTCACGCAGTTCGGACGACTCCAGCACGTTGTGGCCTTTATAGCCGACGCCGATATGGTCCAGGATCTGCACCACCTGACCGGAGAATCCGCATTGCGGGAATTGCGGGGTGCCCTTCATGAACAGCACCACGTCGTTCGACTTCACTTCGTTCTCGATAAACTGCTCAATGCTCATCTTGCGTCCTCTTGAGGGCCGTTCGCGAACCGACCCGCCTCTCGTATATGTAGCCCGAAACGGCTGCCACCCCAAGCAAAATGCAAGCGATTTCAGGCGTTGCGGCCGCCCTGTCACCGAAACGTGTCGGCGTGTCCCGGATATGGGCCTTTTCGCGTGACATCGCCCGGCCACGGGAGGAAACTTTCCCGGAACACATCCGCCGCGACGGCGTTTTTCCCCGAACCGGAGATGTCCGTGACGCAATCCCTATCCGCCGCCCATCGCTCACCTTGCCCGGAGGCGATGGCCGCTCGCCTCGCGGAGGCCTATCGCGCGGTCCGTGACGAAACCGAGCGCCGCGCCGCCCCGCTCAGCCCCGAGGATCAGGGGGTGCAGTCAATGCCGGACGCGAGCCCGGCCAAGTGGCATCGCGCCCATACCACGTGGTTCTTCGAGCAGTTCCTGCTCGGGCCGCACTGTCCCGGCTACCGGCCGTTCGATCCGGACTACGCCTTCCTGTTCAATTCCTATTACGTCAGCGCCGGGCCGCGCCATGCCCGCGCCGAGCGCGGCCACCTCACCCGCCCCGGCGCGGCGGAGGTGACCGCCTATCGCCGCCATGTCGACGCGGCGGTGCTCAAGTTCTTCAACGAGGCCGGCCCCGACAAGCTGGCCGAACTCGCGCCCCTGGTCGAGGTCGGGCTCAATCACGAGCAGCAGCACCAGGAACTGATGCTGACCGACATCCTGCACGCCTTCGCCCAGAACCCGCTGTGCCCGGCCTACGATCCGGCATGGACGCCACCCGCCGCCGCGCGCGGCGGCGCGGCATGGTGCGACCTCAAGGAAGGCATTCACGCCATCGGCCACGCCGCCGAGACGTTCCATTTCGACAACGAAAAGCCGGCGCACCGCGCCCTCGTCGGCCCGGTGAGGCTGGCGCGGCATCTCGTCACCAACCGCGACTGGCTCGCCTTCATCGCGGACGGCGGCTACCGGACGCCGACGCTGTGGCTGATGGACGGCTTCGCAAAAGCCGGCGCCGAGCAATGGGAAGCCCCCGGCCATTGGCGCGAGATCGACGGCGAATGGTGGGTGATGACGCTCGGCGGCCTGCGTCCGGTCGCCCTCGACGCGCCGGTGATGCATGTCAGCTATTACGAGGCCGACGCCTTCGCGCGCTGGCGCGGCAAGCATCTGCCGACCGAGATGGAATGGGAGGTCGCGGCCCGCGCCGGCCTGCTCGACGACGCTTTCGGCATCGTCTGGCAATGGACCCGCAGCGCCTATGCCCCCTATCCCGGCTACCGCGCCATCGAGGGCGCGCTCGGCGAATACAACGGCAAGTTCATGGTCAACCAGTTGGTGCTGCGCGGCTCGTCGCTAGCGACGCCCAAGGGCCACAGCCGCGTCACCTATCGCAACTTCTTCTATCCGCATCACCGCTGGCAGTTCACCGGACTGCGGCTTGCCGACTACGGCGACTGATGCCGTATCCCAACGCCCGGAGTAGCCGATGAACGCCCACGCCGCCGCCTTGACCCAGGCCCCGCGCCTCGACCCGCAAAGCTCGGCCTTCGCCGCCGACGTGCTGGCGGGCCTCGGCCGCGAGCCGAAGCAACTGCCGCCGAAATATTTCTACGACGCCACCGGTTCCGAACTGTTCGAGCGGATCACCATGCTGCCGGAATATTATCCGACGCGGACCGAACTCGGCATTCTGCGCGCGCACGGCGCCGAGATCGCCGCGATCGTCCCCGACGGCGCGGCGCTGGTGGAATTCGGCGCCGGCGCCACCACCAAGGCGCGGCTCCTGCTCCGCCATTGCAGCATCGGCGCCTATGTCCCGGTGGACATTTCCGGCGATTTCCTCAAGGCGCAGGCAAGCCGCCTGCAGCACGATTTTCCCAAGCTGAAGGTCGCGCCGGTGGTCGCCGACTTCACCGCGCCGTTCGATCTGCCGAAGGCCGTCGCCGCGCTGCCCAAGGTCGGCTTCTTCCCCGGCTCGACGCTGGGCAATTTCGAGCCGGACGAGGCGGACGCTTTCCTGCGCGGCGCGCGAAGCATCCTCGGCCCCGGCGCGCTGATGCTGATCGGCGTCGATCTGGAAAAAAGCGCCGACGTGCTGCACGCCGCCTATAACGACGAAGCCGGCGTCACCGCGCGGTTCAACCTCAACCTGCTGGCGCGCATCGATCGCGAACTCGGCGGCGATTTCGATCTCGCGGCGTTCAGCCATCGCGCGATCTACAATCGCGCGCGCCACCGCGTCGAGATGCACCTCGTCAGCCGCAAGCCGCAGACCGCGCACGTCCTCGGCAAAAATTTTTCGTTCCGCGCCGGCGAAAGCATCCACACCGAGAACAGCTACAAATACAGCCTCGAACGCTTCGCCGCGCTCGCCGGCAACGCCGGCTGGACGCTGCGGACGACATGGACCGACGAGGCAAAACTGTTCTCGGTTCACGCGCTGGCGGCGTCGGCGTGAGAGTCCGCCGCCGCGGCGGGCGTCGCGGCTGATCCCAGCGACACCGCCTCCCAGCCCGCGACCAGCATCAGGATCGCCATGGCGGCGGCCGACAGCCACAGCGGCGACAGCATCGTCCCGAACGGGATCAGCGCGACCAACAGGCCGATGCCGACCAGATGCGACAGTTGCAGATGGCCGCGAATGGTGCGCTTGAACAGGATGACGCCGGCGAGATAGATCAGCGGCCCGCCGACCATGGCGAGGATTTCCTTGACGCCGCTGTGGCCATCGGGATGCGCCAGCAGCATCTCGTCGCCGACCGCGCAAACCACGATGCCGGCGACGATCAACAGATGCAGATAGGTATAGGCCAGCCGCGCCATCCGGCCGGTCTCGTCGGCGTGGGAAATCCGGTGCGAGCCGGCTTCCGCGCCGATGTGGAAATAGATCCACCACATCGCGATCGAGCCGAGCAGCGCGACCACGAACGCGGTCGCCGAGGTCCACGTCCACGCCGCCTCGCTGAAGGTCGCGCCGGTCACCACGATGGATTCGCCGAGCGCGATGATGATGAACAGCGCGCAGCGCTCCGCCATGTGGCCGCCCTCGACGTCCCAGTCCTGCATCGAGGAGGCGCCGAGGCCGGGGGTGCGGAAACGCATGGCGGGGCCGGCATATTCAATGGCGAGCGCGATCAGCCACAGCCAGAGCCGCGTCGCCGGATCGGCGAGACCGCCGGCGATCCAGAACACGCCGCTGACCGACAGCCAGATCGCGATGCGCTGGAAATTCCGCCGATAGCCGGTCTCGGATTTCGGCACCGCGACGATGAAGAACACCGAGCGCCCGACCTGCATGAACACGAAGGCCAGCGCGAAAATCAGCCCGCGGCCGCCGAACGCCTGCGGGATCGAGGTCGACAGCAACAGCCCGGCGATCATCATGACGAACAGCATGACGCGCACCGGCGTCCGCTCCGGGTCGAGCCAGTTGGTGACCCAGGACATGAAGACCCAGACCCACCACACCGCCAGCATCAGGATGCCGACCTGGACGCCGCCGAGCGGGGTGAAGTGCGCCAGCAGCGTGTGCGAGATCTGGGTGACCGCGAAGACGAAGACCAGATCGAAGAACAGTTCGACGAAGGTGACGCGGTGGTGCTGATCCGGATTGCGCTCGCGCAACAGGCTGTCGCGGGGTGCCGCGTCGGTCATGTGCCGCTCCCTTCCCGCGCAGGCGAGGCGCGCATGGTCAGTCCGGCACGCCGGTCTGGAGCGCCAGCGCGTGCAGCACGCCGCCCATCTGCCCTTGCAGCGACTTGTAGACGATCTGATGCTGCTGCACCCGCGATTTGCCCCGGAACGATTCCGAGATCACCGTCGCCGCGTAGTGGTCGCCGTCGCCGGCGAGATCGCGGATCGTCACCTCGGCGTCGGGGATCGCGGCCTTGATCATGGCTTCGATATCGCGGGCGTCCATCGGCATGTCGATTCTCCAGGCGGCCGGACAGGCGATCCGCGACCCGACGCGGTGCTGTTCCGGCGTGTTGGGATGATTATATCCGATTCACCAGCAATAGCCCGCGAGGTTACCGATGAAAACGCCCGGCCCCGACCATCCCATCACCATCGAACCCACGCCCGGGCGCATCCGCGTCTCGGCCGGCGGGGTCGTGATCGCCGACACCACCCGCGCGCTGACGCTGCGGGAGGCAAGCTATCCAGCGGTCTATTACATTCCGCGCGCCGACGCTGATCCGGCGCGGCTCAAGCGGACCGACCGGGTGACGCATTGTCCGTACAAGGGCGACGCCAGCTATTTCAGCATCCGCACCGACGCCGGCACCCTGAACAACGCGATCTGGAGCTACGAGACGCCCTACCCCGCGATGGCCGCGATCGCCGGCCATCTGGCGTTCTATCCCGACAAGGTCACCATCGAGGAACTGCCGGGGCCGTGACGGCCCGTCACGCCCGAAAGATCGTCAGGCCCAGAATCAGCAGGATCAGGAAAATCACCACGAAGATGTAGAACAGCACGCGCGCGATATCGGCCGAGGCGGCGGAGACGCCGGTGAAACCCAGCAACCCCGCGACGATCGAGACCACCAGAAAAATCAGGGCCCATTTGAGAATGCTCATCTTTTGCTCTCCCGGAATCTCATGCGATAACACCCGCGCCTGAAACTTGGTTCCATGACCGTCGCCGGCGGTCATGGACGCCGCCGCGTCGCGCAGGAGATTGCATGAAGTCGCTTGCCCACCCGGCGCCTGACGCGCCCCTCGGGACCGCGCCCGAAATCGCCCACAAGGCGCACGGCCGCAACAACGCGCTCGATCGCACCCGCACCTTCCTCACCGTGATCGTGCTGATCCATCACGCCGTGATCCCCTACACCTATTTCGGCCACACCGATCCGAAATCGTGGATCGGCTTCGACGTCGTCGTGCTCGCCACCGACAGTTTCTTCATGGCGATGTTCTTCATGCTGTCGGGCCTGTTCGTGTGGCCGAGCCTGGCGCGCCGCGTGCCATGGGCCTTCACCCGCGACCGCGCGCTGCGGCTGCTGCTGCCGTTCGCGATCGCCGCCCTCACCGTGATTCCGATCGCCTATTACGCCATCGCGCTGCGTCAGGACCCGACGCTGCGCTTCTCCGACTTCTGGTGGAAGACGGTGACCGTGGGACCATGGCCGAGCGGCCCGGTGTGGTTCACCTGGGTGCTGTTCGTGTTCGACTTCATCGCCGGCGTCATGTTCCGCGCCAACGAACACAGCCTCGACGGCGTCAACCGGCTGTCCGCGCGCAGCTTCGATAAACCGTGGCTGTTCTTCCTGTTTCTGACGGCGGTGACGATGATCGTCTACGTGCCGTCGCGGCTCTATTTCGGACCGAGCGAGTGGTTCGAGTTCGGTCCGCTGTCGGTGCAATCAAGCCGCGTGCTGTTCTATCTCGCCTATTTCCTGATCGGCGCCGGCATCGGCGTCGCCAGCGTCAGAACCGGCGTGCTCGGCGCCGACGGCCGCCTCGCCAATGGCGGCACCTGGGGCTGGGCGGTGCTTGCGCTGATCCCCTACTGCCTGCTGTGGGGGCTGATCTACGTCAAGCGCGGAATCCTCGACAATCCGGACACGCTGCCGGTGTGGTACGAGGCCGCCTACAGCGTGCTGTTCGTGATCTTCAGCGCCGCGATCACCTTCGCGATCCTGGCTTATTTCCTGCGCTACAAGCGCGACGGCAAGAGCCTGCTCGATCCGATGCAGCACGACGCCTATGGCATCTTCCTGGTGCATTATCCATTCGCGCTGTGGACGCAATACTGGCTGTACGATTACGATCTCCCCGCCATCGCCAAGGCGCTGATCGGCTTCGTGGTGACGCTGGCGGCAAGCTGGGCCGCGACGCGGCTGTTGCGAAAAATACCGGGGTCGGAACGGGTGTTGTGAATTTCCCCGCGCCATTGCCAGCACTTCGTCACTGTGAACACTTCGTCCTTGCGAGCGAAGCGAAGCAATCCAGGAGGCCGCAAGCAAGGACTGGATTGCTTCGGAGCTCACGCTCCTCGCAATGACGGAAGGAGAGACGGGAGAAGGAAGGTCAGTTCTTCCCCGCCATATAGTCCGGCAGCCAGCTTTCGAACGCCGCGCGGAGCCGCGCGATCTTCACCGGCGGCTCGCCCGCGATGGCGATGGCGTCGCCGCCGGTCCGGCCGATCTGCGCCACCGGCACCTCGACCGCCTTCAGCTTGCTCAGCACGCCGAGCAGATCGGCGTCGCGCACCGTCACGAGGTAGCGCGCCTGATCCTCGCCGAACCAATAGCCATGGGGCACCAGCTCGGAAGGCGCGGCGTCGAGCACCGCGCCGATATTGCCTGCCATCGCCATCTCGGCCAGCGCCACCAGCAACCCGCCATCGGACAGATCGTGCACCGCCGTCGCGGTGCCGGCGTGGATCATGCCGCGCACCACGTCGCCGTTGCGCTTCTCGGCGGCAAGATCGACCGGCGGCGGCGCGCCCTCCTCGCGGCCGCAGACATCGCGCAAGTAAACCGACTGACCGAGCCAGCCCTTGGTTTCGCCGATGAGAAGGATGGTTTCGCCTGCCGCCTTGAACGCCAGCGTCGCCGATCGGGTGAAATCGTCGAGCAGCCCGACGCCGCCGATCGAGGGCGTCGGCAGGATGCCGCGCCCGTTGGTCTCGTTGTAGAGCGAGACATTGCCGGAAACGACCGGGAAATCGAGCGCGCGGCAGGCGTCGCCGATGCCGCGCAGGCAGCCGACGAACTGGCCCATGATCTCGGGCCGCTCCGGATTGCCGAAATTGAGATTGTCGGTGATGGCGAGCGGCCGCGCCCCGACCGCGGTGAGGTTGCGCCAGGCTTCGGCCACCGCCTGCATGCCGCCCTCGTAAGGACCGGCCTCGCAGTAGCGCGGCGTCACGTCCACGGTCATGGCGAGGCCCTTGGGGCCGTCCTCGATGCGCACCACCGCGGCGTCGCCGCCCGGCCGCTGCACCGTGTTGCCGCCGATGATATGGTCGTACTGCTCCCACACCCAGCGCCGCGAACACAGGTCGGGCGAGCCGATCAGTTTCACCAGCGCGTCGCCAATGGGCAGCGGCGGCGCGATATCGCGGGCATGGATCACCGGCAACGCCGGCGACGGCACATGCGGACGATCATAGACCGGGGCTTCGTCACCCAGTTCCTTGATCGGCAGATCGGCCATCACCTGGCCGCCGTGCCTGACCACGAACCGCTTGGTCGGCGTGGTGTGGCCGACGATGGCGAAATCGAGCCCCCATTTGCGGAAGATGGCCTCGGCTTCCTTTTCCTTCTCGGGCTTGAGCACCATGAGCATGCGCTCCTGGCTCTCGGACAGCATCATCTCGTAGGCGCTCATGCCGGTCTCGCGGGTCGGCACCGCGTCGAGATCGAGATCGACGCCGAGGTCGCCCTTGGCCCCCATCTCCACCGCCGAGCAGGTCAGCCCGGCCGCGCCCATGTCCTGAATGGCGATGACGCAGTCCTTCGCCATGATTTCGAGACAGGCTTCCAGCAACAGCTTTTCCGCGAACGGATCGCCGACCTGCACGGTCGGGCGCTTCTCCTCGCTGTCGTCGTCGAACTCGGCGGACGCCATGGTGGCGCCATGAATGCCATCGCGGCCGGTTTTCGAGCCGAGATAGACGATCGGCATGTTCACGCCGGAAGCGGCGGCGAGGAAGATGCCATCCGTCCGCGCCAGCCCCACCGCCATGGCGTTGACCAGGATGTTGCCGTCATAGCGGGTGTGGAAACGCACCTGCCCGCCGACCGTGGGCACCCCGAAGGAATTGCCGTAGCCGCCGACGCCGGCCACCACGCCCGACACCAGATGCCGCGTCCGGGGATGTTCCGGCGCGCCGAAGCTCAAGGCGTTGAGGCAGGCGATCGGCCGCGCGCCCATGGTGAAGACGTCGCGCAAAATGCCGCCGACGCCGGTGGTCGCGCCCTGATAGGGCTCGATGAAACTCGGGTGGTTGTGGCTTTCCATCTTGAAGACCACGGCCTGCCCGTCGCCGATGTCGATGACGCCGGCGTTCTCGCCGGGGCCGACCAGCACCCACGGCGCCGTGGTCGGCAAGGCCCGCAGGTGGATGCGCGACGACTTGTAGGAACAATGCTCGTTCCACATCGCCGAGAAGATGCCGAGTTCGGTGAAGGTCGGCTCGCGCCCGATCAGCGCCAGGATGCGTTGATATTCGTCCGGCTTGAGGCCGTGGCTGGCGATGAGGTCGGGGGTGATCTTGGGTTGATGGTCCATCATGCGCGTCTTCGTGGCGGGTGCCCCTTATTAAGGAGATCGCGCCGGGGAAAAAAGCCCCCGTCCCGCTTTTCCCGCCCCGCCGCGCCGCCGCCGGATTTGCACTGGCCGCAAGGATCGGATTTAAGGTCTTCGACAGATTTTGCCGAGGGCCTTGAAACCGTGGACAATATTGCCGTCTCAACCCCGCTGCAGCGGGCCGTTTTCGTCGCAACCGAGGGCGAATTCGCCGGCTGGCGGACCTGGAAGCGGGATTCCTTCGAATCCAACAACGGCCCGTTCTGGCACAAGATCGAGGACGACGGCAGCGTGCGCTGCGCCTTCCGGGTCGAGGCCAAGCACCTCAACGGCATGCGCAACGTCCACGGCGGCTGCTACATGACGTTTGCGGATTATTGCCTGTTCGCGCTCGCCCGCGACCATCTCGACGGCCCCGGCGTCACCATCTCGTTCGCCTGCGACTTCCTCGACGCCGCGCGCGAGGGCGACCGCATCGATTGCGACGGCGAGGTGACCCGCGCCGGCGGTTCGCTGATCTTCTTGCGCGGCACCCTGCGGTGCGGCGAGCGGCGCCTGTTCACCTTCTCCGCCACCATCAAGAAGGTGAAGCGGAAACCGGCCACGCCGGCGGCGACCTGAG
>JBDHSX010000142.1:0-9919 GCA_039808365.1 Xanthobacteraceae bacterium | reverse complement strand
CGTTGCGCAGGATATAGAGCAGCGGCGTGTCCGCCGCCGCCGCGATGTCGTGAGTTACGCCGTTGACGGTCAGGCGGATCAGGTCCGGGGTCATGTCCTCAACGTCGCCCCCGCGTGCGCCGTCGTCCCGCGCAGGCGGGGACCCACAACCCCTGGCGTGGGTTATGATAGAATAACCTCGCCATGAATGACTGAACCGAACCGCTGCGGCGTATGGATCCCCGCCGGAGCCTGTCATCGGGCGGCGCTTCGCGCCGACCCGTTGGCGGGGACGACGATTTTCGTGGTGCTAGTCCGCGCATCAAGCAAACTCCCGGTCTGGCACTCAGGGTGACGGTTATCGTTTTGCTCAACTTATCATACGGTGATGACTGGCCACTGTTCGCCGCAATTCCCGCCGTCGAGAATACCGTTTGTGTACTAACGTGCAAGGCGGCGGCGATGCTGCACCGCCAAGTCACCATGCGGTTTATCGTTGCAGCGCGAAGGCAGGCAACGGGTGCCAACAATTTGCGCGCTCGCCCGCTTGACAGTTTCCGGGGCCACGACCAAGATCGTTCGTATACGAATGATGAGCCGGTGCGAATCGTGAATGAAGGCTCGCCGATAGCAGCGGTCGCCACCGACGGCGACAAGATCCGCTGCGACGCCTGTCCGGTGATGTGCTACATCAAGCCGGGCGCCTCCGGCGCGTGCGACCGCTATGCCAACGATGCCGGCCGGCTGGTGCGGGTCGATCCGCATGTCGTGCTTCAGCGCACGGTGTCGCAGGGCGGCGCGGTGGTGCCGTTCCAGAAATCCGGCGAGTGGGACGGCAAGCTGGTCTCCGGCCGCGACGTGACGGTCACCGCGATCGGCGCCGGCACCACCTATCCCGACTACAAGCCCGCGCCGTTCATCGTGTCGTCGGAGGTCGACGGCGTCGATATGGTCACGGTGGTGACCGAAGGCATCTTCAGCTATTGCGGCGTCAAGGTGAAGATCGACACCGACCGTTTTCTCGGTCCGGAAACCGCGACGGTGCGCGCCGAGGGCGAAGCCATCGGCCACGTCACCACCGGCGAATACGGCTCGCAGATGCTGTCGCTCGGCGGCGTGCATCACCTCACCGGCGGCTCGAAGAAGGAAGGCCGCGTCACCTGCGACGCCCTGATGAGCCTGTGCAACGGCAAGGCCGTCGAGCTCACCATCGACGGCGGCGCCAGCGTGGTGGTGCAGGCCGGACAACCGCCCATCGTCAACGGCGTGCCGGAAGTGCGGATGCGCGTCGGCTGCGGCTCCGCCACCATCGGCATGTTCGCCAAGCAATGGCAGGGCAAGGTCGACGAGGTGGTGGTGGTCGACGACCACATCACCGGCGTCCTGTCGGAGCATCAGGCCGGCAAGCTGCTCGACATTCCCGAGACCGGCATCAAGATGAAAGGCCGGCGCTCGACGCCGGGCCGTTACTTCCAGGTCGCCGAGCCCGGCACCGGCTGGGGCGGCACCCAGATTTCCGATCCCCTCACCGTGCTCGGTCCGTTCAATCCGAAGATCGCCAGGCCCGGCACGCGGATGCTGATGGTGTCGACCACCGGCGAGCACTCGGCTTACTTCGAACTCGACGCGGGTTTGCAGCCGGTCGAGAAGCCGCTGCCGGACAATTTGCGGCAGTCGGTGGAGCGGATTCAGGAGAACTGCGAGCCGGCGCTGTGCACGGTGCTGTTCATGGGCGGCGCCGGCGGCTCGCTGCGCGCCGGCGTCACCGACAATCCGGTGCGGCTGACGCGCTCGGTGAAGGAGTCGCTCACCTCGGTGACCAGCGGCGGCGCGCCGGTCTATGTCTGGCCGGGCGGCGGCATCACCTTCATGGTCGACGTGACGCAGATGCCCGCCGGGGCCTTCGGCTACGTGCCGACGCCCGCGCTGGTCGCGCCGATCGAGTTCACGCTGCGCCTCGATGACTACGCCGCGCTCGGCGGCCACATGGATTACGTGCGGCCGCTGTCGTCGCTCAATCGCGACACCGAGGTGCGCAGCGCGCCGCCGGTTCGCAAGAAGGACACGCCGCAATGACGCGCCGTCCGCAGATCGCGCTGTTGCCGGACGGCCGCCGTCTGCATTTGCAGGACGGCCCCATCGATCTGGTGATCGAGGCGTGGGGCGACCCCGCCGAAGTCGAGATCGCCTACGCTGCGGCGGCGGAATCCCTCACCGGATTGCTGGACAGGCTTTGTGACGAGCTGCCCGAATTGCGCCGCCGTGCCGCCGCAAGATTCCCGCGCCTGAAAGGCGTCGTCGCGCGACGGATGCACGCCGCCGTCGCGCCGTTCGCCGACACGCATTTCATCACGCCGATGGCGGCGGTCGCCGGCGCGGTCGCGGAAGACGTGCTGGGCGCGATGACGCAAGCCGCGACGCTCACGCGCGCCTATGTCAACAACGGCGGCGACATCGCGCTGCATCTTGCGCCGGGGCAGCGCTTCGCGGTCGGGCTGGTCGCACATGTCGATCCGCCGACGCTCATCGGCAAGGCCGTCATCGATGCCGGCAGTTGCGTGCGCGGCATCGCCACCAGCGGTCGTCATGGCCGCAGCTTCTCGCTCGGCATCGCCGACGCCGTCACCGTTCTCGCGCGCACCGCCGCGCAGGCCGACGCCGCCGCGACGATGATCGCCAATGCCGTCGATCTGCCGGGACATCCCGGCATCGCGCGCGTGCCGGCGCGCGACATTCAGCCCGACAGCGATCTCGGCGAGCGCGCTGTTACGCGTGCCGTTGCTCGCCTGACGCGAAGCGAAGTAACAACCGCGCTGGAGTCCGGCGCGGCTTACGCGCGCGAATTGTTGTCGCGCGGCCTGATCGACGGCGCGGCATTGTGCCTGCAGAGCGAGATGAGTATCGTCGCGCCGTGCGACTCACGCGCCTTCGAAGTTGCGAAAACAAGCGCGACGATCGCGCCAACCGGAAACCTGATCGATGCCTGAAGTCGTCATCCGCAAGCGTGTCGTCATCGTCGAGGAAATCTTGCACGAAGGCGGACCGCCGCCGTCGCAACCGTTGCGACGTGGTGCGGCGCTCGCGGTGATCCGCAATCCGTTCGCCGGGCGCTATGTCGAGGACATCGCCGGCTTCATGGACGATCTCAACCCGCTCGGCGTCGAGATGGCCCGCGGCCTGCTGAAGGCGCTCGGTGACGATCCCTCGCGCATTCAGGGCTACGGCAAGGGCGCGATCGTCGGCGCCGCCGGCGAATTGGAGCATGGCGCGCTGTGGCATGTGCCGGGCGGCTACGCCATGCGTGCGATCCTCGGCGAGGCGAAGGCCATCGTGCCGTCGGCGAAGAAGGTCGGCGGGCCGGGCACGCGGCTCGACGTGCCGGTGACCCACATCAATGCGTCCTACGTGCGCTCGCATTTCGATGCGATGGAAGTCGGCATCAATGACGCGCCGCGCGCCGACGAATTGCTGCTGGCGCTGGTGATGACGACAGGTTCGCGGATTCATGCGCGGGTCGGCGGCCTGAAGGCCAACGAGATCAAGGGACAGGATGGGCTGCGATGAGCGTTCGGATTCGCAAGATCGTGACGGTGGTCGAGGAAACCTTGGCCGAGGGCGGCCACGCGGTGAACCCGCCAACGCGCCGCGCGGCGGCGATCGCCGTCATCGAGAACCCCTTCGCCGGACAATATGTCGAGGATCTGGCGCCGTTGATGGATGTCGGCGAGGAACTGGGCGACCTGCTGGCGAAGCGCGCCGTCGCGGCGCTCGGCATCGACGGCGGCAAGGTGCAGAGCTACGGCAAGGCGGCCGCGGTCGGCGAGAACGGCGAACTCGAACACGCCGCCGCGATCCTGCATCCCAAGCTCGGCGCGCCGTTCCGTAAAGTTCTGACCAAGGGCGCGGCGTTGATCCCGTCGTCGAAAAAGCGCGGCGGACTGGGCAGCGTGCTCGATATTCCGTTGGGACACAAGGACGCGGCCTTCGTCCGCAGCCACTTCGACGGCATGGAGGTGCAGGTCAACGATGCGCCGCGCGCCAACGAGATCATGGTCGCGGTCGCCGTCACCGACAGCGGCCGGCCGCTGCCGCGCGTCGGCGGTCTCAAGCATTCGGAAATCAAGGGCGAGGACGGCCTGCGCTGATTTTGCATCGCCGTGCCTGAAGAATAAGACTGCTTCGAACCATCCCATCGGTTACAAGTGGATGGACGAAAGATGCACCGCAGGGACGACACGTCCCTTCCAACAGTGGAGGATGGAATGCGACGACAGGGTGGACTTCTTGGCATCGCGATGGCGGGACTGGCCGCCGTCGCGATGACGGCCGGCGCGACAACGGCCGCTTCCGCGCAGGACGAAATCAAGATCGGCGAGATCAACAGCTACTCGGCATTGCCGTCGTTCACCGAGCCCTATCGCAAGGGCTGGCAGCTCGCGGTGGAGGAGATCAACGCGGCCGGCGGCATCAACGGCAAGAAGCTGGTGGTGGTATCGAAGGACGACGGCGGCAAGCCGGCCGACGCCGTCACCGCCGCCAACGAACTGGTGTCGAGCGAGAAGGTGGCGATGCTGACCGGCACGTTCTTTTCGCATATCGGCCTGGCGGTGAGCGACTTCGCCAAGCAGAAGAAAGTGTTCTTCCTCGCCGCCGAGCCCCTGACCGACGCCGTCACGATGTCGAAGGGCAACCGCTACACCTTCCGGCTGCGTCCCTCGAATTACATGCAGGCGGCGATGCTGGCGGACGAAGCGGCCAAGCTGCCGGCCAAGCGCTGGGCGACGGTGGCGCCGAACTACGAATACGGCCAGTCGGCGGTCGCCGTCTTCAAGGCGCTGTTGTCGAAGAAGCGGCCGGATATCGAGTGGGTCGGCGAGCAGTGGCCGCCGCAGGGCAAGATCGACGCGGGTCCGGTGGTGCAGGCGCTCGCCGCCACCAACCCCGAGGCGATCCTCAACGTCACCTTCGGCCCCGACCTGGTGAAGTTCGTGCGCGAGGGCAACACGCGCGGCCTGTTCAAGGGCAAGTCGGTGGTGAGCTTCCTCACCGGCGAGCCGGAATATCTCGATCCGCTCAAGGATGAAACGCCGGACGGCTGGATCGTCACCGGCTACCCCTGGTACGACATCAAGAGTGCCGATCACGACAAGTTCCTGAAAGCCTATCAGGCCAAGTTCAACGATTATCCGCGCCTTGGTTCGGTGGTCGGTTACGAGGTGATGAAGGCGGCGGCCGCCATCCTGGCCAAGGCCAATTCGACCGACACCGACAAGCTGATCGATGCGGCCGAGGGCATCAAGCTCGGCTCGCCGTTCGGCGAAATCACCTTCCGCAAGAGCGATCATCAGGCGACGCTCGGCGCCTATGTCGGCAAGACGGCGGTGAAGGACGGCAAGGGCGTGATGGTCGATTCGGTCTATCGCGACGGCAAGGATTTTCTGCCGAGCGAGGCGGATGTCGCCAAGGAGCGGCCGAAGGATTAAGCGGGCCGATCGCGGGTCATGACGTCATGATCGTCATTCCGGGTTCGTCGCCTCGCGACGCCCCGGGATGACGGGAAAATCATCCGTCATTGCGAGCGAAGCAATCCAGATGCCCCCACCCTGACCCTCCCCCGCTCGCGGGTGAGGGAACGGACGGGGAGATTGCTTCGTCGCTTTCGCTCCTCGCAATGACGCACTCACTTTGTCAACTCTCCCAAGCCGCCCGGCAACCGCGGACCGCCGATGAGTTTTTACCTCGCCCAGTTTCTGTCGGGATTGGCCAGCGCTTGCGCGCTGTTTCTGGTCGCGTCCGGCCTGTCGATCATCTTCGGCGTCACCCGCATCGTGAACTTCGCCCATGGCGCGTTCTACATGCTGGGCGCCTATGTCGCCTTCTCGCTGACGGAACGGCTGTCGGGCACGCTCGGCTTCTGGGGCGGCATTGTGGCTGCGGCGGCGGTGGTCGCCGTGGTCGGCGCGCTGGTCGAGATGCTGCTGCTGCGCCGCATCTATCGTTCGCCCGAACTGTTTCAACTGCTCGCGACCTTTGGCCTGACCTTGATGGTCGAGGACATCGTGGTGCTGCTGTGGGGGCCGGACGACCTGCTTGGACGCCGCGCGCCAGGGCTGCGCGGCGCGTTCGACCTGTTCGGTCAGGCGATTCCGACCTATGACGTGCTGCTGATGGTGCTGGGCCCCCTGGTGCTCGGCGCGCTGTGGCTGTTGTTTCACCGCACCCGATGGGGCGTGCTGGTGCGCGCCGCGACCCAGGACCGCGACATGGTGGCGGCGCTCGGCGTCAATCAGAAATGGCTGTTCACCAGCGTGTTCGCGCTCGGGGTGTTTCTCGCCGCGCTCGGCGGCGCGTTGCAGATCCCGCGCGACGCGGTCAACCACACCATGGGCCTGCGCATCATCGTCGAGGTGTTCGTCGTCGTCGTCATCGGCGGGCTCGGCAGCATCATCGGCGCATTCGTCGCCGCGGTGCTGGTGTCGGAGCTGAATGCGTTCGGCATCCTGGTGTTTCCGAAGATTTCGATCGTTCTCGTCTTCCTGGTCATGGCGGTGGTGCTGATCGTGCGGCCGTGGGGCCTGTTCGGCAAGCCGGAGGCCGTCGCGCGGCAGACGCCGGGGTTTTCGGCGCGGCCATGGCGGCCGCTGTCGGCGCGGGCGCGGCTGGCCTGCCTCGGCGCGCTGGTGCTGGCGGCGGCGCTGCCGCCATTCGGCAACAATTATGCGCTGATCGTGGCCGCGGAAATCGCGATCTTCGTCATTTTTGCCGCGAGTCTGCATTTCATGATGTCGGTCGGCGGCATGGCCTCGTTCGGCCACGCCGCTTATTTCGGGCTCGGCGCTTACGGCGTGGCGCTGCTGGTCAAGTTCGCCGGCCTGCCGATGGCGGCCTGCCTGGTGCTGGGGCCGCTGCTGGGGCTCGCCGGCGCGGTGCTGTTCGGCTGGTTCGCGGTGCGGCTGTCCGGGGTTTACTTCGCCATGCTGACGCTGGCGTTCGCGCAAATCGTCTGGTCGATCGCGTTCCAATGGGTCGAGGTCACCGGCGGCGACAACGGCATTCTCGGCGTGTGGCCGGCGGCGGCGGTGGCGACGCCGGTGCGGTTCTACTGGCTGTCGCTGGCGATCGCCGCGCTGTCGGTGGCGGTGCTGCGCGTGCTGGTGTTCTCGCCGTTCGGCTATGCCTTGCGGGCGACCCGCGATTCCGTCTTGCGTTGCGAGGCCATCGGCATCGACGGCAAGCGGGTGCAGTGGGCCGCGTTCGTGATCGCCGGCGCCTTCGCCGGCATCGCCGGCGCGCTGTTCGCCTATCTCAAGGGCAGCGTCTTCCCGGACAATGCCGGCATCGCGCTGTCGGTGGATTCGCTGGTGATGGTGCTGCTCGGCGGCGTGGAAACCGTATCCGGCCCGATCGTCGGCGCCATCGTCTACAAGGCGCTCAACATCTGGCTGGTGAGTTACACTGAACTGTCGAAACTGGTGATGGGCGGCGTCATCGTGGCTCTGGTCGTGCTCTTCCCGAAGGGCATCGTCGGCGCTTTCGACAGCCTTGTCGATCGCGGCCGGCAAATGATCTCGAAACCTCGCGCGACGCCGGTGGAGAACATGGAATGAGCGCCGCCGTTCCGCTTCTGACGGTTGACGGGCTGGCCAAGTCCTATGGCGGCGTCCATGCCGTGCGCGAGGTGTCCTTCACGCTGGCGGTCGGGGAAATCCTGGCGCTGATCGGGCCGAACGGCGCCGGCAAGAGCACCTGTTTCGACATGCTGAACGGCCAGCGCCTGCCCGATCGCGGGCGCGTGCGCCTGCTGGACCGCGACATCACCGGCCAGCCGCCGCGCCGGGTCTGGCGGCTCGGCGTCGGCCGCACCTTCCAGATCACCGCGACCTTTCCGACCATGACGGTGCGGGAGAACGTCCAGGTCGCGCTGGTGTCCGACGCCGGCCGCACCTTCAACCTGTGGCGCTCGACGCCGGATTTCCGGCGTGACGAGGCGGATCGGCTGCTGACACTGGTCGGCGTCGAAGGCTATGCGGAGCGGCCATGCGGCGAGCTCGCCTATGGCGATCTCAAGCGGCTTGAGCTGGCGATCGCGCTCGCCAACCGGCCAAAACTGTTGTTGATGGACGAGCCGACCGCCGGCATGGCGCCGCGTGACCGCATCGAACTGATGCGGCTGACGGTGGCGATCGCGCGCGAGCAGTCGATCGGCGTGCTGTTCACCGAACACGACATGGACGTGGTGTTCGAGCACGCCGACCGCATCCTGGTGCTCGATCACGGCGCGCTGATCGCCGAAGGCCCGCCCGCGGCGGTGCGGCGCGATCCACGGGTGCGCGCGATCTATCTCGGCGAGGGCCTGGTCTACGACGCGCGGCATCAGGACGGAGCGGGCGCATGAAGCTGGAGGTCACCGCGCTGAACAGCTATTACGGCCCGGCGCACATCCTGTTCGACGTCGATCTCGCCGTCGGCGCCGGCGAGGTGGTGGCGCTGCTCGGCCGCAACGGCGCGGGAAAATCGACCACGTTCCGCTCCATCGTCGGGCTGGTGGCGCATCGCGAGGGCCGGATCGTGTTCGAGGGCCACGACATCTCGAAAGCGCCGACCCATGCCATCGGCCGCGCCGGTCTTGGCTACGTTCCCGAGGAGCGGCGCATCTTTACCGACCTCACGGTGGACGAGAACCTCGAAGTCGGCCGCCAGCCGCCGCGCGCGGGCGCGCCGCAATGGAACAGAGAGAAGCTGTTCGCGCTGTTTCCCAACCTCGCCGAAATGCGCGACCGCCCCGGCGGCCGCATGAGCGGCGGCGAACAGCAGATGCTGACCATCGCGCGAACCTTGATGGGCAACCCGTCGCTGGTGTTGCTGGACGAACCGTCGGAAGGACTGTCGCCCAAGATCGTCGAGCAGATGGCGCACGCCATCCTGACGATGAAGCGGGAGGGCCTCAGCATTCTGTTGTCCGAGCAGAACCTGCACTTCGCGCGGCTGATCTCGGATCGCTGCTCCATCATCGAGCGCGGCCGCATCCGCTTCAGCGGCACCATGGCGGATCTCGATGCAAGGCCGGACATTCGCGATGCCCACCTCGCGATCTGACGGCATGGCGATCCGGGCGGACTTGCCTTCGACGGCGCCGCGAGGGCGCGCCAATGGCTAGGAGGCCGTCGACAAAAGGCCGGACGGCTGCGCCGAAGCCCGCGTCGTATATCCTTGACGCGCAGGTCGGCTTCATCCTGCGTCAGGTGTCGCAGCGTCATACCGCGATCTTCACCGCGGCCATCGGTTCGCAACTGACCGCGACACAATGGGCGGCTTTGTCGAAATTGGCGGAAGCGGGGCCGTGCTCGCAGAACGAGCTTGGCCGTCTCACCGCGATGGACGTGGCGACGATCAAGGGCGTGATCGATCGGCTGACCGCGCGCGGTTTGACGGAGACAGGCCGGGATCCGCGCGATGGCCGGCGGCTGCTCGTGACGCTGACGCGCGCGGGGCAAGCGCTGGTCGAGAAGATGTCGCCCCATGCGCTACGGGTGACGGAGGAAACGCTGGCGCCGTTGACACCGAAGGAACGCGACATATTCATCGCGTTACTCGCCAAATTGCGCTGACCTCCGACGCCGGCTGGACAATTTCTTGTTTTGATGGAAGCGCCATTGTCGGGCTCAACCCGGCAATTCATCGTTTTTCAAGAAGATGGATGCGCGGATCAAGTCTGCGCATGACGGTGGCGACTTCGTCAAAAACGGAAGCATCTCAAGCCTTTCCGTTCCGATCGAATCGGAACGGGGCACGCGAACCGGTCGCCACTTCGCTCGAAAACGCTCTATCCCGTCACGATGGTCGGCACTTTGCCCGCGGGCGGAGTGTTGCGGCTGCGCTGGCTGCGCACGATGCCGTCGATCACGGTCATGCCGACGCCGGGCAGATCGCCGAGCCGCAC
>JBDHSX010000141.1:0-9930 GCA_039808365.1 Xanthobacteraceae bacterium | reverse complement strand
ACCCACTGGCCGAAGCCGGCGAGATACTGCTGCATGGCGACGATGACGAAGGCGCCGACCACGGGACCGAACACGGTGCCGAGACCGCCGATCAGGGCCATCAGCACGATTTCGCCCGACATGGTCCAGTGCACGTCGGTAAGCGAGGCGTTCTGCGCCACGAACACCTTCAGCGAGCCGGCGAGGCCCGACAGCGTGCCCGACAGGATGAAGGCCATCAGCTTGTACTGGTCGGCCTTGTAGCCCAGCGACACGGCGCGCGGCTCGTTCTCGCGGATCGCCTTCAGCACCTCGCCGAACGGCGAATTGATGGTGCGGAAGATCAGCAGGAACGCCAGCAGGAAGGCGACGAGGATGACGTAGTACAGGATCGTCGGCTTCGACAGGTCGAACAGTCCGAACAGCATGCCCTGCGGAATGCCCTGGATGCCGTCCTCGCCGTGGGTGAACGGCGTCTGCAGGTAGACGAAGAACACCAGTTGCGACAGCGCCAGCGTGATCATCGCGAAGTAGATGCCCTGGCGGCGGATCGAGATCCAGCCGGTGACCACCGACAGCGCGCAGGCGCCGGCGGTGCCGATCACGATGCCGAGCTCGGGCGACACGCCCCACACTTTCAGCGCATGGGCGGTGAAATAGCCGGCGGTGCCGAGGAACATGGCGTGGCCGAACGACAGCAGGCCGCCATAGCCGATCAGGAGATTGAACGCGCAGGCGAACAGCGCGAAGCACAGCGCCTGCATGACGAAGAACGGATAGATGCCGGTGAACGGCACCGCCGCCAGCAGCGCCGCCATCAGGACGAAGGCCACCATCTCGTCGCGGAAACCGCGCCCGGAGGATGCCGATGCGGAATTGTCGGTGATCACTGACATGTTATGTCGCCCGTCCTGTCAATCCCGTCGGCTTCACCAGCAGCACCAGCACCATCAGAACGAAAACCACGGTGTTGGAGGCCTCGGGGTAAAAATACTTGGTCAATCCCTCGATCACGCCGAGCGCGAAGCCGGTGATGATCGAGCCCATGATCGACCCCATGCCGCCGATCACCACCACGGCGAACACCACGATGATGAGGTCGGCGCCCATCAGCGGCCGCACCTGATTGATCGGCGCCGACAACACGCCGGCCAGCGCCGCGAGGCCGATGCCGAGGCCGTAGGTCAGGGTGATCATGCGCGGCACGTTGATGCCGAAGGCGCGCACCAGATTCGGATTCTCGGTCGCGGCGCGCAAGTAGGCGCCGAGCCGGGTGCGCTCGATCAGGTACCAGGTGGCGAGGCACACCACGAGCGAGAACACCACCACCCAGCCGCGATAGATCGGCAGGAACATGAAGCCGAGATTCATGCCGCCCTGCAACTGCGGGGGAATCGCGTAAGGCAACCCGGACGAGCCGAAGTAGTTCTGGAATACGCCCTGGATGATCAGCGCGATGCCGAAGGTCAGGAGCAGGCCGTAGAGGTGATCGAGCCCGGCCAGCTGCTTCAGGAGCGTGCGCTCCAGCAGCATGCCGAAAATGCCGACGACAATCGGCGCGATGATCAGCGCATACCAGTAATTCAGGCCGAAGATGTTGAGCAGGAAGTAAGCGCAGAACGCTCCCATCATGTACAACGCGCCGTGCGCGAAGTTGATGATGTTGAGCATGCCGAAAATCACGGCCAGGCCGAGACTGAGCAGCGCGTAGAACGAGCCGTTGATCAATCCGACCAGGAGTTGGGCGTATAGAGCCTGCATAATCTTCTCGCGCCGCCGTCGCTGAACAATCTCAATGAATGAACGCGCCCGGCGGCGAGGCCGCCGGGCGTCGTCGCCGACTTACTTCTTCAACAGCGGGCACGTGCTCTTGTCGAGCGGCGTGAACGCTTCGTTGGCCGGAATGGTCGCGACCAGCTTGTAGTAATCCCACGGCCCCTTGGATTCCGCGGGCGACTTCACCTCGAACAGATAGGCCGGATGGATCACGCGGCCGTTCGGCTGGATCGAACCCTTGCCGAAGATCGGATCATCGGTCGGCATGGTCTTCATCTGGGCGACCATTTTCGCGCCGTCATGCGGGTTCTCGCCGAGCTGGTCGAGCGCCTTGAAATAATGCAGCAGCGCCGAGTAGACGCCGGCCTGCACCATGGTCGGCATGGCATGGTTCTTCATGCGGTCCTGGAACCGCTTGGACCAGGCGCGGGTGCCGTCGTTGAGATCCCAGTAGAAGGTCTCGGTCAGGTTGAGGCCCTTGGCGGTCTGGAGCCCGAGCGCGTGGACGTCCGAAATGAACATCAGGAGGCTGGCGAGCTTCTGGCCGCCGGTGGTGATGCCGAATTCGGCCGCCTGCTTGATGGCGTTGACGGTGTCGCCGCCGGCGTTGGCGAGGCCGATGACCTTGGCTTTCGACGCCTGCGCCTGAAGCAGGAACGAGGAGAAGTCGGCGGTGTTCAGCGGATGCTTGACCGCGCCGACGATCTTGCCGCCGGCGGCCTCGACCGCGGCGGTGGTGTCACGCTCCAGCGCCGCGCCGAAGGCGTAGTCGGCGGTGAGGAAGAACCAGGTGTTGCCGCCGGACTTGGTCAGCGCGGTGCCGGTGCCGTGCGCCAGCGTATAGGTGTCGTAGGTCCAGTGGATGGTGTTGGGCGTGCAGGCCTTGTTGGTCAGGTCCGAGCTGCCGGCGCCGGAATTCAGCATGATGCTGTTCTTTTCCTTGACCAGGTTCGAGACCGCGAGCGCCACCGACGAGGTCGGCACGTCGGCGACGACGTCGACCTTGTCGACATCGATCCACTGCCGCGCGATGTTGACGCCGACGTCCGGCTTGTTCTGGTGATCGGCGGATACCACGTCGATCTTCCAGCCCTTCTTGGTCAGGCCGGAATCCTCGATGGCCATCTGCGCGGCGATCACCGATCCCGGGCCGGCGAGGTCGGCGTAAAGGCCCGACATGTCGTTGAGCACGCCGATCTTGACGACCTTGTCGCCCGCGAACGCGCCGGTGCCGACTGCGAGCGCAAGCGCCGTACCCAGCATCAAAGCCGATAGTTTCTTGTTCATGTTTCCTCCCGGTTCTCTACTTCGGTGTCCTACACGCCCAGATAGGTATGCAGCTTCTCCATGTTGGCTTGCAATTCGGAATTGGCGAAGCCATCGATCACCTTGCCGTGCTCGACGATGTAGAAGCGATCCGCCACGGTGGACGCGAAGCGGAAGTTCTGCTCGACCAGCAGGATGGTGAAGCCCTCGGATTTCAGCCGCTGAATGGTGCGGCCGATCTGCTGGATGATGACGGGGGCCAGGCCCTCGGTCGGCTCGTCCAGCATCAGGAAGCGCGCGCCGGTGCGCAGGATGCGGGCGATCGCCAGCATCTGCTGCTCGCCGCCGGACAGCTTGGTGCCCTGGCTCGACGACAGCCGCTCCTTCAGGTTGGGAAACAGATCGAAGATCTGATCGACCGACAGGCCGCCCGAGCGCACGGTCGGCGGCAGCATCAGGTTCTCATGGACGTTGAGGCTGGCGAAGATGCCGCGCTCCTCCGGACAGATCGCGATGCCGAGGCGCGCGATCCTGTCGGACGACATCTTGATCAGTTCCTGCCCGTCGAAGCGCACCGAGCCGGTGCGCTTGCCGATCATGCCCATGATCGATTTCAGCGTCGAGGTCTTGCCGGCGCCGTTGCGGCCGAGCAGCGTCACCACCTCGCCGGTCCTGACCTCGAAATTGACGCCGTGGAGAACGTGCGATTCGCCGTACCACGCCTGAAGATCGCGGACTTCCAGCAGCGCCGGGCCGGAAGCCGATCCCATGGCGGCCTTGGGCGCCGTCTTCACATCAACCATGACCCGCCCCCAGATAGGCTTCCTTGACGCGCTCGTCCTTGGTCAGGTCGGCATAGACGCCTTCCGCGAGCACCTTGCCGCGCGTCAGCACCGTGATGACGTCCGACAGGTTGGCGACCACGTTGAGGTTATGCTCGACCATCAGGATGGTGTATTTGGCCGAGATGCGCTTGATCAGCGCCGCGATCTTGTCGATGTCCTCGTGGCCCATGCCGGCCATCGGCTCGTCGAGCAGCATCATTTCCGGATCGAGCGCCAGCGTGGTGGCGATCTCCAGCGCCCGCTTGCGGCCGTAAGGCATTTCGACCGCCTGGGTATTGGCGAATTCGCTCAGGCCCACGTCGTCGAGCAATTCCCGCGCGCGCGGGTTGAAACGGTCGAGAACGGTCTTCGAACGCCAGAAATCGAAAGAATCGCCGTGCTGGCGCTGCAACGCCACCCGAACGTTCTCCAGCGCCGTCAAATGCGGGAACACCGCCGAAATCTGGAACGACCGCACCAGGCCGAGCCGCGCCACGTCGGCGGGGGCCATCGACGTGATATCCCGGCCCTTGTAGACAATCCGGCCCGAGGTCGGTTGCAAGAACTTGGTCAGCAGATTGAAGCACGTCGTCTTGCCGGCCCCGTTCGGGCCGATCAACGCATGGATGCTGCCGCGACGAACCTTCAGGTTGACGTCGCGAACCGCTAGGAACCCGGCGAACTCCTTGGTCAGTCCGTGGGTTTCAAGAATGAACTCATCGGCCAATTAATTTCCCCCTCAGCCTTCGCGCGCTGTGTCCCACGCGTGACCGAATTATGTCAACAGACCGGTCTGATAATTGTCTGGACCCGGCGTCTGGAACCGTCGCGGGCCGATCCGTCGGTCCGGAATATGCCGCTTTTGCCCGCGATTGCGCAAGGCACAAAGCGCGAATGACCGGCCGCGAGCGGTATTAGCCCTTAGTCGGATCCCGGCCCGCCGGCGGCCTCCTGCCGCCTCGCCGCGGACAAAATGTCACGGCGCGCCCTCACCGCCCCGGCGCGATCTCCTTGAGGTAGATCTCCGGCTTGAAGCCGACCACCAGCTTGCCGGCCTTCTCCAGCACCGGACGCTTGATCATCGACGGCTGCGCCAGCATCAGCGCGATGGCGGCCCGTTCGTCGAGATCGGCCTTGTCGGCCTCGGCGAGCTTGCGGAACGTGGTGCCGGCGCGATTGAGCAACGTCTCCCAGCCCACCTTCGCGCACCATCCGGCGAGCCGCGCCTTGTCGATGCCGTCCTGCTTGTAGTCATGAAAGCGATAGGCGACGCCGTGGGCGTCGAGCCAGGCGCGCGCCTTCTTCATCGTGTCGCAGTTCTTGATGCCGTAGATCGTCACGCTCATGCTCGCGGTCCCGCGCCGACAGCAAGGGGCAAGCCGCGGCTCGCGGGCCCTTCACTCCTTCCGGCTGTGTCACGTCTTATAATAACAAAACCAGCCGCGAGGCGAGGTCCGGCGAATGATAACGACAAGCAGTCGCGGCTGGCTCGCGATGATTGAACCCGCGTGAAAGGGAGAGGCTTTGGCCTCCCTTATCGCTACCAATCGCGCGAAGGTGGAAACCAGGCCGTCGCCGCAGGATTTTGGCGCGGATTTGGACCGGCGCCTCTTTCACGATCCGCCTGACGCCGCCCGGATAGCGCCATCAGTGATGGCCGGCCGGCTTGCGTCTGAAGCTCGAAGGGCTCATGCCGGACCAGCGGATGAAGGCGTGGGTGAACGCCGCCATTTCCGAGTAGCCAAGCTTGAAGGCGACCTGCTCGACCGACATCCCGCCCGCTTGCAGCAATTGGCGCGCATGCTGATACCTGACCTGATCGAGCAGCATCCGATAGGAGAGATTGTTCTCGCCGAGCCGCCGATGCATCGTCCGCTCCGACACCGAGAGCGCGGCCGCGAGTTCGCTACAGGTCAGGTAGGTGCCTTGCGCGGACACCAGCGCCGTCATGGCGCGGGTGACGAACTCCTGCCGGCCGGTGCAGCGGCCGATGATCTCGGCGCATTGTCTTTCGTAGGTCTGCTCAAGCAGGACATTGCCCATCGGCAGCGGCCTATTCTCAAATTCGGCGGGCCAGATCCAGGCGTTGCGCGCCGCGCCGAACGAGATCGGGATCTGTAGCGCATCTTCGTAGCGCACCGGCTGCTCGAACGCCGGCATGGAGATCTCAAGATGGGTCACCGGACAGGCGCCTTGCCACATATCCTGCATCAGGGTGGTCACGGAGCCCAGCGCGCGATGCATGGAGAAGGCGCGGAGCGGCTCCGGGATGCCGGACGGATCCATCGCCATGCCGATCAGCCGCCCTTTGTCGTACATCGGGATGTATTCCATCAGGGAATAGTTCAGGTCGCTGAACTGCCCCGATAGCTCCATGCTGCGCCGGAGCGTCATCGACGTCAGCAGCGCCAGGCCATACGCGCCATAGGACGGCAGCCGGTAACGCAGCCCGGTGCGAAACCATAATTCAGGCACGTGGCGGGTGAGTTCGACATAGGCCAGTTGGAAATCGAATTCCTGACGCCCCGTCACGCGTCCGTTCGGATCATTGATCGCGGCATGATCGAGATTGGCCGCATCCAGCGCGGACGACGAATCGATACCGGCTTCCTCCAGCATCGACAGCATGATGCGGATGCTCAGGTTCGGAAAGGATAAGCGATCGAGCGTTGCGAGGCGCATGGCCGGGGCACTCAAGCCAGTCGCGGCGGAGTATCGACGCGGAGGCCGAAAAAATCAAGAAAATGACGGCTGCGATCATTCAGTCCGCGAGGTCGATCAACGAGTGTGTCTCGCGGCGCGCCCTCGAAAACGGCGCGCCGCATGGAGACGCGAAACGCAACCACCAACGCAGGGCAGGCATCAATGAACGCACCGATCAACCCAGTGGCCGGAAGCTTTCCGGCCAGTCCCGGACTCATGGCGGCGCCCGGCTACATCGAGTTGCAGGCGACCGGCTTCGAGCACGGCATGACCGACATCCAGCGCGACATTCTGTCGCTCAGCCGACAGTTCGCGACCGACGTGATGCGCCCGAACGGCGCCATTCTCGATCGCATGACGCCGGACGAAGTGATCAGCGAGGGATCGCTGTATTGGACCACGCTCCAGGGTTATCAGGCGCTCGGATTCAACATCGCCGCCTTCGCCGCGATCCCGCCGGCGGAGGCTCCCGACGCCAAGGCCATGATCTACGAGGAAATGGGCTGGGGCGATTCCGGCCTCGCCATCTCGATCGGCGCGGGCGGACTGCCGCACACCATGGCCGCGCGCTGGGGCCGGCTCGATCTGCTTGAGGCATTTCCGGACACCATGCTCGGCTGCTGGGGCATTACCGAGCCGGTCGCCGGCTCCGACATGCTCGACTGGACCCGCGAGGCCGGCCATCCGCAGGCCGACTACAGCCGGCCGTCGCTGATCGCCACCCTCAAGGGCGATCAGGTGATCCTCAACGGACAGAAGGCCGCCTGGGTCTCGAACGGCACCACGGCGCAGTTCTGCACGCTGTTCACCACCTTCGACCGCGGACAGGGGCGCGAAGGCGTCAACATCTACGTTCCCCTCGATCTGCCCGGCGTCTCGCGCGGCAAGCCGCTCGACAAGATGGGCCAACGCGCCCTGCCGCAGGGTGAAATCTTCTTCGACAACGTGGCGGTCCCCGCCCGCTTCATCGCCGCCGGCCCGGAGCAGTACGCGGACGCCGTCTACGACATCCTCTGCGAGGCGAACGCCGGAATGGGAGCCTGCTTCGTCGGCGTGGCGCGGGCGGCTTACGAGCACGCGCTCGCCTATGCGCACGAGCGCAAGCAGGGCGGCGTGCCAATCATCCGCCACCAGAACGTCCGCTACCGGCTGTTTCACATGCTGCGCAAGGTGGAGGCGGCGCGCGCCCTGGCGCGGCGCGTCTTCCGCTTCAACGATCTGTCGGGCGTGCGCGCCTTGCAGGCGTCGATCGCGTCCAAGATCACCGGCACCCAGACCGCTTTCGAGGTCGCGAACGAGGCGCTGCAAATGTTCGGCGGCAACGGCATGACCCGCGCCTATCCGCTCGAAAAGCTGCTGCGCGACGCGCGTGCCTCGCTGATCGAGGACGGCTGCAACGAGATGCTGGCGATCAAGGGCGGAAGCCTTCTCGCCGACACCGCGCGGTTGTGAGGACGGCGATGTCCAGCAACGTCTACGTCATCGGCGCGGCGATGACGCGCTTCGGGAAATATCCGGAGCGCGGCCTGAAATCGCTCGCCGCCGAGGCCATCGGCGCCGCGCTGAAGGATGCCGGCGTCGAGCCGGCGGCCTTGCAGGCGGCCTATATGGGAAACGCGGCCGCCTCCGTCGTCACCGGGCAGGTGCTGATCCCCGGGCAGGTCGTGCTGCGCGGCATGGGGATTGGCCGGATTCCGGTCGTGAACGTGGAGAACGCCTGCGCCACCTCGGCGACCGCCTTCCAGCAGGCCGTCGAGATGGTGCGGCTCGGCGCCTATGATCTGGTGCTGGTGGCGGGGTTCGAGAAACTCTATCACGAGGACAAGGCGCGCACCTTCGCGGTGTTCAAGGGCGCGGTCGACGTCGAGGCGCTCGACAAGGTGCTGGCGGGCGTCAAGGCGTCGGGCGGCGATGCCGACAAGGGACGCCAGCGTTCGCTGTTCATGGATCTCTACGCGCGGATGGCGCGTCAGCACATGGAGC
Source organism: Xanthobacteraceae bacterium (assembly GCA_039808365.1). Taxonomy (GTDB): domain Bacteria; phylum Pseudomonadota; class Alphaproteobacteria; order Rhizobiales; family Xanthobacteraceae; genus 62-47. The sequence continues at coordinate 1,399 of JBDHSX010000141.1, read as the reverse complement.
GTTACGGCTCCACGGCGCGGCACTTCGCGATGGTGTCCGCGAAGAACTCGCGGCACGGCGCGCTCAACCCTTACGCCCAGTTCCGCGACGAACTGACCGTCGAGGAGGTGCTGGCGGCGCCGATGGTGGCGCCGCCCCTGACGCTTCCGATGTGCTCACCGATCGGCGACGGCGCGGCCGCCCTTGTCATCGCGTCGGAGGACGCGGTGCGCAGGCTCGGCGGCGATCGCGCGATCCGGGTCCGGGCCTCGGTGCTGGCGTCGGGATGGGACTACGCCACGGAGGACGAGGAGACGGTGCCGGAATACGCGGCGCGTCTCGCCTACGACGCCGCGGGGCTCGGGCCGTCCGACATCGACGTGGTCGAGTTGCACGACGCCTCGGCGCCGGCCGAACTAGTCTATTACGAACACCTCGGGCTCGCGCCGCGCGGCGAAGGCGTGAGGCTGATCGAGGACGGCGCGACCAGTCTCGGCGGCCGCCTTCCCGTCAATCCGTCCGGAGGGCTGCTGCGCAAGGGCCATCCCATCGGCGCGTCCGGCGCGGCGCAGATCTATGAACTCGTCACCCAGCTTCGCGGCGAGGCCGGCGCGCGTCAGGTCGCGGGCGCGCGCGCGGCGCTGGCGGAGAACGGCGGCGGAATGCTCGGCGCCGACGTCGCCGCCATCGTCATCTCGGTGCTGACGCGGGAGGACTGAATGACGAGCGAAAGACAGCGGGACGACCTGATCCTGGCGGACCTCATCGCGCTGCGCGCCGAAGCCCAGCCCGACCTCGACGTTCTCACGTTCGTCGGCGTCGGCGCGGACGGCGCGCTGACCGAGGAGATCCGCACCTACGCCCAGCTCTGGGACAATGGCAACCGCATCGCCGCGGCGCTGGCGGACGCGGGCACGGTCGACGGCGTAAAATTCGCGATCATGATGCGCAACCATCCCGCCTTCGTCGAGGCGATGGTGGGCGCATCGATCGCCGGCGCGGTCTTCGTGCCGATCGATCCGCGCGCCCAGGGCGAGAAGCTGGCCTTCATGCTCGACTTCGCCGAATGCCGCGGGCTGATCGTCGGGGACTACGCGCTCGATGCGGTGCTCGCCATCAGGGACCGCCTCCCCCGCCTCGCCTGGATCTGGGTTCTGGAGACCGGCGAAAAGATCGCGCTGCCCGCGGGCGCGCGGACGCTGCGCGAGGTGCTCGCACCCGACCGGCCGCGCCTCGCGCCGCGGGTCACCAATCCCGATCAGCCGCAGCAGCTTCTGTTCACCTCCGGCACCACGGGAGATCCGAAGGCGATCGTCGCGCCGTACCGGCGGTTCGGGGAAGCTGCGCGTCTCGGCGCGCTGTTCGGGCTCACGCCGGGCGACCGGCCCTATACCGGGCTCTCGCTCACCCACGCCAACGC
>JBDHSX010000140.1:0-9942 GCA_039808365.1 Xanthobacteraceae bacterium | reverse complement strand
CTCGGCCAGCGCCATTTCGACGTGCAGCTGATCGGCGGCATGGTGCTGCACGAGGGCGACATCGCCGAGATGAAGACCGGCGAAGGCAAGACGCTGGTGGCCACCCTGGCGGTCTATCTCAACGCGCTCGCCGGCAAGGGCGTTCACGTCGTCACCGTCAACGACTACCTCGCCCGCCGCGACGCCGGCTGGATGTCGCAGATCTATTCGTTCCTCGGGCTGACCACCGGCGTCATCGTCCACGGCCTCGACGACGTCGAGCGCAAGGCGGCCTACGCCTGCGACATCACCTACGGCACCAACAACGAATACGGCTTCGACTATCTGCGCGACAACATGAAGTACCGGCTGGAGGACATGGTCCAGCGCGAGCACTTCTACGCCATCGTCGACGAGGTCGACTCGATCCTGATCGATGAGGCGCGCACGCCGCTGATCATCTCCGGCCCGCTCGACGACCGCTCCGACTTCTACAACACCATCGACACCTTCATCCCGCATCTCGACAAGTCCGACTACGAGGTCGACGAGAAGCAGCGCACCGTGACGCTGACCGAGGTCGGCATGGAGAAGATCGAGACGCTGCTCCGCGACGCCGGCCAGCTCAAGGGCGAGTCGCTCTACGACGTCGAGAACGTCTCCGTCGTCCATCACGTCAATCAGGCGCTGCGGGCGCATACGCTGTTCACCCGCGACAAGGATTATATCGTCCGCAACGACGAGGTGGTGATCATCGACGAGTTCACCGGCCGCATGATGCCGGGCCGCCGCTATTCGGAAGGCTTGCACCAGGCGCTGGAAGCCAAGGAGCACGTCACGGTCCAGCCGGAAAACCAGACGCTGGCCTCGATCACCTTCCAGAACTACTTCCGGATGTACAAGAAGCTGGCGGGCATGACCGGCACGGCCGCGACCGAGGCCGACGAACTGTTCGACATCTACAAGCTGGAGGTGGTCGAGATCCCGACCAACCTGCCGATCGCGCGCCTCGACGAGGACGACGAGGTCTATCGCACCCAGGACGAGAAATACGGCGCGATCCTCGCCGAGATCGAGCGCGCCAACGCGCGGATGCAGCCGGTGCTGGTCGGCACGGCCTCGATCGAGAAGTCGGAAGTGCTGGCCGACTATCTCAAGAAGCACGGCTTCAAGCAGATCGACTTCACCGATCCCAAGGCGATGGACAAGCTTTACGCCGCCGCCCGCGCCGGCAAGCCGGCAAAACTGTTCGCGGTGCTCAACGCCCGCTTCCACGAGCAGGAAGCCTATATCGTCGCGGAAGCCGGCGTGCCCGGCGCCATCACCATCGCCACCAACATGGCCGGCCGCGGCACCGACATCAAGCTCGGCGGCTCGCTCGACATGCGCGTCGCCAAGGACCTGGAAGGCGTCGAGGACGAGGCCGAGAAGGTGAGGCGCACCGAGGCGGTCAAGGCCGAGATCGAGACATTCCGCGAGATCGTGCTGAAGGCCGAGGAAGTGGTCGAGGTCGAGCCCGCCAAGGGCTCGCGCCCGGCCAAGACCGTGACCAAGCCCGGCGGGCTCTACATCATGGGCTCGGAGCGCCATGAATCGCGGCGCATCGACAACCAGTTGCGCGGCCGTTCCGGCCGTCAGGGCGACCCCGGCCGCTCGAAATTCTTCCTGTCGCTGGATGACGACCTGATGCGCATCTTCGGGTCCGACCGGCTCGAATCGATGCTGACCCGGCTCGGCCTCAAGGAAGGCGAGGCGATCATCCATCCGTGGATCAACAAGGCGCTGGAGAAGGCGCAGCAGAAGGTCGAGGCGCGCAACTTCGACATCCGCAAGAACCTGCTGAAATACGACGACGTGCAGAACGATCAGCGCAAGGTGATCTTCGACCAGCGCGTCGACCTGATGCAGAACGAGAGCGTCGCCGAGACGGTGGCCGACATGCGCCGCGCCTTCGTCGAGGATGTCGTCAGCAAGCACATTCCCGAGCACGTCTATGCCGAGCAGTGGGACGTCGCCGGCCTCAAGGACGAACTGACGCGGGTGCTCGACATCAATCTGCCGGTCGACGAATGGGCCAAGGAAGAAGGCATCGCCGACGAGGAAATTCTCGCCCGCGTCGAGAGCCGCGTCGACGAGCACATGGCCGCCAAGGTCGCCCAGTGGGGCCCCGAGGTGATGCGCTACGTCGAGAAGACCATCCTGTTGCAGACGCTGGACCATCTGTGGCGCGAGCATCTGGTGATGCTCGATCACCTGCGGCAGGTGATCGGCCTGCGCGGCTATGGCCAGCGCGATCCGTTGCAGGAATACAAGTCAGAGGCTTTCAGCCTGTTCGAGGCGATGATCGCCCATTTGCGCGAGGCGGTGACGGCGCAACTGATGCGGGTCGAGATCGTGCCGCCGGAGGAGCAGCAGCCGCTGCCGCCGATGGAGGTCCACAAGCTCGATCCGAACACCGGCGAGGACGAGATGGCGTTCGCCAACGTCTCGCTGGCGCCGGCGGCCAACGCCGACAAGGCCAGCCGCGATCCGGCCAATCCCGCCACCTGGGGCAAGGTCGGCCGCAACGAGGATTGCCCCTGCGGCTCCGGCAAGAAGTTCAAGCACTGCCACGGCCGGTTCGTGTAAGGCGGCGGCCTGACCGCGCGCGGGTCGCTCAGCGTCTGACCCGCACCACGAAAGCCGTCGTCCCCGCACCGGCGGGGACCCAGACGCCGTGCCGTCGCGGTGTTATGTGATGATTGTCGCGGGCACTTTTTGGAGCCGTAGATGCCAGGGGTTATGGGTCCTCGCCTGCGCGCGGACGACGCCGCGCTTGTTTGATCCCGCCTGCACCATTTCGAGATAGCCTCTCAGGGGGCGGCTTTCGTTGTTACGTTTTACTCTCGCGCGGCAGCGGGCCGATGCGCAGCATGGTGATGCGGTTGCGCTCGCGGCGCAGCACGCGGAAGCGGAAGCCGTGGAAGGTGAAGCTCTGGCCGCGCTCCGGGATCGAGCGCGCCTCGTGGATCACCAGGCCGGCGACGGTGGTGGCTTCCTCGTCGGGCAGGCGCCAGTCCATGGCGCGGTTGAGGTCGCGGATCGGCACCGAGCCGTCGACCACCACCGAGCCGTCCGGCTGCACGCGGACGCCGGCCACCGCCTCGTCGTGCTCGTCGGAGATGTCGCCGACGATCTCCTCCAGAATATCCTCCAGCGTCACCATGCCCTCGACCTCGCCGTATTCGTCGACGACCAGCGCGAAATGCGTCTTGCGGCGGCGGAACGCCTTGAGCTGTTCGGACACCGGCCGCATCTCCGGCACAAACCACGGCGGCAGCGCGATGGCTGAGGCGTCGATCTTCGAGGCGTCGCCGTCGGCGGCGCGCAGCGCCCGCAGCATGTCCTTGGCGTGCAGCACGCCGATGATGTTCTCCGGCTTGTCGCGCCACAGCGGGATGCGGGTGTATTCGCTGGCGAGCACCTCGCGCACCAGGTCCTCGGGCGGCAGGTCGGCGTTGACCATCACCATCGCGGTGCGGTGAACCATCACGTCCGCCACCGTGAGGTCGCCGAAGCGGAAGACGTTCTGAAGATATTCCGCCTCGCCGCTCTCGATGCCGCCATGCTCGGCGGATTCGCCGACCAGTCCCTCAAGCTCCGCCCCGGTCAGCACCTCGTGGTGCGAGACTTCCTTGACGCGCAGGGCGCGCAGGATGGCGCGCGACGCCGAGTTGAGCAGCCAGTTCAGCGGATAGAACAGCAGATAGGAGGCATGAAGCGGATAGGCGATCCACTGCGACACCGGTTCGGGCTGGCGGATCGCCAGCGTCTTCGGCACCTGCTCGCCGATCACGATGTGCAGCGACGAGAACACCAGAAAGCCGGTCAGGAACGACGTGAAGCGCAACGCGGAGTCCGGCATGCCGAGCGGATGCAGCAGCGGTTCGAGCAGCGCCGCGACGGTCGGCTCGCCGACCCAGCCGAGGCCGAGCGAGGCCATGGTGATGCCGAGCTGGCAGCAGGCCAGATAGGCCTCGATATTGTTCATGATGTCGCGCACCAGCCGCGCGCCGAACTGGCGGCGCTCGACCATCGCCTTGACGCGATAGCCGCGACTCTTGACCAGCGCGAACTCGGCCGCGACGAAAAAGGCGTTGGCGGCGAGCAAAAGCGCGGCGATCAGGATCTGTGTGGCGATCGAACTCATTGCGGTTGCATGGCCATGCCGGGTCAGGCCGGCTCCGCCAGTTTCCCGGCGAGGAAGTCGCGCACCCGTGCGGGTTCGACGTCGTTGGAAATCACCGCCTGTCCGATCGCCTTCAACAGGATGAAGGTGAGGCGGCCGCGCTTGACCTTCTTGTCCTGCGCCATCAGGGCCATCAGCGCGTCGGCGTCGGCCAGTCCCTCCTGCGCGAAGCCGGCGATGTCCTGCAAGCGCGTCGGCAGGCCCACGTCAGCGAGATGACGCTGGATGCGGGTGGCGTCATCCGGCGCGATCAGGCCGAGTTGCGCGGACAATTGCGCCGCCAGCACCATGCCGACGGACACGCCCTCGCCGTGAAACAAGCGGTCGGAAAACCCGGTGGCGGCTTCCAGCGCGTGGCCAAAAGTGTGGCCGAGATTGAGCAGCGCGCGGTCGCCATGCTCGCGCTCGTCGCGCGCCACGATCGCCGCCTTGGCGCGGCACGAGGTGGCGATGGCGTGTTCGCGCGCGGCGCCGCCCGAGAAAATCTCGGCATGATGCGCTTCCAGCCAGGCGAAGAACGCGGCGTCGCCCAGCAGGCCGTATTTGGCGACTTCCGCGTAGCCCGAGCGGAACTGGCGCGGCGACAGGGTGTCGAGAATGGCGCTGTCGGCGATCACGAGCACCGGTTGGTGGAACGCGCCGATCAGGTTCTTGCCCTGCGGCGAGTTGATGCCGGTCTTGCCGCCGACCGACGAATCGACCTGCGCCAGCAGCGAGGTCGGCACCTGAACGAAATCCATGCCGCGCCGCACCGCCGCCGCGGCAAAACCGGCGAGATCGCCGACCACGCCGCCGCCCAGCGCCACGACGAGATCGTTGCGCTCGATCTTCGCCGCGATCAGCCCCTCGCAGACCTGTTGGAACCCGGCATAGGTTTTCGAGCCTTCGCCTTCCTCGACCACGATACGCGAAGGAGCGATGCCGGCTTGCGCCAGCGACGCCTCGGTCTGCTCCAGCCAGTGCTTCGCCACGGTGCGGTCGGTGACGATGGCGGCGCGCGCGCCGGGGCGCAGCGCATGGATGCGTTCGCCGAGCGTGGCGATCTGGCCGCGTCCGATCACGATGTCATAGGCGCGATCGCCCAGCGCGACCTCGACCACGGTCGGGCTGTTGTGGGAGAGCGACACGGTCATGGCGTGGGATCCTGCTGCGGGGAATGGGCGGATGCGGCGGCGGGGCACAGCCGGGCGTGCAGCGCGGCGACGCATTCGTCGACGATTTTCTCGTGGGGGACTTCGCGCGAGGCGATGGTGATATCGGCCAGCCGGTAGTTCGGGCTGCGCTCGGCGATCAGGCGGGCGATGGTCGCGGCCGGATCGGCGGTTTGTAGCAGCGGCCGGTCGGCGCGCCGCTTGACCCGGCGCAGGATGGTCTCGGCGTCGGCGTCGAGCCAGATCGACACCGCGCCATCATGGATGCGCCGGCGGGTTTCCTCGCGCTGGAACGCGCCGCCGCCGGTGGCCAGCACCCCGGCGCCGCCGCTCAGGAGCCGCGCGATCACCCGCGCCTCGCCGTCGCGGAAATACGGCTCGCCATGGGTGGCGAAGATTTCCGGAATGGTCATGCCGGCATGGGCCGTCTCGATTTCGACGTCGGCGTCGCGGAACGGCAGATGCAGCCGCGCCGCCAGCCGCCGGCCGATGGTGGATTTGCCGGCCCCCATCATACCGACCAGCACGATGGCGCGCGCGCCAAGGGCGGCGACGATCTCGCGCTCCGCGATGCCGGGAAGGCCGGGTTGTAGGGCAGTGTCGGTCATCTGGGGTCCGGAATGACTATTGGCCCCTCTATACTACCGCCGCGCGGCGGCCTGCCAGAGGCTGTTGCCACGCCGGACGCAAGATATGGTAGTCATTGAGGGAATCGTCGGCGCGGTTCCGTCGCCGCTCCCTTCGAGAGACCGTGATGCCGAGCCTGCTGCGATTTCTGACCGTTGTCGCGATCATCGCCGGGCTGGCCTATGGCGCGGTGTTCGCGCTGGCCAATTTCGTCAATCCGTCGCCGCGCGAGATGACGGTGACGATCCATAACGACAAGTTTCTCAAGGATTGAGCGGAGGTTTATTCGCTGAAGCCGTCATTCCGGGAGGCGCGCTGTTGGCGCGCAGGCCCGGAATCCATACGCCCGGCGGCGGTTATGGATTCCGGGCTCGCTCGCGCAGGGCTCGCGCCCCGGAATGACGAGAGCAGATGATTAACTCGCCCGTACCGAACTTGCGGTAGCATCGCGCCATGAGCCGAAACGCAACTTCCGATTCCCGCCTGATCGAATTGTTCCTCGACATGCTGGCCGCCGAGCGCGGCGCGGGGGACAATACGCTGTCGGCCTATCGCCGCGATCTGGAGGACCTCGCCGCCTTCCTCAAGCACGCCGGGCAGGATTTCACCGGCGCGTCGACGCAAGGGCTGCGCGACTACCTCGCCGATCTCGACGCGCGCGGCTTCAAGTCCTCCAGCGTGGCGCGGCGGCTGTCGGCGACGCGGCATCTGTTCCGCTTCCTGCTCGACGAGGGGATCCGCGCCGACGATCCGGCCGCGATCCTCTCCGGCCCCAAGCGCGGGCGGCCGTTGCCGAAGGTGCTGTCGATCGCCGACGTCGACCGGCTGTTGTCGCGGGCGCGCGAGTTGATGCAGACGCCGGGGCAATCCGGGGCGCAACAGGCGCGGGCGGCGCGGCTGCATTGCCTGCTGGAAGTGCTTTACGCCACCGGCCTGCGGGTCTCCGAACTGGTGTCGCTGCCGCTGTCGGCGGCGCGGCGCGACGCCCGCATGATCGTGGTGCGCGGCAAGGGCGACAAGGAACGGCTGGTGCCGCTCAACGAATCGGCGCGGCGGGCGATGGCGGATTACCTCGCCGCCATGGCCTCGGCGCAGGAGGCCAAGGGCGAACAGAACCCGGCGGCGAAAGCGCCGAAACCGTCGAAATGGCTGTTCCCGTCATTCGGCGAGAGCGGCCATCTGACGCGGCAGCACTTCGCCCGCGACCTCAAGGATCTGGCGGTCGCGGCCGGGCTGCCGGCGCGGCTCGTCAGCCCGCATGTGGTGCGCCACGCCTTCGCCAGCCATCTGCTGCACAACGGCGCGGATCTGCGCATCGTGCAGACCCTGCTCGGCCATACCGATATTTCGACGACGCAGATTTACACCCATGTCGTCGAGGACCGGCTGAAAAGCCTGGTCCGCGACCTGCATCCGCTCGCGGAAGGATAGCGTCAAGCGGGTGCCTCCATCGCAAGGCATTGATTTTTAATGTTTTTGTCGTTTCTGGCCGGGCGCGGCGCTTGACTCGGAACGGCATTTGACTTGAAAAGCGCGCGAGTCCAGTTTCAGCGCGTGGCGCATCGCCCTTCCGGCACGGTGCCTGCGGCCCGACATTTGGTGTGAATGACCCGTCCCATGCGCAGCTATCTCGACTTCGAAAAGCCCGTCGCCGAACTCGATGCCAAGATCGACGAGTTGCGGGCGCTGGCCGCCGGCGGCAGCGACATCGCCGACGAGATCGCGCGGGTCGAGGGCCGCGCCGGGCAGGCGCTCGGCGAATTGTATGGCGCGCTGACCCCGTGGCAGAAGGCGCAGGTGGCGCGCCACCCGCAGCGGCCGCACTGCATGGATTACGTCAACGCGCTGATCACCGAATTCACGCCGCTGGCCGGCGACCGCAAATTCGGCGAGGACGAGGCGCTGGTCGGCGGGTTCGGCCGCTTCCGCGGCGAAAGCGTCTGCGTTCTCGGTCAGGAGAAGGGCGCGACCACCGAAAGCCGGCTCAAATATAATTTCGGCATGGCGCGGCCCGAGGGATATCGCAAGGCGGTGCGGCTGATGGAGATGGCGGACCGCTTCGGCCTGCCGGTGCTGTCGCTGGTCGACACCGCCGGCGCCTATCCCGGCATCGGCGCGGAAGAACGCGGCCAGGCCGAGGCCATCGCCCGCTCGACCGAAGCCTGCCTTTCGCTGAAGGTGCCCAATGTCGCCGTCATCATCGGCGAGGGCGGCTCCGGCGGGGCCATCGCCATCGCCACCGCCAACAAGGTCCTGATGCTGGAGCACGCCATCTACAGCGTGATCTCGCCGGAAGCGGCGTCGTCGATCCTGTGGCGCGATTCCGGCAAGGCGCAGGAGGCCGCCACCAACATGAAGATCACCGCGCAGGATCTGGCGCGGTTCGGCGTCATCGACGCCATCATCAAGGAACCGGTCGGCGGCGCTCACCGCGATCCGCAGGCGATCATCGCGGCCACCGGCGACGCCATCGCCCAGGCCATGAACGACCTGCGCAGCCTCGACGGCGACACCCTGCGCCGCCAGCGCCGGCAGAAATTCCTCGATATCGGCCGCAAGCTGGGGTGAAAATCGCGAGGCCGCCCAAGGGGACGGCCATGGCGGGGTTCGCCCTGCGCGGCCCTAATTCGGCCGCGAGTGTGGCGTTTAAGCTCTGTTCACCACGGCCGCAGGCAGCCGCGCGCCGGCGCCGTGCATAGGTTGCCGGCGGGTATCCTTTGACGATATGATTTTATTCAATGGCTGGGGGCCTGACGTGTCGCTCTTGACGTGTCGATCTTGGGGGGCGGACTTGCCCATCCGTTGCGGAGCTTGGCTGTGAATTTCCGGTTATGGACTCGCGCGCTCGCCACGGCGACGGTGCTTGGCGCCGGCGCGCTCCTGGCCGGCTGCAACACCGATCAGGGGTCGCTCGCCGGCAACGCCAAGGCCAGCAAGCCGGTGCCGCCAAAACTGATCGCCGAAATGCAGAAGAAGGACATGGATCTGCAATCGCCGATCCTGATCCGCCTGTTCAAGCAGGAAGCCGAACTCGAAGTCTGGAAGCAGACCCGCTCCGGCGAATTCGCGCTTCTGGAAACCTATCCGATCTGCCGCTGGTCGGGCGATCTCGGCCCCAAGGTCCGCGAAGGCGACCGCCAGGCGCCGGAAGGGTTTTATTCCATCACGCGCGGACAGATGAATCCGCAGTCGGCCTATTACCTGTCGTTCAACATGGGCTACCCCAACGCCTTCGACAAGGCGCTCGGCCGCACCGGCTCGCAACTGATGGTGCATGGCGATTGCTCGTCGCGCGGCTGCTACGCCATGACCGACGAGCAGATTTCCGACATCTACGCGCTGGGCCGCGAATCGTTCTTCGGCGGTCAGCGCGCGTTCCAGGTGCAGGCCTATCCGTTCCGGATGACGCCGGTGAACATGGCCAAGCATCGCAACAATCCGAACATGCCGTTCTGGAAGATGATCAAGGTCGGCTACGATCACTTCGAGGTCACGCGCCGCGAGCCCAGGGTCGATTTCTGCGAGAAGAAGTACGTGTTCGACGCGGTCCCGCTGCCGGGATCGACCAAGCCGCTCACCTTCAACCCCGCCGGCCCGTGCCCGGCCTATACGGTCGACGCCGAGGTGGCCGACGCGGTGAAGGCGAAGGAGCGCGCCGACGACGCCAAGGTCGCCGAGCTGGTCGCCAAGGGCACGCCGGTGGCGCGCCTGAACACCGGGATCGACGGCGGCATGAACAAGGTGTTCGCCGCCCACGTTCCCGGCGGCGCGGCGACCGGGCTGTCCGATCCCGAACCGCCGAACGTCTCGCTGATGTCGGCCAAATTGCCGGGAACGATTCCGTCCCACGTCAATCCGCCGCGCGCGCTGGAGTCGGAAGCGCCGCCGGCCGTGGCGGAGACGCCCGCGCCGGCGACGCGAATGGCGATCGCCGCGCCGGAGCCGTCCGCGCCGCAA
>JBDHSX010000139.1:0-10049 GCA_039808365.1 Xanthobacteraceae bacterium | reverse complement strand
TCCGCGCGCTTTGCGAGGTGCCTTTGAATCATCGTCACATCGTAGGCGCTTCGCGCTTCGATGACGCTGGGCCAGCGTGACAGCGACGGGACGTTGGCGGGATTTGCGCGCAACAGATCGCGCTTGATGAACGGGCAGCCGAACTCAAGGATGATGATGTCCCAGAAATAGTGCATCGGATTGAGCGGGATGCGGCCCCTGATCCGTGAGCGCACCCGCTTCCAGAAGCGCTGTTCCGCCGGCGTTTCCGGCCGCCGCCGGTCTTGCGCAAGGAACGCCGCGACCTCGGCATAGGACACCAGCGTTCCGCCGCGCAGCCCCGCCTTGCCGAGACATCGCGACAGCCCGACCTCGCCGTTGCGCACCACCCAGCCCTTGTCGTCGATCAGCGGCATCGCGCGCCAGAACAGATCGAACGCCTCCGATTTGAAGGCGGCGCCGAAGAACAACAGAAAGAACGACTGGATGTGCCGCGTCTGCTCAAGGCTGTCGATGATGCCCCAGTAATCGACGCGGCGCGGATCGACCTCATCGAGAACAGACTTAAGCTCGCGGAACGGGCCGTAGACGCTGTCATTGGCGAGAACGACGCGATCGAGCCCCGTGAGATCGCCGATCGTCCTCAGGCCGTCGCGATAGCCGCCGAAATCCAGTCCCCTGTTGAAGCGCCACAGCATCTCGCGGCAGAGCGGCGACACCCGCGCGCGCGACGCCTCGGGGAATTGGGGGGAGTTGGTGACGAAGGTGATCCTGAAGCCGGCGCGCACGAGCTGGCGCAACTGGTCGAGGACGTAATCGGCGACATCCCCCGCCGGATCGTAATGGACATAGACCGCCACCGACGCCGATTGCGCCAGCGGATCACCGCCCGGCAGGCGTTCGCGAATCGCGACGGCGCCGGCCCGCGCGCGCCGCCCCTGAAACCGGTCGATGATGGGAAAATATGCCCAGTAACGGAGCCGTCGCCAGCATTGGCGAATCGCGGCGAGGCGGGCGTTCAGGAACTCAGACGCATCCATCGCCGTGGCCGCCCAGTGGTCAGGATTCGCATGTGGAAACAGGAGCTTGCAGGGCGTCTTGGAAGGGTCTGAAGCGGAGTTTCCATGTAAGTCCCATTATTGTAATACTGCATCGCACCCTTACACAAGGCGACCGGCCGCGCGCCGGAACGCGACAGGATGGGACCCGCCGTGGATTTCCAGAAGCTAGAGTTGCCCGGTGTCATGGTCGTTTCGCCGAAGCGGAACGAGGACGCGCGCGGCTTTTTTTCCGAGGTGTTTCGCGTCGACGAGTTTCGCAAGCATCTCCCCGGTTTCGACCTGGTCCAGGACAATCACGTTTATTCCCGGGCGCGCGGGACGTTGCGGGGTCTGCATTTCCAGACCGATCCGCACGCGCAGGGCAAGCTGGTGCGGTGCGGTTCCGGACGCATTCTCGACGTGGCGGTCGATATCCGCGTCGGGTCGCCGACTTACGGGCGTCACGTCGCCGTCGAATTGTCGCGCGACAACTGGAAACAGCTTTGGGTGCCGCCGGGATTCGCCCATGGCTACGTCACGCTGACGGACGACTGCGAAGTGAGCTATAAGGTGACGGATTTCTATGCGCCGCAGTGCGACCGCGGCATTCTCTGGAACGACCCCCAGCTCGGCATCGATTGGGGGATTCCTCCGGATCAGGTCATTCTCTCCGACAAGGACAGCAATTTGCCACGTTTGTCTGATGTCGGTCCTTTCTTTCATTTTGGGCATTGATAATGCGGGTCTTGATTACCGGGGGCGCGGGATTCATCGGATCGGCGGTGAGCCGCTATTTTGCATCGCAGAGCCGGCACGATGTGATCGTTCTCGATAAGCTGACTTACGCGGGCAACCTGGCGTCGCTTGCGGAGATCGCCTCGAACAAGAATTTTTTCTTCGAGCGCAAGGATATCTGCGACCGCGACGCGGTCGAGGCCGTATTTAAGACGCATCGCCCCGACGCCGTGATTCATCTGGCGGCGGAAAGCCACGTCGATCGCTCGATCTCGGGCTCCGACGTTTTCATCCAGACCAATATCGTCGGCACCTTCAATCTTCTTGAGGTGACGCGCCGGTATCTGGCCCAGGAAGGCAAGGCGCTCGCGGACACGTTCCGATTCATCCACGTCTCGACCGATGAGGTATACGGCTCGCTCGGCGAGAGCGAATTGTTTACCGAGGAAACGCCCTACGATCCCAGCTCGCCCTACTCGGCGAGCAAGGCGGCCTCCGATCACCTCGCCAAGGCGTGGCATCGCACCTATGGCCTGCCGGTGATCGTGACCAATTGCTCGAACAATTACGGTCCCTATCACTTCCCCGAGAAGCTCATTCCGCTGGCGATTCTCAACGCCTATGAGGGCAAGCCGATCCCGGTCTATGGCGACGGCGGCCAGATCCGGGATTGGCTGTATGTGGAGGATCACGCCCGCGCGCTGGCCCTCGTTCTGGAAAAAGGGCGTCTCGGCGAGACGTATAATATCGGCGGACGAAACGAGCGCGCCAATCTCGACGTGGTGCGCCAGATCTGTTCGCTGATGGACGGGGCTTGCGCCAAGGACAAATCCCATCACGAGCTGATCAGCTTCGTGCAGGATCGGCCGGGACATGATCGTCGTTACGCGATCGATGCCTCGAAGCTGGAAGCCGAACTCGGATGGCGCGCGCAGGAAACCTTCGAGACCGGCATAGCAAAGACCGTGTCATGGTATCTTGAGCGCCATGATTGGTGGCGGCCGCTGCGTGAGCGCGTCTATGACGGAAGCCGGCTTGGTTTGGTCCCGGCCTAGCATCATGCGCGTCTTTGTAGTCGGACATGACGGACAGGTCGCCCGATCCATTCGCGAAGCCGCCGCCGCATGCCATGATGTTGTCCTGGAATGTGGCCGGAGGCCCGACGTTGATCTTCTGCGCCGGGGCTCGCTTGAGATCGCCGTCGATCGATTTCGGCCGGATATCATCGTGAACCCCGCCGCCTATACCGCCGTGGATCGCGCGGAGGCCGAGCCTGACCTTGCCTTTGCGATCAATCGAGACGGCGCGGCAGACGTCGCCGCGATGGCCGCGCGATTGAACGTGCCGCTGATTCACCTGTCGACGGATTACGTCTTTGCCGGCGACAAGAAGGGGCCCTACACGGAAGACGATCCCGTTGGTCCGCAAACGGTCTACGGACAATCGAAACTGGCGGGCGAACGGGTGGTGCTGTCGAACGCCCCCCGCGCGATCATTCTGCGCACGGCCTGGGTCTATGCGCCCTTCGGCGGCAACTTTGTCCGGACCATGATTCGCCTTTCGAAAGAGCGCGACCGGTTGCGCGTGGTGAGCGATCAAATCGGCTGTCCCACCTATGCCCCGGACATCGCGCAGTCGATTCTCAAGATGGCCCGACAAGTTGTGGGATCGGGCTGGCGGGATGCCTATCGTGGCGTCACCCATCTGTCGGGCCCGGACGCGGTGAGCTGGTTCGACTTCGCGGAGCGGATCATGCAAGCCCGCGCGCGACTGGGGCAGCGTCATGTTCCCGTCGAGGCGATCATGACGTCCGACTATCCAACCCCGGCAAAGCGACCTGCAAACTCGGTCCTGTCCAGCGCGCGATTGTCGGCGGTGTTTGGCGTGACCTTGCCGCGACTTGACCAATCACTGATGGACTGTTTGAACCGCTTGGCAGTCGACGAATAGGAGAGGCAGGCGTTGTGAAGGGAATTATTCTAGCTGGTGGAAGCGGGACGCGGCTCTATCCGATGACGCTTGTCGTTTCCAAGCAGTTGCTGCCGGTCTACGACAAGCCGATGATCTATTACCCGCTGTCGACGCTGATGCTGGCGGGCATCCGCGATATCCTGATCATTTCGACGCCCAAGGATATGCCGTTGTTCCAGTCGCTGCTGGGAGACGGCAGCCAGTGGGGCATCTCGCTGTCCTATGCGCCTCAACCGCACCCCGGCGGGCTGGCGCAGGCTTTCATCATTGGCGCGTCATTTGTGGCGGGAGGTCCATCGGCCCTTATCCTTGGCGACAATATCTTTTATGGTCATGGTTTGCAGGATCTCCTGGCCCGAGCGACGTCTCGGTCCGAGGGCGCGACCGTGTTCGCCTATCGCGTCGCCGATCCCGAGCGCTACGGTGTCGTCGGGTTTGACGACAAAGGGCGGGCGGTATCGATCGAGGAGAAGCCGGCGGCGCCCAAGTCGAACTTCGCGGTCGCCGGCCTTTATTTCTACGACGAGGGGGTTGTCGATATTGCCGCCAATCTCCGTCCATCGGCGCGGGGCGAACTGGAGATTACCGATCTCAATCGCGCCTATCTGGCGCAAGGACGCCTTGAGGTTGAACGCATGGGGCGCGGATTTGCGTGGTTCGATACCGGAACGCCCGACAGCCTTCAGGAGGCGGGAGATTTTGTCGCCACATTGGAGCGGCGCCAGGGGTTCCGCATTGCTTGTCTGGAAGAAGTCGCTTTGAATCAGGGATTCATCGATCACAATCAGCTCACCAAACTCAGCACGACGCTCGGCAAGGGCAACTACGCCCGCTATATTCAGAATCTCGCATCAGGCGAACGTTGAGGCTCGTCAATTTCATGATTTCAGCCCAGGCGGCGATAAACTCCGACATGTCAACATCCCAGAAAACCGCACCGACAGCCCCGACGACCCCGCGTGCAAAGGCCGCGAAGAAGAAGGTGTTGCATGTCGGGTGCGGGCCCAAGAGGGCGGCGAAGCTGCATCCCGCGTTCAGGGGGCCGCAGTGGCAGGAGGTGCGACTGGATGTGAACGCCAACGTCGCGCCGGATATTCTGGGATCGATGGTGGACTTGAAGCCCTGGATCGCGGACGGAACATACGATGCCGTTTGGTCATCGCATAATCTGGAGCATATCGATACTTATGAGGTGCCGACGGCGCTGCGTGAGTTTGTCCGCATTTTGAAGCCTTCCGGCTTCGCTCTCATCACATGCCCCGATCTGATGGAGATCGCGCTACGGGTCGTCCGGGGAGAGCTTGAGAAACCGCTTTATACCTCACCGGTCGGGCCGATTACGCCGCTCGACATGCTGTTTGGCCACATCGACAGTGTGCGGGCCGGCAACGGCTATATGCGGCATCATACGGGATTTACGGAGGAGCGGCTCGGACAATCGCTCGTCGCGGCCGGTTTTCACGAGGTGCGCGTCGCCAAGGGCAACCAGTACGATCTATGGGCTCTCGCCATGATGCCGGAGTGCGTCCCGGCCGAGATGGAGCAGCTATTAAGACGCCTGTTCTGAGAGAGCGCCGGCCGTCGGTTCAGGTGCCTGCGAGGCACCTGCCGCGCGCAAATGAGCAAGACGGCGGATCGCGATTTCGTTGCCTTGGCGTGCGGCGGCTTCGTACCAAAACAGGGTCTGTTTGTCGTCCGCCGCCGTCCCGACGCCGTTTCGATACGCTTCGGCAAGACTGATCTGCGCGTCCGCAAGACCCTGGGTGGCGGCTTTCTGAAGCCAGGTGAACGCCGCGTCAGGGGTGGGCTCGCAGCCTTGCCCTTTTGCGAGCATGATCGACAGGTTGTACTGAGCGACAGGATGGCCCTGTTCAGCCGCCCGCGTATACCAATTCACGGCTTCGGTTAAATTCTTGACGATGCCCTGCCCAATGCAGAGCAGAACGGCGAATTGAAATTGCGCGGCGACATGGCCGTTCTGGGCCGCCTTTGCCATCCATTGCGCCGCGGCTTCCGCATTCCTCGTCGCGGGCGGATCGTTGAGGAGGCGCATCGCGAGCCCGTATTGCGCTTCCGGGAGACCGGCCTCCGCCGCCTTTCGATACCATTGCAGCGCGCGCGCCGGATCGGCGCTTGCGGGGCCATATTTGCCGCTGTGGATCTCGGCCAGGCGTAACGCGGCCGGTGCATGGCCTGTCTGGGCCACCTCGTCCAGCAGCGCGATGGCGCGCGCGTGATCCTGGATGGCCGCATCGTTTTGAAGATATGCGAGCGCCAGCGTGATCTTGGCGTCCGGGTTGCCGCTCTCGGTTGCCTTTTCGAGCCATTGAATCGCGGCGTCGTGATTCCGCTCAAGACCGGTGCCGGTTGAATAGAGTTTGCCGAGCTGCAATTGCGCGGCGGTCAAGCCCTTCTCCGCGGCGATCTTGAACCATTCCGCGGCTTTTTCCGAATCCTGCGGGACGCCGGTGCCCTTGGCGAAAAAGGTCGCGATATTGTGCGCGGCGGTGGCGTGACCCTGCTCCGCCGCGCGCAGAAACCATTTCGCCGCCGCGCGCGGATTGGGCGGCAATCCTTCGCCGGTCGCGTAAAATCGCCCCACCAGAAACTGCGAGCGAACGTCACCCGACTCGGCCGCCCGAAGATGCCAGGACGCCGCTTCACGAAGATCGGGTTCAATCCCTTCGCCCTGGGAGTAGAACTCCGCGAGCCTGAGAATGGCGGGCAGGTAGTTCTTTTTCGCCGCGTTGCGCAGATAGGTTTCAGCGCGGTCGAGGTTGCGCGGCAAGCCGCGACCTTCGAGATACATCAGAGCCGCCTGATAGAGCGCGCGGTGCTCGCCCTTGGCGGCCGCGCTTTCGAACCATCGCCCGGCGCTTTCCGGGTCCTCCGGCTTCCCTTGACCTTTGAGGAAGATATAGCCGAGGGCGAGTTGGGCGCGGACATCGCCGTTTTCGGCGGCCTTTTCATACCATTGCGCCGCGAGGGCGAGGTCCTTTTCGACCCCCAGTCCCTGAAAATACAGATCGCCAAGGCCGAACTGGGCCGCGGCCACATTGTTCTCCGCCGCCTTCGAATAGGATTGATGCGCCTTGGCGGGGTCTTGCGTGCATCCGCGGCCATGCCGGTACATGTCGCCCAAGACAGCGTAAGCTTCGGGTTTCCCGGAATGCGCCGCGGTCTCGATCCAGCGCAGGGCGATCGTGAAGTCCTGAGCCACGTTGGTGCCGTTGGGGAATAACGCCTGGACCGCCGCGGTGGTCGCTTGCTGATTTTTGGGAAGGGCGCTCTTCAACCACGCATCCGTGCCGACCGTATTGGTCGATGCGCCCGCCAGATAAATCAACCCCAACTGGAACTGAGCGTCGGCGTGGCCGGCATCGGCGGCCAGCTGATACCACGCCGCCGCATCGGAGACGCTGCGGAGCACGCCTTCGCCGCGCGCGTAGAGCAGACCGATACGATAATGAGCTTCGGCGCTGCCCTTGCTCCCGGCCTTGCGCCAACAGGCAAGCGCATCGAGGTATTGCTGCTTGTCATACAGCGCGATGCCTCGCTCCAGATGGGAAGTCGGGCGAACGACCGTTGCCAGGTTGCCAAAAAGCCGCCGTACCGCAGACATCGGCGGCCTCACGGTTCCCGCATGGCTTCGCTGTATCCGCGCAGCATACCGCCCAACAGGTACATCACGACGGATCTGGTTCCCAGGTTGACGTCCCCGGTCAATGTCATGCCCGGAATTAAACGGAAATTGGCGGGAACGTTATAAAAATGAGTTTTGTCGATCGTGCAACGCGCCTTGTAATAGGCGTCCGTGGGTTGACCGTTTTCATCGGTGGTGAAGGCGCCGTCGCTGATCCAGCGAATTTTCCCCTCTGCCGTGCCGTGTTCGATGAATTTGAACGCATCGATCTTGATCGTGCATGCATCACCGGTCCGCACGAATCCGACATCGCGCGACAGGATCTGGATTTCGGCCTCGACGGGGGTGTTGAGGGGCATCAGCGTAAACAACGGATCGCCCTGCTTGAGGACCGATCCGACGGACAGCTTCGCCTGCGATAACACCATCGACGGCGCTGGCGCCGAGAGGCGAACAACCTCCTGATGCTTGAGGGCTTTGTCAAGTTGGGCCAGGGCCGTATCGTGATCGTTGCGCGCCTTGACCAGATCATCGCTGACGGCGGTAAACCACTGCTGCTTGAAGGCCTCGCGATCCGCTGTCGTCGATGACAGGGTTTCCCGCGCTTCCGTCAGGCCGTTTCGGGTGTTGTCCGACAGCCGCTTCAACTCCAAGGCGGCATCCTGCGAGATGTACTTGTTCAGTTGTGAGCCGGTCCCGTTATCAGCCAGGATCGTCCGCATATCCTCGATCTTGCCGGCGATGAGCTGCCGCTGTTCGTAGTGCGTGTTGTCGGCCTGCAATTTGGCGATGGTCGCCTGCGCCAGCTTGATCTTCGCGTCGAAACTGTTGATCTGCGCCGTAAACTGGGCCTGACGCTGATGATAAAGGCCCCTCTGGAGCGCGACATATTTGGCTGCATCGGGGTCGGTCGTGTCGGAAAAGACCGGGGGGTTGCCGGTCAACTCGGCGACATCCCGGGCGATCTGCGCGTCCAGCCCGGCAATTTGCTGCTGCAGTTGTTTGACATCGGCCGCCGCGAATGTCGGATCGAGGGTTGCCAGCAATTGGCCTTTCTCGACGATGTCGCCTTCCTTGACGTCCAGACTTCGAATGATCGACAGATCCAGGGCTTGGAAAACGCTGACGTTTTGCGTCGAGACGATTTTACCGGCGCCGGTGATGACACGGTCCAGCTGCGTCAAACACATGACAGCCAGACCGCTCAACAGGAAAGCGCCCAGCACGAAGACCGTCAGGCGCGCTCCGCGCGGCTCGGGCGCCTCGCAGATCGCGTCGGTTTCCGACTGAAACTGTCGGATGGTGGTGAGCTGTGTCGATTCTTTATGAGACAAGGCGCGGATTCCTTGCTCTTACCGGAGTGGGTGCGACGTGACCGTTCTGGAGATGCCAGAGCTCGCCATAGATGTCGCAGCGCTCCAGGAGTTCCTCGTGTTTGCCGACATCGACGACTTCGCCATGGTCGAGGACCAAAATAGCATCCGCCCGGACCAGCGATGACAACCGGTGGGAAATAATGATCATGGTGCGGCCATGCGCGATGCGCGAGATGTTGGCGTTCACGATCGCTTCGCTATCAGCATCCAGCGCGCTTGTCGCCTCGTCCAGGATCAAAATGCGGGGATTGGTGATGAGCGCGCGTGCGATCGCCAAGCGCTGGCGTTGCCCGCCGGAGAGATTGGGCGAGCCCTCGAAAATGAACGTCTCGTAGCCGCGCGGCAGCTTGTCGATGAATTCTTCCGCGCCCGCCAGACGCGCCGCGCGAACCACTTCGTCAAACGTGGCGTCGGCCTTGGCTGCCGTGATGTTCTCGCGGATGGTCCCGCTGAAGAGGAAGTTCTCCTGCAGGACGACGCCAAGGCTGCTCCGCAGATGATCCAGATCATATTCCCGAACGTCGATGCCGTCGATCTTGATCAATCCGCCGTAGTCGGAATGCAACCGCTGAAGAAGCCGGGTAATGGTGGTTTTTCCGGAGCCGCTTTTTCCCATGATTCCGAGGGTGGTTCCGGTCGGCGCTTCGAACGACACCCCTTTGAGGGCAGGCGATACGCTGCCCTTATATGAGAAAGTCACCTGAGAAAATTGCACCTCGCCCTGGAGCGGCGTCTTCACGCCATGGCCGGTGCGCCCTTCCTCCTTGGGTTGGTTCGCCAGCCCTCCAAGCACCTGAATGGCATGACGGGCGTCGCCGTATTGATCGACCATCCGCGCCATCTGAACCAATGGCGAAACGACCCGCCGCGCCAGCATCATGAAGGCGAGCAGCGCGCCGACGTAAACCGGGTCCTTTGTCGACATCGCGAAATAGACGCCCAACCCGATCGATCCGCTGACGGCCAGACGTTCGAGAGGCTTGACGACCGCCTGCATGAGGTTGCCGGTCATCCCCGCCGCGAAACGCAGCTTGGCGACGTTCGCGATATGCACGTCGTAAAGCCGGCGCTGCCGGGCATCCAAAGCGAGGGATTTGACGGTCCGGATGCCCTGGATGCTTTGCACCAGAAATGCGCCGCGCTGGGCTTCCGCCCGTTCCAGGACACTTGTTTTCCGCCGAAAGACCGGAAGCATCGCCAGCAGCCAAAGCACGATCAGGGCGCAGATGCCAAGGATGACGAAGGTCAGCAGCGGGCTGAAGAAGAACATCACCGGCAGGAAGAACAACAGCGTCGTCGAATCCA
>JBDHSX010000138.1:0-10071 GCA_039808365.1 Xanthobacteraceae bacterium | reverse complement strand
CGCGGCCAGCTCGTTCTTCCTCAGCTTCTTCAGCTTCGGCGGCGGGGCGCTCGTCTGATGGCGACCGCCTTTGAACAGCTCGATGCGGTGCCGGGATACACGATCCAGGTGCATCGCGCGCTGACCGAACACATCCTGCTCGGCGGCGCACCGCGCTCCATCGCCATCATGAACGGCACGCTGGCCGGCGCGGTCGGCCTTGGCCTCCGCCTTTGGCTGGTCGGGCTCCTGATATGGGCGATCGGTCATTTCGCAGCGGTGTGGGCGGCGAAGCGTGATCCGCTCTTTGTCGAAGTCGGGCGCAGGCATCTGCGCATCCCCGGCCACCTTTCGGTCTGAGGGGAGCGCGCACCATGCTGAACCTCGCCGAATATCGCCGCAACGCCCAACGTCTGGCGGACTATCTGCCCTGGGTTGCGCTCGTCGCCCCCGGCGTCGTGCTAAACAAGGACGGCTCGTTCCAGCGCACGGCGCGGTTTCGCGGTCCCGATTTGGATTCCGCCGTCGCGGCCGAGCTGGTCGCCGTCGCCGGCCGCATCAACAACGCCTTCCGCCGTCTCGGCTCGGGCTGGAGCATCTTTGTCGAAGCGCAGCGGCACGAGGCTTCGATCTATCCGAACAGCATCTTTCCCGATCCGGCGTCGGCCATCGTCGATGCCGAAAGGAAGGCTGACTTCGAGGAAGCGGGAGCGCATTTCGTATCGGGCTATTTCCTGACCTTCCTCTACCTGCCGCCGGCCGAGGAAGCCGCGCGCGCGGAAACCTGGCTCTACGAGGGCCGTGACCAATCGGGCGTCGATCCGCGTGAGATCCTGCGCGCGTTCACCGATCGCACCGACCGCGTGTTGGCGCTGCTCGACGGCTTCATGCCGGAATGCGCGTGGCTCGATGACGCCGAAACGCTGACCTATCTGCATTCGACGGTTTCGACCAAGCGCCATCGCGTGCGCGTGCCGGAAACGCCGGTCTATCTCGACGCGCTGCTGGCGGACCAGCCGCTGACCGGCGGGCTGGAGCCGCGCCTTGGCGACCAGCATGTGCGTGTCCTCACCATCGTCGGATTCCCGACCGCGACGACGCCCGGTCTGTTGGACGACTTGAACAAGCTGGCGTTCGCATATCGCTGGTCCACGCGCGCGATCCTGCTCGACAAGACGGATGCGACGAAGCTGCTGACGAAGATCAGGCGGCAATGGTTCGCCAAGCGCAAAAGCGTCGCCGCGATCCTGAAAGAAGTCATGACCAACGAGCAATCGGTGTTGGTCGATACCGACGCGGCGAACAAGGCGGCGGACGCCGACATGGCCCTTCAAGAGCTTGGGGCCGACGTGGCGGGCATGGCCTACGTCACCGCGACGATCACAGTTTGGGATACCGATCCGCGTCTGGCGCAGGAGAAGTTGCGCCTTGTCGAGAAGGTCATTCAGGGCCGCGACTTCACGGCCATGATCGAGACCGTCAACGCGGTCGATGCGTGGCTCGGCAGCTTGCCCGGTCATGCCTACGCCAATGTCCGGCAACCACCCATCAGCACTTTGAATCTCGCCCACATGATCCCCCTGAGCGCCGTGTGGGCGGGGCCGGAACGGAATGAACATCTCGGTGCGCCCCCCTTGCTTTACGGCAAGACCGAGGGAAGCACCCCGTTCCGGTTATCTCTTCATGTTGGCGACGTCGGCCACACGCTTGTTGTCGGGCCGACCGGCGCGGGCAAGTCCGTGCTGCTGGCGCTGTTGGCCTTGCAGTTCCGCCGCTATGCCGATGCGCAGGTCTTCGCCTTCGATTTCGGTGGCAGCATCCGTGCCGCTGCGCTCGCCATGGGCGGTGATTGGCACGATCTCGGCGGCGGACTGACCGAAGGGGACGAGTTCTCCGTCTCGCTCCAGCCGCTCGCGCGTATTCACGACACCTATGAACGCGCCTGGGCGGCCGACTGGATCGTAGCGATCCTGATGCGCGAGGGCATCGCGATCACGCCGGAGGTGAAGGAGCATCTTTGGACGGCGCTAACCTCGCTTGCCTCCGCGCCGGTCGGGGAACGCACCATCACCGGCCTTGCCGTGCTGCTGCAATCCAATGACCTGAAACAAGCCCTTCGACCATATTGCGTCGGCGGTCCCTACGGCCGGTTGCTCGACGCTGAATCCGAACATCTCGGCAGTTCGGAAGTGCAAGCATTCGAGATAGAGGGCCTTGTCGGGACAGGCGCTGCGCCCGCCGTGCTCGCCTATCTGTTCCATCGCATCGGCGACCGGCTCGACGGCCGCCCGACGATGCTCATCATCGACGAAGGCTGGCTTGCGCTGGACGACGAAGGTTTCGCCGGCCAGCTTCGCGAATGGCTGAAGACACTCAGGAAGAAGAACGCCAGCGTCATTTTCGCCACGCAGTCACTCAGCGACATCGACAATTCGGCCATTGCGCCGGCCATCATCGAAAGCTGCCCGACGCGGCTCTTGCTGCCGAACGAACGGGCCATCGAACCGCAGATCACCGCGATCTATCGGCGCTTCGGCCTCAATGATCGCCAGATCGAAATCCTCGCGCGGGCGAAGCCGAAGCGCGACTACTACTGCCAGTCGCGGCGCGGCAATCGCCTGTTCGAGCTGGGCCTGTCCGAAGTCGGCCTCGCGCTTTGCGCCGCGTCCTCCAAATCCGACCAGACATTGATCGCGCAGATCGTCGCCGAGCACGGCCGCGAAGGATTCCTCGCGGCCTGGCTCAACGCCCGCGATGCCGGCTGGGCGGCCGATCTCATTCCCAACCTCATCAACAAGGAGACATTGCCATGACTATTCGCCATTCCCGTTCGCGCGCCGTCCTCATGGCCGCGACCATGCTGGCAGCACCAATTGCTTTCACGCCGATGCTCGCGACGCCGGCGCACGCTCTCATCGTGTTCGACCCGTCGAACTATGCGCAAAACGTGCTCACCGCCGCGCGTTCGCTGGAGCAAATCACCCAGCAGATCACCAGCCTGCAAAACGAAGCGCAGATGCTCATCAATCAGGCCCGCAATCTGGCGAGCCTGCCGTTCTCGACACTCCAGCAGCTTCAGCAGTCCGTGCAGAAGACGCAACAGCTTCTCAATCAGGCGCAGAACATCGCGTTCGATGTTCAGAAGATCGACCAGATGTTCAGCCAGAAATACGCCAACGTCTCGATGTCGGCGACCGACCGGCAGCTTGTCACCGACGCGCGCTCGCGCTGGCAGAACACGGTCGGCGGCTTGCAGGATGCGATGCGCGTGCAGGCCGGCGTCGTCGGCAACATTGACACCAACCGCACGCAGATGTCGAACCTCGTCAACCAGAGCCAGGGCGCGACCGGAGCGCTGCAAGCCACGCAGGCCGGCAACCAGTTGCTCGCGCTTCAGTCGCAGCAGCTTTCCGATCTGGTCGCGCTCGTCTCCGCCAACGGCCGCGCCGATGCGCTGTCGCAGGCCGAACGAGCGGCCGCGGCCGAACAGGGCCGCGAGCAGCGCCGTCGCTTCCTGACGCCGGGCGCGGGCTACACGCCCGGCAACGCCCGCATGTTCGGCAACTGAGGGCCAGAAGGGGAGCAACGTCATGGACGGCAAGATGCTGGCGCGTCTCGGCGCTATCGTGTTCGTCGCCATCGCGATTACCGCAACAGTGGTCGAGATGACGCGCAAGGACGACGTGCTGGCATCGCCATCGGTGCGCGTTCTTCAACGCGAACGCGATCCGCTGCGCCAGAGTCAGCGCCGATGCCAGCAGCTTGGCGAAGCAGCCGTGCGCGATGCAGCTTGCCTGCGCACATGGGCCGAGACACGCGACCGCTTCCTTGGCCGCACGTCCGCCCCCGCATCGCCAGCCTCCAGCGAAGGGCGGTGACACATGGGCGGCTCCGGCGTCATCGACAATTTCCTCGGCACCTTCACCCGTTACATCGATTCAGGTTTCGGTCTTCTCGGCGGCGAGGTCGCCTTTGTGGCGACGACCCTCATCGTCATCGACGTAACCTTGGCCGCGCTGTTCTGGTCATGGGGCGCGGACGACGACATTCTCGCGCGGCTGGTCAAGAAGACGCTGTTCGTCGGCGTGTTCGCTTATCTGATCGGCAACTGGAATAATCTGGCGAAGATCGTTTTCGATAGCTTCGCCGGGCTGGGGCTGAAGGCGAGCGGCACGGGCTTCACCGTGCAGGACCTGATGCGCCCCGGCAAGGTCGCACAAACTGGGCTCGACGCGGCGCGGCCGTTGCTCGAATCCATTTCCGACCTCATGGGCTGGGTCGCCTTCTTCGAGAACTTCATTCAGATCGCGTGCCTGCTGTTCGCCTGGGCGCTCGTCATCCTCGCGTTCTTCATTTTGGCGATCCAGCTTTTCGTGACGCTGATCGAGTTCAAGCTGTCCACGCTCGCCGGCTTCGTGCTGATCCCCTTCGGTCTGTTCGGCAAGACCGCGTTTATGGCCGAGCGCGTGCTTGGCAACGTGATCTCCTCCGGCATCAAGGTGCTGGTGCTCGCCGTCATCATCGGCATCGGCTCGACCCTGTTCAGCGA
The DNA here is from genome assembly GCA_039808365.1 of Xanthobacteraceae bacterium. GTDB lineage: Bacteria > Pseudomonadota > Alphaproteobacteria > Rhizobiales > Xanthobacteraceae > 62-47. The sequence goes on along the minus strand of JBDHSX010000138.1, from coordinate 5,543 downwards.
GTTCACGCGCGGCTTCGGCGGCGTCACGCCGAGCGTCGACGACGCCATGGCGATCGTGCTTGCAGCACTTTCGCTGGTCGGCCTCGGGATCTTCGGTCCCGGCATCGCATCCGGCCTTGTCTCGGGCGGCCCGCAGCTTGGCGCCGGCGCGGCCATCGGCACCGGCCTCGCCGTTGGTGGAGCAGCCTTTGCCGCCGGCGGCGGTGCGATGCTGGCCGCGAGAGGTGGGGCAGCCGCACTCTCCGGAGGTGCTGCCGCCGTGCGCGGCGGCGCGACCGCAGCCGGCGCGGCGTCCTCTGCCTATACCTTGGGCTCCATGGGCCAGTCCGGCGCTTCCGGCGTCGCTTCCGGCGCTGGCGGTATCGCGCGCGCTGCCGGCGGCGCGGCCATGTCGCCGCTACGCCGTGCGGCCGCAAACGTCAAATCCAGCTTCACCGATGGGATCAAGTCCGGCTTTGCCGCAACCGGCGGTTCTTCCACCATGGGCACGGTTGGCGGCGCGGCCGACGTTGCTTCGGCATCCTCTCAGGCGACAGGCACGCCGCCCGCCTGGGCGCAGCGAATGCGCCGATCCGGCCATGCCAGCCATGCCGTCCAGACGACCGCTCACGCCGTGCGCTCCGGCGACGGCCATGGCTCCGGCTCCTCCGTCAACCTCTCCGAAAGTGACCGCTCATGAATCTGTTCAGGCGACCCGCCACGCATTACGGCAAGACCCCGCAACCCGAGACCCCATATCAGAAGGCCGCACAGGTCTGGGACGAGCGTATCGGCTCGGCCCGCGTGCAGGCGAGAAACTGGCGGCTGATGGCTTTCGGATCACTGATCCTGTCGGCGGGCTTCGCCTCCGCCCTGGTTTGGCAATCCGCGCACGGGACTGTCGTGCCCTGGGTTGTCCAAGTGGACAAGCTCGGCCAGGCGCAGGCCGTGGCAGCGGCCACGGCCGATTACCGCCCGACCGATCCGCAGGTGGCGTGGCATCTGGCCCGTTTCATTGAACAGGTCAGGAGCATTCCGGCTGATCCGATCATCGTGCGGCAAAACTGGCTGCGCGCATATGACTGGACGACCGATCGGGGTGCTGCCGCGCTCAATGATTACGCCCGTGCCAACGATCCCTTCGCCAAGGTCGGCAAGCAGCAGATTGCCGTTGAAGTCTCCAGCGTCATCCGCGCGTCGGCGGATTCCTTCCGCGTCGCCTGGACCGAACGGCACTACGAGAACGGCCAGCTCTCCACCACCGAGCGATGGACCGCGATCCTCACCATCGCGATCCAGCCGCCGCGTGACACCGAGCGGCTGAAGGTCAACCCGCTCGGCATCTACGTCAACGCCATCAACTGGTCGCGGGAGATGAGCCAATGAGCACGATCATCCGCAGAAGCGGGAATGTGTCTTTCCGTAAATCCGCAATCGCGGTTGTCCTGCTTTCGGCAACGACGCTGGCAGGCTGCGCCACCTACAAGCCGCCGCAGATCAGCTACGATTCTGATGTGCCGCCGCTGCCGGCCGTGCCCACATCCGTCACCGACGATCGACCGAAGCCGCTGCATATCCCGCCAGCCTGGACACCGGCGAAGGGTGGCACGGCGGCCACCACGCCGGTCGCGCGCGTCGAGCACGCCAACGCCGCAGCGCGCGTGCAGCCACGCCGCGAAGGCTACTACAACGCCATCCAGATTTATCCCTGGAGCGACGGCGCGCTCTATCAGGTCTATGCCGCGCCCGGCCAGATCACCGACATCGCGCTCGAGCCTGGCGAGAACCTGACCGGCGCAGGCCCGATCGCGGCCGGCGACACCGCGCGCTGGATCATCGGCGACACCGAAAGCGGATCGGGCGTCACCCGGCGCGTCCATGTGCTGGTGAAACCCTCGCGCGCGGACATCATCACCAATCTGATCATCACGACCGATCGGCGCACCTACATGGTCGAACTGCGCTCCGGCGAGAAGCCCTACATGCCGGCGGTCGCCTGGGCCTATTCCCAATCGCCAGCAGATCGACGCCACGCTGTCCCGGCAACGCCGGTCATCCCGGCCGCGTCCGCCCGCAATTATCGTTATGGGCTGACCGGCGACACGCCGCCATGGAAGCCGGTCGCCGTCTATGACGACGGCCGCCGTGTCTATGTCGAGTTTCCGCGCGGCATCGTGCAGGGCGAGATGCCGCCGATCTTTGTGCTCGGCGCGGACGGTGAAGCGCAGATCGTCAACAGCCGCATCTACCACAACATCCTGATCGTCGATCGCCTGTTCGGCGCGGCCGAGCTGCGCCTTGGCAGCGGCGACCGCCAGCAGACCGTCAGGATTGTCCGTACCGACGGGAGGCCATCGTCATGAGCGAGAACGACACGACCGCCGGCAAGAGCGAGCCCAACGCCACACCGATGCGGCTTCGCGCCGAACCGCCGCGCGTCACACGGCTGTCGCGCAAGGTGCTGGCGAGCGTCGGCACCGTCGCCCTGGTCGGGATCGGCGGGGCGCTGATCTACGCGCTTCAGACCCGCGACGCCGGCAAGAGCGGCGAAGAACTCTATTCGACCGACAACCGGCAGACCGCCGATGGTCTCGCTGGATTGCCGCGCGACTATGCTGGTCCGGTTCTCGGTCCCGCGCTGCCGGGCGATCTCGGCCGGCCCATTGTCAACGCGCAGAACCGTGGCCAGCCCGTCGCGCCGCCCGTCATGGCGACGCCGACCGTGGATCGCGCCGAGGAACGGCGGCTGGCCGAGGAAGAAGCCGCGCGCGTCAGCAAGGTCTTTTTCCAGACCGAGGCTCGCACCGTGAATCCTGCCGGCACACCGGGAAGCACGGCGATGCCGAACCTCACCGGGCTCGACCTTGCCGGCCTCAATGGCCAACCCGGTCAGCCGACCGCACAGGATAAGCAGCTTGCTTTCCTCAACGCCGCCGTCGATCGGCGCACCACGTCGTCGGATCGCGTCATGCCGCCGGCATCGCCTTATGTCCTTCAGGCCGGAGCGGTGATCTCGGCCGCGCTGATTACCGGCATTCGCTCCGATCTGCCCGGCCAGATCACGGCGCAAGTGACCGAGAACATCTACGACAGCCCCACGGGGCGCATCCTGCTCGTGCCGCAGGGCACGCGCATCATCGGCCAGTACGACAACAACGTGCAGTTCGGGCAGCGTCGTGTGCTGCTCGTCTGGAACAGGCTGATCCTGCCCAGCGGTCGCTCCATTGTGCTGGAGCGTCAGCCCGGCGCGGACACGCAGGGCTATGCCGGTCTTGAGGATGGCGTTGACTATCACTGGTGGGATCTCGCCAAGGCCGCTGGTCTCTCGACGCTACTCTCTGTTGGCGCCGAGTTAGCTGTCGATGACGACAACCGGCTCTTGCGCGCCATCCGCAGCGGCGGTCAGGACACCATCAACGATGCGGGGCAGCAGATCATCCGCCGCCAGCTCAACGTCGCGCCGACGCTAACTATTCGGCCGGGCTTCCCCGTCCGCGTCATCGTCACCCGCGATCTTGTATTCGAGCCCTATAGAGGTTGACCATGACGAAGCTGAAACTCGGCCCCATCGCCGACGACAAGCCTGTGAAGATCACGACAGAGCTGCCTGCGTCGCTTCATCGCGATCTTGTCGCCTATGCCGAAGTACTGGCTCGCGAGACGGGTCAGCCCGCAACCGATCCGGTGAAACTGATCGTGCCCATGCTGGAGCGGTTCATTGCCACGGATCGCGGGTTCGCGAAGGCGCGGCGCACGGAGTAGACCGCTGGTCTGGCCCATGATAAGGTGTTGTAAACAACACTTTGGAGCGTGCTCTGGCGATTCGATACACTCCGGGACAGTTCCGGGACGCTCTCGGTTTGACGAAGGAGACGTTTCGGTATTGGAAAAGGGACCTGCCCGCACTATCGGCGGTAGCGGGCCATAGTCCTTGCTTTGGACCAAGTGAACTGGTGGCGACAGCGATCGCTAAACGAGCGGTTGACCTCGGCGGTGTGTCGATCGGCCGATTGGCTCCTTTGGCTTCTCAACTTTTTGCACTGTGCGAACAAAAAGCTTGGCCTCAGCTTGAGCGCTTGTCCGCTGTGCTGTTCTTCAGGGCTGGGCAGGTATCTTTCATCGAGCAGGGCGCTCCGTTTCCAGGAGAAGAGCCTGCGGTTGTAATTCCAATGGAACCTGTCATTCGCGAACTGCGTGAACGGCTTCTTGCCGCCGACATTGAGGTGCAATCAAGTCTAGCATTTCCGCCTGTCGCTGTTGTTTCAAGGAGGCGCCGATGATCGCTGCCCTTGATCGGATCGCTAAAGAGACAGAACGTCTTGGTTATCGCTCGGACGCGATTGTGCGTGATTATCCTTTTAGCGCGCTAACAACGCCTGGAGAGCCCACCACACGACGAGCGCCGCTTGCCGTCTTTACGCAAACGCCTCCGTCTTATCGATCAGCGGCGTTCGGTGCTGCTGAGGTACAGCAAAATGGCGCGGAAGTCCTCGTGCGCAGCTTCCGTGACTTGGGTGCACCGCTTTTTTTCGTGGTCGAGGCGGAGATGGTGTCCGTCTGGCAGGTCTATGCAGATGGGCCACCTCGTCTAATCGAACGTGCTTCGCTGGATGCGATCGACAGGCTTTTTGAGGCACGTCGAGGGACCTGGAATCCTGATTCTATCCATAGAGCGAAATCGATTGGTCGTTTCAATTCCGCTTACCAACTCGATTTTGTCGATATCGGTCTTATGCCGGCAATCGAGGGGCAGATTCACGAGAAACTCGACAGGCTGCTGAATGAAACACTTGCGGCAACGCGAGACGCCGGAGTTGCGGATGACGATAAAGCAATGTTCCAAGGGGTTTTCCGACTCGTTGCCGCTAAGATTCTGACGGATCGCGAACATCGCGCGAGTACGACTTGGAATAAGTATGACGTTCGCTCAGTTTTAGCCGCTATCGGAAGTTTCTACGGACTTACTGATCCATTTCCTGCGGGCGTCGTGGGTGGCAAGCTATCTGCTGCGTGGGATATCTTGCGCGCTGGATTGAATGTTTCCAATATCTCCGCAGATGATCTTGCCTTTGTATATGAAAATACGTTGGTTACGCCGGAGACACGGCGTATTTATGGTACGCACAGCACACCGCGACATGTGGCCGAGTATGTCGTCGGTCGTCTCGATCTCTGGCGAGATGCAATTGAGCCTCCAAAAATTTACGAGCCTTTTGCTGGGGCTGGTGTTTTTCTTGTCTCTGCTCTGCGTCATCTTAGAGAGGGGCTTCCTCATAATTGGACAGATCGACAGCGCCATGATCTCTTAGTCAAGAGGATCAAGGGAAGTGAAATTGATGCGTTCGCTTGCGAGGTCGCTGTCCTTTCTCTGATCCTTGCGGACTATCCCAATAAGAATGGCTGGAAGATCGAGAATATTGACCTGTTCAAAGATCATAATTTATCCACCAGATTGGCAGAGGCCGATGTAGTTCTGTGCAATCCGCCATTCGAAATTTTTAATAGCGACGAGCGCGTACTTTATCCCGAGGTCTCCGCAATCAGTGGAGCGCGCGCCGAGGCTG
>JBDHSX010000137.1:0-10126 GCA_039808365.1 Xanthobacteraceae bacterium | reverse complement strand
GGACGACGCTTTTCGGGCGGGCACTCCGCACATAAAACAAATATCCGGTCAGGCTCTCATGGCTTGAAGACGTTGGCGGCGTCATCCAGCAAGGCGCGCTTGCTCTTGGCCGCCTGTTCGAGCCGGTCGACCTCGGCCCGCAGCGCCGCCGCGCGCTCGGCGAGTTCGGTGATCGACAATCGCGTCAGCTCCTGACCGATCTCGTGAATTGTCTTGCGCCGGGGCTTGTCGTCATCCTCGCCGGTCATTGCCTGTCTCCTTGCTCGCTCGGTTCGATCATGCGGCCCGATATGGCTTTGCGCCGGTCGGAAAGCGGTCAATATATTGGCGAAATTGTGTTGACGATGTGGCAGGCCGGAATGGGCCGGAAAGCCTTTGAATTCCCATGCATCCGTGGCATTTATCGCCGCCACGGCAGGCGTGGCCGGTCGCGGGCGGGGTTTTGATCGGCCGGCGTGAGCGTTGTCCGTGTCCGTTCCGTTGCCTCGCGCAACGCTGTCGTCATCGCGCGGCGCCGTCCAACGTGGAGACTCGATATTGCGTCCGATCAGGTTTCTTGCGCTGCTGGCGCTCGGCCTCGCGCTGTGGGTCTCGATGACGCGGGCCTACGCGGTGGACGCGGTCAGCGTTCGCAGCGACGCCGCCGCCATCGACCTCACCGCGGTTCTCGAACACCAGCATAGCGACACCGACCGGATTCAGGTGTCCACCGCGCCCGGCACCGACGGCATCGTGCGCCGCATCGAGGTGCGCGCCCGCGAGGGCGGCCAGAACTGGGTGGTGTTCGCGCTCGCCAACAACACCGACGACCAGCTCGACCGCCTCATCGTCGCGCCGCATTATCGCATCGTCTCCTCCGGCCTGATGTGGCCCGACCTCGGCATGTCGCGGATCGTCAACATCACGCCTTCCACCGGCGACCGCCCCGAGCGGCAGGAAAACCCGACCGCCGACGTGTTCCGCATCACCCTCGATCCCGGCGCGGTGATCACCTTCGTCGCCGAACTGCGCACCGACAAGCTGCCGCAGCTCTATCTGTGGGAACCCGACGCCTACAAGGACAAGGTCAATTCCTTCACGCTGTATCAGGGCATCGTCATCGGCATTTCCGGCCTGCTGGCGCTGGTGCTGACCATCCTGTTCGTGGTCAAGGGCAGCATCATGTTTCCCGCCGCCGCCGCGCTGGCCTGGGCGGTGCTGGTCTATATCGGCGTCGATTTCGGCTTCTGGGGCAAGGTGCTGGACATGTCGGCCGGCGCCGAACGGATCTGGCGCGCGGCGGGCGAGGCGATCCTCGCCGCCACCCTGCTGGTGTTCCTGTTCGCCTATCTCAACCTCAACCGCTGGCATGTGCGTTACGCCCATATCACGCTGGGCTGGCTGGTGTTCCTCGGCTCGCTGGTGGCCCTGGCGCTGTTCGATCCGGCGGTGGCCTCCGGCATCGCCCGCATCTCGCTGGCGATGATCGCGGTGTTCGGCTTCGCGCTGATCGTCTACCTCTCGACCCACGGCTTCGACCGCGCGGTGCTGCTGATCCCGACCTGGTTCCTGCTGGTGGTGTGGGTGATCGCCGCCGGCATGACGGTGATGGGCAGCGTCACCAACGACATCGTCGGCCCGGCGCTGCTCGGCGGCCTGGTGCTGATCGTGATGCTGATCGGCTTCACGGTGATGCAGCACGCCTTCGCCGGCGGCGCGGCCGGCGGCATCGTCTCCGACGTCGAGCGCCGCGCGCTGGCGCTGACCGGCTCCGGCGATCTGATCTGGGACTGGGACGTCGCCGCCGACAAGGTGTTCACCAGCCCGGAGACCGAAACGCTGCTCGGGCTGAAGCGCGGCACGCTGGAGGACGCCGCCGCGGTCTGGCTCGAAGTGCTGCACCCGCTCGATCAGGATCGCTTCCGCGCCGCGCTGGACAGCGTGCTGGACCAACGCCGCGGCCGTCTGGTGCAGGATTTCCGGCTGCGCGCGGCGGACGGCCATTTCCTGTGGTTCGCGCTGAAGGCGCGCCCGGTGGTCGGCTCCGACGGCGAGGTGCTGCGGGTGATCGGCACCTTGACCGACGTCACCGACGTCAAGAACGCCGAGGAACGGCTGTTGCACGACTCGGTCAACGACAACCTGACCGGCCTGCCGAACCGCAAACTGTTCCTCGACCGGCTGGCGAGCCTGAGCAACATCTCCAGATCGGTGCCGGCGCTGCGGCCCACCGTGATGGTGATCGACATCGACCGCTTCAAGCACGTCAACGATTCGGTCGGCGTCGCGGTCGGCGATTCCATCCTGCTGACGCTGGCGCGGCGGCTCACCCGCATCCTCAAGCCGCAGGACACCCTGACCCGGCTCGGCGGCGATCAGTTCGGCCTGATCCTGATGTCGGAGCAGGACGGCCCGCGCATCACCGCCTTCGCCGAAACCATCCGCAAGACCATCCGCGCCCCGATCACCTTCAACGACCGCGAGATCTTCCTCACCGCCTCGATTGGCCTCGCGCTAAGCGACGCGCAGACCGCGCCGGGCGACGAACTGGTGAAGGACGCCGAGCTTGCGATGTACCATTCCAAGCGCATCGGCGGCGACCGCATCGACGTCTACAAGCCGGCGATGCGGTCGCGCAAGACCGACCGCCTGACGCTGGAATCCGACCTGCGCCGCGCCATCGAGCGCGAGGAAATCACCCTGTTGTATCAGCCGATCGTGCGGCTGGAGGATCGCGCCATCGCCGGCTTCGAAGCCTTGGCGCGCTGGGATCATCCCAAGCTCGGCCGCATGTCGCCGATCGAATTCATCGGCATCGCCGAACAGAGCGGAATGATCGTCGACCTCGGCATGTTCGTGATGGACCAGGCCGCGCGCCAGCTCGCCGTCTGGCAGCGGGCGATGCGCGCCGCGCGCACGCCGATCTTCGTCAGCGTCAACGTGTCGTCGCGGCAATTGCTGCGGCACGACCTGCTTCACGACATCCGCACCGTGCTGTCGCGCTCCCCGATCGCGCGCGGCACGCTGAAGCTGGAACTGACCGAATCGCTGGTGATGGAAAATCCGGAATACGCCGCCCAGATGCTGCAACGGATTCGCGAACTCGGCGTCGGCCTGTCGCTCGACGATTTCGGCACCGGGCATTCGTCGCTGGCCTATCTGCAACGCTTCCCGTTCGACACCCTCAAGATCGACCAGTCGTTCGTCCGCACCACCAGCCGCGGCACAAGGCCGGTGATCCTGAAATCAATCGTCGCGCTGGCGCATGATCTCGGCATGGACGTGGTGGCGGAAGGCGCGGAAACCGACTCCGACGCGGTCGAACTGTATCAGCTCGGCTGTGAATACGCCCAGGGCTTCGCCTTCGGCGAGCCGATGGACACCGAGGCGGCGATGCGGCTGCTGACCGAGGAGCGGCTTGAGGCCGCGCATTGAGCAAGGTTTTCGTCGTTCGCGGCGCGCCGCGTTACGAACATTCTCCGGCTTATGGATTGTTTAAAAAGGTCGTCTCTGGATTTCCCGAGTTCGCTGCGGCACCAAGTGACGCGGAGCCGCCACCGTTTCGCTCGGGGAGGCGAGGAGAGCACTCTAGCTTTTGATGAAAACAAAGCCGTCATTGCCGGGCTTGACCCGGCAATCCATCCTCTTGAGAAGACTCTTGTTTTGAATGGATGCGCGGGTCAAGCCCGCGCATGACGTTTCCGTCTAAACCAAACCCGCTCGACGAAACCGCATCATGACCCTCAGCCGCCGCGATTTTCTGGGTTGGACCGTAAGCGCCGCGCTCGCGGGCAGCGTGTCGCGCCGCGCTCGCGCCGCCGAGCCCGGCGTCTATGATCTGCCGCGCTTCGGCAACGCGCGCATCCTGCACATCACCGACACGCATGCGCAGTTGCAGCCGGTGTTCTATCGCGAGCCCAGCGTCAATCTCGGCGTCGGCGCCATGCGCGGCCAGCCGCCGCATCTGGTCGGCGACGCCTTTCTCGAACGCTTTCAGGTGACGCCGGGCAGCGCCGACGCCTACGCCTTCACCTGTCTCGATTTCGAGAAGGCGGCGGCGCGGTTCGGCCGGCTCGGCGGCTTCGCCCACCTCAAGACCCTGATCGACCGGTTGCGCGTTGAGGCGGGCGAGGCCAACACCGTGCTGCTCGACGGCGGCGACCTGTGGCAGGGCTCGGGCCTCGCGCACGCGATGCAGGGCGCCGACATGGTGGAGGCCGCCAACCTGCTCGGCGTCGCGGCGATGACCGGGCATTGGGAATTCACCTATGGCGAGGCGGCGCTGCGCGCCAATCTCGCCAGGTTCAACGGCGCGTTCATCGCGCAGAACGTGTTCCTCACCGAGGAAGCCGCGTTCAACGACGCCCCCGCTTTCGACGCCGCTTCCGGCCGGGTGTTCAAGCCCGCCATCGTCCGGCAACTCGGCGGCCGTCGCGTCGCGGTGATCGGGCAGGCGTTCCCGTATGTGCCGATCGCCCATCCGAAACGCTTCACGCCGGACTGGAGCTTCGGCATCCGCGAAAACGAGTTGCAGAAGCTGATCGACGCGCTGCGCGACAGCGACAAGGTCGACGCCGTGGTGCTGTTGTCGCACAACGGCATGGACGTCGACCTCAAGCTGGCGGGCAGGGTCAGCGGCCTCGACGTCATCCTCGGCGGCCACACCCACGACGCGGTGCCGCAACCGATCCCGGTGAACAACGCCGGCGGCGTCACGCTGGTCACCAACGCCGGCTCCAACGGCAAATTTGTCGGCGTGCTCGATCTCGACCTCGGCAAGGGCAAAGTGCGCGATGTGCGTTACCGGCTGCTGCCGGTGTTCTCCGAACTGCTGAAGCCGGATCCGGAGATGCTGGCGCTGATCGAGCGGCTGCGCGCGCCGCACGCGGCGGCGCTGTCCGCGCCGGTCGCGCACGCGCCGCGGCTGCTGTACCGGCGCGGCAATTTCAACGGCACCACGGACAGCCTGCTGTGCGCGGCGCTGCGCCGCGAACTCGACGCCGAGATCGCGCTGTCGCCCGGCTTCCGCTGGGGCGGAAGCCTGCTGGCGGGGCAGGCGATCACCATGGAGGACGTGCTGGCGCAAACCGCCACCACCTATTCCGAGGTCTATGCGCAGCCGATGACCGGCGAGGCGATCAAGACCGTGCTGGAAGACGTCTGCGACAACCTGTTCAATGCCGACCCTTACTATCAGCAGGGCGGCGACATGGTGCGCCTCGGCGGCCTGTCCTATGCCTGCGCGCCCGCCGAGCGCCTCGGCCGCCGCATCTCCGATTTGCGGCTCGCCGACGGCCGCGCGCTCGAAGCCGGCAAGACCTACAAGGTCGCCGGCTGGGCCTCGGTCAACCCGCAGGGCGGCGCGCCGGTGTGGGAGGTGCTGGCGCGGCATCTGCGCGACGGCGGGGTGTCGGCGTCCGCCGCCGCGGTGACCTTGCGCGGCGTCGACAATGATCCCGGCCTCGCCGAAGGAGGATGAGATGATGCGGGCGATGACGCGGCGTCACATCGGACGGGCGCTGGGCGCGCTGGCGGCGGCGCTGTCGCTCGCCGCCCTGCCGGCGCGGGCCGAGCCGAAACCATTGCCGGACAAGCCGTTCGCGGAGCACCGCGTGGCGCTGCAACTGTCGGATTCCGACGCGCAGAAGCAAAGCCTGGTGATCAGCGTCGCCAACAACCTGCTCAAGGCCTACGGGCCGGACACCATCGCCATCGAGGTGGTGACGTTCGGCCCCGGCATCGACCTGCTGCGCACTGAGAACGCCAACCGGGCGCGGGTCGAGAGCCTGATCGCCCAGGGCGTCAAGTTCGACGTCTGCGTCAATACGCTCGACACCATCGAACGCGACACCGGCCGGCGGCCGGAGATCATGCCCGGCGCGATCCCGGTGCAGGTCGGCGTCGGCCGCATCCTGGCGCTGACCGAGAACGGCTTCACGCTGGTGCGGCCGTAGTTCATCGCGAGAACGTTTTCCTCCGGGCGCGGTTTATTATATAATTGCATTCTCCCAAACCCGGCTGAGGCGATCATGATTTTCCGTCAACTGTTCGACACCGTATCGGGCACCTACAGCTACCTGCTGGCGAGCCGCGCCGGCGGCGAGGCGCTCCTGATCGATCCGGTGCTGGAGAAGGTCGACCGCTACTGCCAGTTGCTGCGCGAACTCGACCTCAAGCTGGTCAAGGCGGTGGACACACATCTGCACGCCGATCACGTCACCGGGCTCGGCGAGTTGCGCGACCGCACCCAGTGCGTCACCATCATGGGCGAGCAGAGCCGGGCCGACGTGGTGGCGATGCGGGTCGGCGACGGCGACAAGATCACCATCGAGGGGCTGGCGCTCGACGTCATGTACACGCCGGGCCACACCGATGATTCCTACAGCTACCGCATGGCGGATCGTGTCTTCACCGGCGACACGCTGCTCATTCGCGGCACCGGCCGCACCGATTTCCAGAACGGCAGCGCGCGGGCGCAATATGATTCGATCTTCAACCGGCTGCTGAAGCTGCCGGAGGAGACCATGGTGTTCCCGGCGCATGATTACAAAGGCGACACCGTCTCCACCATCGGCGAGGAGCGGCGCTACAATCCGCGCCTGCAAGTCGCCTCGGTGGACGAATATATCGAGCTGATGGGCAATCTCAATCTGCCCAACCCGAAGCTGATGGACGTGGTGGTGCCGGCCAACATGAAGATCGGCCTGCACCAGAGCGCGCTGGCCGACGAAGGCGCGGCGCTGCGGCCGCGCGACGCCATTCATCGGCTCGGCCAGCCGGATATCCTGCTGGTCGATCTGCGCGAGCCGGCCGAGCGCGCCAAGCACGGCACGCTTTCGGGCGCGCTGCACGCGCCCTATGTGACGCTCGACGACAGCCTCAAGCCGGGCGGCGTGTTGCGTGAGGTCGCCGCCGCGAGCCGCCGCCGCATCGTGTTTTTCTGCGCCTTCGGCGAGCGCTCGGCGATGGCGGTGCAGGCCGCGCGGGCGGCGGGCATCCCTGACGCGATCCACCTCGACGGCGGCATCGACGCCTGGAAGAAGGCCGGAGGGCCGGTGGTTGCCGGCTGAGACGTTTGCCGATCCCGCCGCGATCCACGTCGCGCCGCTCGGCGCGGTGGGCGAGGTGGCGCGGCGATTGTCGGCCTACGATCTGGTGACGCTGCTGTCGCCCGACACCGACGCGGCCGCGCTCGCCGCGCTCACGCCGCGGCGGCGGCTGCACCTGACGTTTCACGACATCACGGCGCCGCGCGACGGCCTGATCGCGCCGAATGCGGCGATGATGGCGGCGCTGCTGGATTTCGGCCGCGCCCGCGCCGCGCCGCTGTTGATTCATTGCTGGGCCGGCGTCAGCCGCTCAAGCGCCGCGGCCTATATCCTCGCCTGCGACGCGCGGCCGGGGCGCGAACAGGAATTGGCCGCCGCTCTGCGCGAAAATGCCCCGTTCGCCACGCCGAACGCGCTGATGGTGCGGCTCGCCGATGACCTGCTCAAGCGCGACGGCGCGATGGTCGCCGCCATCGCCGCCATCGGCCGCGGCGCTGAGGCGTTCGAGGGGACGCCGTACCGGCTGGGGCTGTAGCGTGTTGATCGTCATTGCGAGAAGCCAAGCAATCTCCCTTCCTTCTCCCTCCCCCGCTCGCGGGGGAGGGTAGGGTGGGGGTCTGGATTGCTTCGCTTCGCTCGCAATGACGAAAAGGCAACTCACCCGAGCACCGCCGCGATGCCGAGCAGGAAGCCGATCTCGAACGCCTGCTCGATGCCGCCGAGCACGTCGCCGGTGTAGCCGCCGATCAATCGCCGCGCCCACAGCGCCAGCGCCGCCGCGAGCGCCGCGCCGAGAACTGCGCCGAACGTCACCGCCAGGGCCGAGACGAAGGCCAGCGGCAGGACCGCCAGCAGCACGAAGATCAGGCCGAGCTGCAATTCGTCGGCGCGCGGCCGCGATTCGGCGTAGGCCACCTTCATCGCGCTGACGTCGCCGCTGTAGCTGAGCCGCGTCATCACCCAGGCCGGCGCGGCGCGCGCCGCGGCGTGGACCGCGATCAGCGCCGCCGCGCCCTGCCACGGCGTCAGCGCCGCCAGCGCCGCGATGCGCAGCGCGACGTTGAAGCCGAGCGCCAGCGCGCCGTAAGCGCCGATGCGGCTGTCCTTCATGATGGCGAGGCGCTTCTCCACCGTGAAGCCGCCGCCGAAACCGTCGAACGTATCGGAGAAGCCGTCCTCGTGCAGCGCGCCGGTCAGCGCGATGGTGGTGGCCACCGCCAGCATCGCGGCGATGGTTTCGCTCCACAGCTCGGTCGCGATCAGCAGCACGGCGCTCGCGACGACGCCGATGCCGACGCCGACCAGCGGCGAATATTTCAGGCAGCGCGTCAGCCAGTCCGGCGCGATCTCGCCCCGCGCGGGGCGCACCGGCAGCACGGTCATGAAGCGCACGGCGTTGCGGATGTGCTCGATCTCGCTCATTCAGATTTTTCCGCTCAAAACATCATCCAGACTGGCGACATCGGTGAGAAGCCGCGCGGCGGCGCGCAACAGCGGCAGCGCCAGCAGCGCGCCGGTGCCCTCGCCGAGTCGCAAGCCGAGATCAAGCAGCGGCGCGGCGTCCAGCGCGTCGAGCACAAGGCCGTGGCCGCGTTCCGCCGAGCGGTGCGCGAACACGCAATAGTCGCGCGCCGCCGGCGTGAGACGGACCGCGACCAGCGCGGCGGCGCTGGAAATGAAACCGTCGACGATCACCGGGCGGCGCGCCGCCGCAGCACCAAGCACCGCGCCGGCCATCATCGCGATCTCGAAGCCGCCGAACTCGCTCAGCACGTCGAGCGGAGACGTCGGGCGGCTGCGCGCGGCGGCCCGCGCCAGCGCGGCGCGCTTGCGTGCCAGTCCTTCATCGCTCTGTCCCGCGCCAACGCCGATGCAATCGTCGAGCGGCGCGGGCGCGAGCCGGTGCGCGATCAGCGCGGCGGAGGCGGTGTTGCCGATGCCCATCTCGCCGATGGCGACGGCCTCCGCGCCGTTGCGAATCTCCCGCGTCGCGATTTCGCAGCCGCGCGATAACGCCGCGATCGCCTGGTCGCGCGACATCGCCGGTTCGAGCGCGGCGTCACGGGTGCCGCGCGCGATTTTCGCCGCGATCAGGTCGGGATGCGCGGACAAGTCGGCGGCGACGCCGGCGTCGATCACAAGCAGCCGCGCGCCGGTGGCGGCGGCGAAAGCGTTGGCGCTGGCGCGCCCGGCGAGGAACGTCGTCACCATCGCGGCCGTGACCGCTTGCGGATAGTGCGAGACGCCGGACGCGGTGAGCCCGTGATCGCCGGCGAACACCAGCAGCACGGCGTCTGTCACGCAAGGCACGGCGGGGGAGGCGATCAGGCCGAGTTGCACGGCAAGGTCCTCGATGCGGCCGAGCGAGCCCGGCGGCTTGGCCTTGCCGTCGATGGCCGCGCGCAACGCCGGCTCAAGGGCGCGGTCGAGCGGCGCGACCTGCGGCGGCCAAGACGCGGTTGCGGAAACGTCGGTCATCGGAATCCTTGTCTGCCGGCGCGCGGTTGACCCGGCGCGGCGCGGCCATTAGCGTCGTCGGCCGATGGTCCTTCCACACGGGAGGCAAAAAGGGAAGCCGGCGCCAAGCTTTTCAGGGCCGGGTCGATCCGGACCGTTGATGCCACGCCATTCACCGCCATCCGCAGCGGCCGCGACGCTGGTTCTGGGCGGCGCGCGCTCCGGCAAATCGCGCTTCGCCGAGCAGCTCGCGCGGGACAGCGCCCTGGTCCGCGTCTATCTCGCCACCGCGACCGCCGGCGACGTTGAGATGGCGGCGCGGATCGCCCATCACCGCGCCCGGCGTGGCGACGGCTGGCGCACCGTCGAGGAGCCGCTGGCGCTGGTCGATGCGCTCAAGCGTGAGGCCGGTCCCGATCGCGTCGTGCTGGTCGATTGCCTGACGCTGTGGCTGTCGAACCTGATGCACGCATCGCGTGACGTTGAAGCCGAAACCAATGCGTTGGCGGCGTGGCTGCGCGCGAACCCTCATGCGGTGATTTTTGTCTCCAACGAGGTCGGGCTCGGCCTCGTCCCCGAGACGCCGCTGGGCCGCGCCTTCCGCGACGCGCAGGGGCGGCTCAACCAGAGCATCGCGGCGG
>JBDHSX010000136.1:0-10246 GCA_039808365.1 Xanthobacteraceae bacterium | reverse complement strand
TGGCTCCCCGGGCCGGATTCGAACCAGCGACCAACCGGTTAACAGCCGGTTGCTCTACCACTGAGCTACCAGGGAACAGAGCCGCCGCCGAAGCGTGCGTTGCGGGAGCGTATAACAAAGCCTTCGCGGCTTGCAAAGAGAAATAGATCGGGTTTGCGCATCTTCAACCCCCGGCGTCCGGCTTCGCGGGACGGCACGGATCGGCCGCCGCGACGGGCCGGGCGGCGGCGCCGGCGGTGCTGCTTTCCGTCTCTTGCATCGAGGAACGCGCTGCCCTACTGCTCCGGCTCGCGCCCGCGTCACGCGACCGTCGCGGGCCGCGCGTGCGAATCGATATAGAAGCCGCCACGGGCGCTCGGAACGGGTGCTCGACAATCCCCGAAGGATCGCCCAGAGGATCACTCATGTCCGACCCCGCGACGTCCGATTTCGTGATCGCCCGCCAGAAAATGGTCGACGGCCAGGTCCGCACCAGCGACGTGACCGACCAGCGCGTCATCGACGCCATGCTGACGGTGCCGCGCGAGGTCTTCGTGCCCGGCGACAGGACGGCGATGGCTTATCTCGACCTCGATCTCGACGTCGGCGACAATCGTTTCCTGCAAAAACCCGTGGTCGTCGCGCGGCTGCTGCAAGCCGCCGAGGTGCGGCCGACCGACACCGTGCTGGTGGTCGGCTGCGCGTCCGGTTACACGGCGGCGCTGGCGGCGAGGCTCGCCGAGCGGGTTGTCGCCACCGATCCCGATGCCGCGCTGGTAGCGCGGGCGCGGACCGCGCTCGACAAGCTTGGCCTGACCGGCGTGGCCGTCGCGGTCGCGCCGGTCGCGGAGGGCGATCCGGCGCAAGCGCCGTATGACGTGATCGTGCTGGAGGGGGCGACCGAGATCGTTCCGGACAAGTTGTATCGCCAGTTAAAGGAGGGCGGGCGGCTGGTCGGCGTGTTCGCGGACGGCGACGTCAAGCGCGCGACCCTGGTAACGCACTCGCATGACGATTTCGGCAGCCGAATCCTGTTCGACGCCTCCGCGCGCCTGCTTCCCGGCATGCAGCGGACCCCGGAGTTCGTTTTCTAGCGCCGGTTCCGATCAAATCGGCGCGGGGCTTTGCTTCTTGTTTTGACGCCTTTTCTTGGCGCGAATTCTTGGCGCGAATCGTCCGAAGCCGGCTATGGAGGGCTAAGGTCGGTGCCACCTTGCCCGAAAATGCTACGGCCTGGAACGACCGGGCTCAGACCCGATTCCGCGCTGGCCGTTTGTTCGCGCGTGGTCTTTTTCGGGAATCGGTTCCCTGGGGCTGTGGCTCTGTTGCGCCACTTGTGGAGTTTCCGTCGTTGGCGCCTCCCAAGGGGTTCCGTCCGTTTGTCGCGCTAACTATGATGCCGCCCGGCGGGGTGTGGCCAAGACCGGCCGATCCGGATGCCGCCGGATCGGTCTGCAAGAAGAATGGATGTCTGGATGGCTGGGTTTAACAGATTAACCGGAGTGGCGGTCGCGGCGGTGCTGCTGGGCTTGACCGGCGCACCCCCCGTTCTGGCCGAGACCATCCAGGGGGCGCTGGTGCGCGCCTATCAGGACAATCCGCAGCTCAACGCCCAGCGGGCGCAGGTGCGCGCCACCGACGAAAACGTGCCGCAGGCGCTGTCGGGCTATCGGCCGAGGATCGCCGTCACCGCCAGCGGCGGCTACCAGTATTCCGACGTGTCGACCGGGCTGGGCGTCGGGACGACCCAGGTTCACGGCACGCAGGTGCCGCGGGCGGTCGGCATCACGGCAACCCAGACGCTGTACAACGGGCAGCAGACCGCGAATCGCACCCGCGCGGCGGAAAGCCAGGTGTCGGCGGCGCGCGAGGGACTTCGCGTGCTGGAGCAGACGGTGCTGCTGTCGGCCTCGACCGTCTACATGGACTACCTGCGCGACAGCGCCATCGTCGAGGTTCAGCGCAGCAACGTCCGCGTGCTGGAACAGACCCTGAAGCAGACCCGCGACCGCTTCACCGTCGGCGAGGTGACCCGCACCGACGTGGCGCAGTCGGAGGCGCAACTGGCGGCCGGCAAAACTCAGGAACTGGCGGCGGAAGCGACGCTGAACACCACGCGCGCAACCTATCGCCGCATCATCGGCAACGAGCCGGGCCGGCTCGCGCCGGGATCGCCGGTTGACCGCTTCCTGCCGGCCACGCTGGCCGGCGCGATCAATCTCGGCCTGGTCGAAAGCCCGAACGTCACCGCCGCGATGTTCGGCATCGACGTCAGCCATCTCCAGGTCAAGGTCGCCGAGGGCGCGCTGTTTCCGACCGTCAGCCTGCAACTCAACGCGCAACAGGCCTGGGAGCAGCAGATCACCTCGCCGAAGGCGTTCCAGGCGTCGGCGATCGCCCAGGTGTCGGTGCCGCTCTATCAGGGCGGCAGCGAATACGCGCTGATTCGCCAGTCGAAGGAGACGCTGGCGCAGCAGCGGTTGACGCTGGAGCAGGTGCGCGACCAGGCCCGCGCCATGGTGGTGCAAAGCTGGGGACAATTGCAGGCGGCGAAGTCGCAGGTCGCCTCGGCCCAGGCGCAGGTTTCGGCCTCCGAGATCGCGCTCAACGGCGTTCGCGAGGAAGCCAAGGCCGGACAGCGCACCACGCTCGACGTCCTCAACGCCCAACAGGCGCTGGTCAACGCGCGCGTCGCCCTGGTGACGGCGCAGCGCGATCGGGTGGTGGCGTCCTACGCGGTCCTCAGCGCCATCGGCCGGCTGTCGCCGCAGGTGCTCGGATTGCGGACCACCATCTACGATCCCAGCGTTCACTATCATCAGGTCCGCGATAGCTGGTTCGGGGTCCGCACCCCGGACGGCCGCTGATTCGCCCGGCCGAATCGCATGGCGCGATGAGGCCGGCCGAGGGTTGCTTGCATTCATTCGCGACGGTGACATACCGTTGATCGTGGCCAGCGTTGCGATTCGCGCGGGGGGCGCGCGCCGGTTCGGTGGGCGTAATGTCCGCGGGGGAGCGTGATCGCCGTGCCGGCGGTTGTTCGATCGCGGCATTGGCATCCGTTGCGGCGATAGGCGAGATCGCGAACAACACCGCGAAGACCGTGAAGATGTGGAGCCGGATATGACCCAGCCCGCGAAGGTCCAGGAACCCTCGATGGAGGAGATTCTGGCGTCGATCCGGCGCATCATCGCCGACGACGAAGCTGATACGCCGGCGACGAGGCCCTCCGCCGCGAAAGGCGCGGCCGGCGCATCCGCCAGGGTCGAGCCGCCGTCGAAGCCGGCCGCGAAAGCCGCCGCCTCCCGCGCCGACAGCGACATTGCCGCGCTGATGGCCGATTTCGACGCCCCGGCGGCCCCGCCGCCGCCGGAGGACGACGTGCTGGAACTGACCGACGACATGGCGCTGTCAGCGCCGCCGGACGCTGCGGCGCCGGACGTGACCGACCTCGACTTCGACAAGGTGGAGCCCGCCAACGATCGGGAGTTCAACGACACCGTCATGACCAGCGAACACCGCTATCCGGCGGTCGAGCGGCCGTCCGGCGCGGATCGGGGAGGGGACGGCCCGGCGGCGTCGGAGATGCTGTCGCGCTCGACCGTGTCCGCCGTGGAGTCCGCGTTCAATTCGCTGGCCCACACCGTGCTCAGCAACAACGCCCGGACCCTTGAGGATCTGGTGCGCGAAATGCTGCGGCCGATGCTGAAATCCTGGCTCGACGACAATCTGCCGGGACTGGTGGAACGCATCGTCAAGGCCGAGATCGAGCGCGTCTCGCGCGGCCGCTGAGGGCTTTCCCGCCAAAAGGGTCTCCCGTCCAAATCCGGTGCCGGCGTCCGGGCAGACGGGCGTTGCCGTTTCCGAGGTTGACTTGCGCACGGGCGGCGGCTTTGGTCCTGTCCTTGATCGCGTCTTGGGTCGCGGCCTTCGCCGTTCTTGTCTCCAAGGTCTCGTCTACAAGGCCATCCGGGATTTCCGACCGCGTTCCGACCTCGCTTCCGCATGTCGCCGCCGCTCCTCGCGCGCCGGTTTCCGACGACCGTCACCTCAAAACCCGTATCCGCATCGTACCGTCATGATCGAGAAAACCTACCAGCCCGCCGACATCGAAACCCGCATCGCCCGCGCATGGGATGAGGCGGAGGCGTTCAAGGCCGGGCGGGCCGACCGCCGCGACGCCGCGCCGTTCGCCGTCGTCATTCCGCCGCCGAACGTCACCGGCTCGCTGCACATGGGCCACGCCCTCAACAACACCTTGCAGGACGTGCTGTGCCGCTTCGAGCGGATGCGCGGCCGCGACGTGCTGTGGCAACCGGGCACCGATCACGCCGGCATCGCCACCCAGATGGTGGTGGAGCGGCAACTGGCGGAACGGCAGGAGCCGTCGCGCCGCGACATGGGCCGCGCCAAATTCCTTGAGCGGGTGTGGCAGTGGAAGGCCGAAAGCGGCGGCCTGATCGTCAACCAGTTGAAGCGGCTCGGCGCCTCCTGCGACTGGTCGCGCGAACGCTTCACCATGGACGAGGGGCTGTCGCGCGCGGTCGCCAAAGTGTTTGTCGAACTGCACCGCGACGGCCTGATCTACAAGGACAAGCGGCTGGTCAACTGGGACCCGAAACTGCTCACCGCGATCTCCGACCTCGAAGTGCAGCAGATCGAGGTCAAGGGCAGCCTGTGGCATCTGCGCTATCCGCTCGAAGGCAAGACCTTCAATCCGGACGATCCCTCGACCTTCATCGTGGTGGCGACGACGCGGCCGGAAACCATGCTGGGCGACAGCGCGGTCGCCGTGCATCCCGACGACGAGCGTTATCGCCATCTGGTCGGCAAGCATGTCATCCTGCCGCTGGTCGGCCGCCGCATCCCGATCGTCGCCGACGACTATTCGGATCCGGAGAAGGGCTCGGGCGCGGTCAAGATCACGCCGGCGCACGACTTCAACGATTTCGAGGTCGGCAAGCGTCACAATCTGGCGCAGATCAACGTCCTCGACATCGAGGGCCGGATTGCGCTGACCGACAACGACGCCTATTGGCACGGCCTTTCGGAAAATGCCTCGCCAAAAGCCGCGACGCTGCACGGCATGGACCGCTTCGCGGCGCGCAAGCGCATCGTCGAGTGGCTGGAGGCCGACGGCTTTCTCGACAAGATCGAGCCGAACACCCACATGGTGCCGCACGGCGACCGCTCCGGCGTGGTGATCGAGCCCTATCTCACCGATCAGTGGTATGTCGACGCCAAGACGCTGGCCGCGCCCGCGATCGCCGCCGTGCGCAGCGGCGCGACGGAATTCGTGCCGAAAAACTGGGAGAAGACCTATTTCGACTGGATGGAGAACATCCAGCCGTGGTGCATCTCGCGGCAATTGTGGTGGGGCCACCAGATCCCGGCGTGGTACGGGCCGGACGGCAAGGTGTTCGTCGCCGAGACCGAGGAGGAGGCGGTCGGCCACGCGCTCGGCTACTACGTCGAGCAGGAGGTGATCACCGCCGAGCAGGGCCACGACATGGCGCTGGATCCTTCGTTGCGCGAGGGCTTCATCACGCGCGATGAAGACGTGCTCGACACCTGGTTTTCGTCGGCGCTGTGGCCGTTCTCGACGCTGGGCTGGCCGGACGAAACGCGGGAGCTTGAACGTTATTACCCGACCGACGTGCTGGTGACCGGCTTCGACATCATCTTCTTCTGGGTCGCCCGGATGATGATGATGGGCCTGCACTTCATGAAGGACGTGCCGTTCCCGAAGGTCTACATCCACGCCCTGGTCCGCGACGAGAAGGGCGCCAAGATGTCGAAGTCGAAAGGCAACGTCATCGATCCGCTCGACCTGATCGATCAGTACGGCGCCGACGCGCTGCGCTTCACGCTGGCGGCGATGGCGGCGCAGGGCCGCGACATCAAGCTCGCCACCAGCCGCGTCGAGGGCTACCGCAACTTCGCGACCAAGCTGTGGAACGCCTGCCGCTTCGCCGAGATGAATTCTTGCGCGCTGCCGGACGGTTTCGATCCGACCGAGGCGAAGGAGACGCTGAACCGCTGGATCGCGCACGAAACGATGGTCACCGCGCGCGAGGTGACCCAGGCGATCGAGAGTTATCGCTTCAACGACGCCGCCTCTTCGATCTATCGCTTCGTCTGGAACGTGTTCTGCGACTGGTATCTCGAACTGGCGAAGCCGGTGATGACCGGCCCCGACGGCCCCGCCAAGGACGAGACCCGCGCCATGGTGGCGTGGGCGCGCGACGAGATCCTCAAGCTGCTGCATCCGTTCATGCCGTTCCTCACCGAGGAGCTTTGGGCGGTGACGGCCAAGCGCAAGCAGCTTCTCGTTCTCACCGAATGGCCGTTGCGGCCGTCGGCCATGGTGGTGATTCCGACCTCGGGCGTGCCGGGCGATCTCACCGGCGTGCCGCTGGTGGTGCCGACCCGGACCGAGACGTTCTCGGATCCCGAGGCCGAGGCGGAAATCGGCTGGGTGGTCGATCTGATCACGGCGATCCGCTCCGCGCGCGCCGAGATGAACATCGCGCCGGCGACGCTGATGCCGTTGCTGCTCGTCAACGCATCGGACGAAACCAGGGTTCGCGCCGAACGCTGGAGCGAGGTCATCCGGCGGCTGGCGCGGCTGTCGGGGATCGACGTCGTCGACCGCGCGCCCGACGGCGCGATGCAGCTCTTGGTGCGCGGCGATGTCGCCGCCCTGCCGCTCAAGGGCGTGATCGATCTCGCCGCCGAGAAGGCGCGGCTTGCCAAGGAGATGGCCAAGGTCGAGGCCGACATCAAGCGGGTCGACGCCAAGCTCGGCAACGCGAAATTCGTCGCCAACGCGCCGGACGAGGTGGTCGAGGAGGAACGCGACAAGCGCGCCGAGGCTCTCGCGCGGCGGACCAAGATCGCCGAGGCGCTCGACCGGCTGAAGGCCGCCGAGTGACGGCGCTGGAGACGACGCGGCGGGACTCGTCGGTGGTCGCGCTGCTGCTGCTCTGGCTCAGCGGCAACGCGCTGCGGCTGACCGTTCTCGCCGTGCCGCCGATCCTGGCGCTGATCATCGTCGACTTCAAGCTGACTGGCACCGAGGTCGGCATCCTCAACGCGATCCCGCCGGCGCTGTTCGCGCTCGCCGCCATTCCGGGATCGCTGTTGATCGCGCGGGTCGGCGCGGTCAACGCGCTGGTGGTCGGGCTTCTGGTCACGGCGGCGGGATCGGCGCTGCGCGGGGTGGCGTTCTCGACGCTGGTGCTGTTCGGCGCGACCGTCATCATGAGCGCGGGCATCGCGGTGATGCAGCCGGCGCTGCCGCCGCTGGTGCGGCAATGGGCGGGGCGGCGGATCGGCTTCGCCACCGCGCTTTACACCAACGGCCTGCTGGTCGGCGAAATCCTGCCGGTGGTGCTCGCGGGCGCGCTGCTCGCGCTCTCGGCGGGAAGCTGGCGCGGCAGCCTGGTGTTCTGGTCGATCTGGCCGGCGCTGATCGCCGTGATGGTGATGGTGGCGCGGCCGCGCGGCGACGACCAGCAGCCGGCGCAGCATCGGCGCTGGATGCCGGACTGGCGCGATCCGCTGTTGTGGAAGATCGCGCTGGCGATGAGCGCCAACAACCAGGCTTACTTCTGCACCAACGCCTTCCTGCCCGGATTTTTGCTGCAACAGGGCCAGGCCGATTTCATCGGGCCGGTGCTGTCGGCGCTCAACGCCGGGCAGTTGCCGGCCTCGTTCATTCTGCTGCTGGCGGCGAGCCGGCTGGAGCGCCGGAAATGGCCGCTGGTCGCGTCCGGCGCGGTCAACCTGATCGGGATCGCGGCCATCATGTTCTCCTCCTCGGTGTGGGGCGTGGCGCTCGGCGCGGCGCTGATCGGATTCAGCTGCGCCTGGGGCCTGACCTTGCTGCTCAGCTTGCCGGCGCTGCTGTTCGCGCCGGACGACGTGCCGCGGGTCTCGGCGGGGATGTTCACGGTGGGTTACGGCGTCGCGGTGCTGATCTCGATCCTGGGCGGCCGGATCTGGGACATCACCGGGCAGGCGGCGTTCGCCTTCGCGCCGATCGCGGTGGCGGTGTTGCCGCTGGTGTTCGGGCCGCTCTGGATCGATCTCAGGCAGCGCCGAAATTAGAGCCGCCATGGCGAGGACTAAAACCGCTTGCTGACGAAGCGCGAGTCCTTGAGGCCGTAGCGCCACGGCAGTTCCGCCGCCTTGGTGATGCCGATGCGCACGCCGGTCGAAATCTCCGGCGCGGCGCCGCGCGCATGGAGCGCGAAGGGCGGCGCGGTCAGGGCCAGTCCGTTGTGCGCCTTGGTGATGGCCAGCGCGCTGGCGAGCTTGCCCGGTCCCGAGCACAGCATCCGCTCGTCGTCGAGGCCGCGCCGGCGGCGCATCGCGTCAAGGCCGTGGGTCGGCCGCAAGGCGCGGATCAGCACGGCGGCGGCCGCGCCCTCCGGCTCGCAAACGAAATTGATGCACCAGTGGATGCCGTAGGAACGGTAGACATAGGCGAAGCCGGGCGGCCCGAACATCACCATCGTCCGCGGCGTCGGGCCGCGATGGGAGTGCGCCGCCGGCTCGCTCTGGTGATAGGCCTCGACCTCGACGATGACGCCGCCGACGCCCTCGACCAGCAGCGTCGCCCCGATCAGTTCGGGGGCGACCTCATGCACGCTGCGCGCGAAGAATTTTGGCGTGAGCCTGGGCCCGAGCGCCGCCGGAACGGCGGACATGGGCGGGCGGCTGGCAAGGGAGGCACGGGAGGGCATCCTCTCCGAATAGGCCGATGCGGGCGGGGATGCAACGATCGCGGGTTGCGATCGCTTGCCGGGGGGACTACCTAGGACGGACCGAACGAACCGACGGAAAAGTCATGGTTGTTGTCGTCGACACCGTTTCCACCACGCAGATCCGTCCCCGGCATCCGGAGAAGGCGCACCGGCCGGACGCGCCGCCGTCGCCGTCGAAGCCGGACTGGATCCGGGTGCGCGCGCCGACCACGCGCGGCTACGCCGACACCCGCAACATCGTCCGCGCAAACGGCCTGGTCACGGTGTGCGAGGAGGCGGGGTGCCCGAACATCGGCGAGTGCTGGGACAAGAAGCACGCCACTTTCATGATCATGGGCGACACCTGCACCCGCGCCTGCGCGTTCTGCAACGTCAAGACCGGTCTGCCCGGCGCGCTCGATGCAAGCGAGCCGGAGCACGTGGCGGAAGCCACCGCCAAGCTCGGCCTCGCCCATGTCGTGGTGACCTCGGTCGATCGCGACGACCTCGCTGACGGCGGCGCGGAACACTTCGCCAAAACCATCCGCGCCATCCGCGCGCGCTGCCCGGCCACCACCATCGAGATTCTCACGCCGGACTTTTTGCGCAAGGACGGCGCGCTCGAAATCGTGGTCGCCGCCAAGCCGGACGTATTCAACCACAATCTGGAAACCGTGCCCTCGCAATATCTCTCGGTGCGGCCCGGCGCGCGCTACTTCCATTCGATCCGGCTGTTGCAGCGGGTCAAGGAACTCGATCCGACCCTGTTCACCAAGTCCGGGATCATGGTCGGGCTCGGCGAGGAGCGTCACGAGGTGTTGCAGGTGATGGACGACCTGCGCACCGCCGACGTCGATTTCCTTACCATCGGCCAGTATCTGCAACCGACCCGCAAGCATCACGCGGTGAAGCGCTTCGTCACCCCCGACGAGTTCAAGGGCTACGAGACGGTGGCCTACACCAAGGGCTTCCTGATGGTGTCGGCGAGCCCGTTGACGCGCTCCTCGCACCACGCCGGCGAGGATTTCGCCCGGCTGCGGGCCGCGCGCGCCGCGAAATTCGGCTGAGCTTGGGACCATGCCGCAATTCGCCAGCAAGCGCCGTGTTGGTCATGGCGCGTCCGAGATGTTCGATCTGGTCGCCGATGTCGAGCGCTATCCGGAATTCGTGCCGCTGTGCAGCGCGCTCAAGGTGCGCCAGCGCACGCCGAAACCGGACGGCAAGGAAATCATCGTCGCCGACATGACGGTGTCGTTCAAGCTGGTGCGCGAGAGTTTCACCAGCCGCGTCACGCTCGATCGTCCCAACCTGAAAATCCTCGTCGAATATCTGCAAGGCCCGTTCCGCTCGCTGGAAAACCGCTGGACTTTTGAACCCAAGGGCGAGGGGGCCTGTGATGTCGGCTTCTTCATTTCCTACGAGTTCAAAAGCCGCGTGCTGGCGGTGCTGATGGGCGGCATGTTCGACGCCGCGTTCCAGAAATTCGCCAGCGCCTTCGAGGCGCGCGCCGATCAGGT
>JBDHSX010000135.1:0-10314 GCA_039808365.1 Xanthobacteraceae bacterium | reverse complement strand
AACGCCGATGGAACGCTGGCGATGTTCACCCGGCGGCTGGATATCGAGGACCTGCTGCGCGCGCGTGAGGCGTGATGGTTCGAGGTTGAAACGCGCGAGCGTCACCTGAAACGAGGCGTCATCGTCCGCGAAGGCGGACGATCCAGTATTCCATGCGGGCGTGGGGGATATCCGACTCGATAGCGCATACTTCATCCTCCGCCTTCGCGGAGGATGACGTTTCCTGTATTGTAAACCCGCGCGCAAAACGAATTCCCGATCGGGGCCGCGCCGATCGGAATCGCGCCTTACCCCTTCGGCCGCTTCGCCTTCAGGGCGTAGAGGGCATCGAGCGCCTCGCGCGGCGACAGCTCATCAGGGTGCAACGCGTCGAGCGCGGCGAGCAGTTGCTCGGCCTCGCTGGGCGGCGCCTCGGCGGCGGCGCGCGAGGGGACGGCGAACAGCGGCAGGTCGTCGACCAGCGCCCGCGTGGTCTGGCCGCGATCGTTGGCTTCCAGTTTCGCCAGCACCGCCTTGGCGCGGGCGATGACGCCCGCCGGCAGGCCGGCCAGTTTCGCCACCTGAATGCCGTAGGAGCGATCCGCCGCGCCCGGCAGCACCTCGTGCAGGAACACCACGTCGCCGTGCCATTCCTTGACCCGCACGGTGGCGTTGAACAGCCGCGGCAGCCGCGCCGCCAGCGCGGTGAGTTCGTGATAATGCGTCGCGAACAGCGTGCGGCACTTGTTGGAGTCGTGCAGGTGCTCGATGGCGGCCCAGGCGATCGAGAGGCCGTCGAAGGTCGCGGTGCCGCGGCCGATCTCGTCGAGGATCACCAGCGCCCGCGCGCCGGCCTGATTGAGGATGGCGGCGGTCTCCACCATTTCGACCATGAAGGTCGAGCGCCCGCGCGCCAGATCGTCGGCGGCGCCGACGCGCGAGAACAGCCGGTCGACCACGCCGATCCGCGCGCGCGAGGCGGGGACAAAGCTGCCGGTCTGCGCCAACAGCGCGATCAGCGCGTTCTGGCGCAGGAAGGTCGATTTGCCGGCCATGTTGGGGCCGGTGATCAGCCAGATCTGCCCCGACGCTTGCGCAGGCCCCGGCGACAGGTCGCAGGCGTTGGCGATGAACGGCTGGCCGTCGCGCTTCAGCGCCTGCTCGACCACCGGATGGCGGCCGCCCTCGATGGCGAAGCTCAGCGAGGCGTCGACCTCCGGCCGCACGTAGTTCTCGTCCACCGCGAGCTTGGCGAGCGAGGTCGCCACATCCAGCGCCGCGAAGGCGTGGGCGGCGGCGCGCAGATCGTCGCCGGCCGCGATGGCGAGGGCGCAAAGCCGGTCGAAAATCTCCAGCTCAAGCCCGAGCGCGCGGTCGCCGGCATTGGCGATCCTGGCCTCGATCTCGCCAAGCTCCGAGGTGGTGAAGCGCACCTGTCCGGCGAGCGTCTGGCGATGGATGAAGGTGGCGTTGAGCGGCGGCGTCATCAGCCGCTCGCCGTGCTGGGCGGTGACCTCCACGAAATAGCCGAGCACGTTGTTGTGGCGGATCTTCAGCGCCTTGACGCCGGTGTCGTCGGCGTAACGCGCTTGCATCTCGGCGACCACGCGGCGCGAATCGTCGCGCAGTTTTCGCGCCTCGTCGAGGGCCGGCTCGAAGTTCGCGCGCACGAAACCGCCGTCGCGCCTGAGCAGCGGCAGATCGTCGGCGAGGGCGCGGGCGAATTCGCGGGCGAGGTCGCGCGACGGGCGTTGCAGCGCGCTCGCGACCGCTTGCAGGTCGCGCGGCGGCTCATCGAGCCGTTGCAGCCGCGCCACCGCCTGATCGGCGGCGAGGATGCCGTCGCGGATGGCGGCGAGATCGCGCGGGCCGCCGCGCCCGACCGACAGCCGCGCCAGCGCCCGCGACAGGTCCGGCGCGGCGCGCAGGACGGCGCGCAGATCGTCGCGCGCGGCGGTGTCGGCGACGAAGGCGCTCACGGCGTCGAGGCGGTGGGCGATGGTCGCGGTGTCGGTGAGCGGCGCGGCGAGGCGCTGCGCCAGCAGCCGCGATCCGGCGGCGGTGACGGTCAGGTCGATGGCGTCGAGCAGCGAGCCGCGCCGCTCGCCGCCGAGCGTCCGCGTCAGTTCGAGGTTGGCGCGGGTCGCCGGATCGATCGCCATGGTGGCGCCGGTGACTTCGCGCGCCGGCGGCGACAGCGGCACCCGCCGGCCGACCTGGGTGCGCTCGACATAGGTGACGGCGGCGGCGGCGGCGGTCGCCTCAAGGCGCGACATCGCGCTGAGGCCGTCCATGGTCGCTACCGCGAAATAGTCGCACAGCCGCCGCTCGGCGGTCGCTGAATCGAACACGTCGCGGGTCAGCGGCGTGACGGCGGGCAGGTCGCGCAGCAACGGGCCGAGCGCGGCGTCGCTGTAAAGCGCGTCGGTGACGATCACCTCGTTCGGGTTGATCCGCGACAGTGTCGCGCCGAGTTCGGAAGCCGCGCATTCGGTGACCACGAATTCCGAGGTCGAGATGTCGATCCAGGCGAGGCCGACGCGATCCTCGCCGGAAGACGACGCGCGGGCACGCGCGAGCGCCAGCAGGTAGTTGTTGGCGCGGGCGTCGAGCAGGTTGTCCTCGGTCAGCGTGCCCGGCGTCACCAGCCGCACCACGTCGCGCCGGACCACGCTCTTGTTGCCGCGCTTGCGGGCGGCGGCGGGATCCTCGGTCTGCTCGCACACCGCGACGCGATGGCCGAGCGCGATCAGCCGGTGCAGATAGTCGTCGGCGCGCTCCACCGGCACGCCGCACATCGGGATGTCCTCGCCCTGATGCTTGCCGCGCTTGGTCAGCGTGATGCCGAGCGCCCGCGAGGCGACCTCGGCGTCCTCGAAGAACAGTTCGTAGAAGTCGCCCATGCGGTAGAACAGCAGCAGCGCCGGATTGGCGGCCTTGATCTCAAGGTACTGTTCCATCATCGGCGTCACGCGCGCCGCCGCCTCTGGCGGCGCGGCGGGCTCGGCGGGGCGGGGGACGGTGGCGGGGGGCATGGCGGGCAAGCTATCGAGTTTTGCCGGGCGATCCTATGGGGCGGCGGCGCTCATGCACGGTTTTTGCCGGCCGCCCGAGCCCGTGGGTCGCGGCCGGTTCGGCGCCGACGCATGTCTGTCCGCCATCGGGCGCGGGGCTCGCGGGGTGGTCGATTGACCTGGTTCCGATAGGTTCCTAGAATTTGGAATCGTTCGCGTTTCGCGCTGCGCGGCCCTCCTTGACGGGTTGGGCGGTTTTGTCGCGACCGATGAACACCAGTGAAAGACCGCCGCCAGTCCGGCGGCGGCGGGAGGACCCTGGATATGACGCTGATCTATCCGCGCGAGAGCAACGTCGCGCATCCGCCCCGGCTGTTTCCCGGCTACAAGAGCACGCCGAAGCGCTCGCCGCAGAAGCCGCTGATCCTGATGCGGCACACGCTGTCGGAATTGACCGGCCCGGTCTACGGCCACGAGACGGTGCGGCCCAACGACAGCGACCTCACTATTCAGCACAAGGGCGAGCCGCTCGGCGAGCGCATTATCGTCCACGGTCATGTCCGCGACGAGGACGGCCGTGGCGTGCCGAACACGCTGCTGGAAATCTGGCAGGCCAATGCCTGCGGCCGCTATATCCACGTCGTCGACCAGCACCCCGCGCCGCTCGATCCGAACTTCACCGGGGCCGGCCGGGCGCAGACCGACGCCGACGGCTATTATCGCTTCGTCACCATCAAGCCCGGCGCCTATCCGTGGGGCAATCACCCCAATGCGTGGCGGCCGGCGCATATCCATTTCTCGGTGTTCGGCCATGCCTTCGTGTCGCGGCTGGTGACGCAGATGTATTTCCCCGGCGATCCGCTGTTCGAATTCGATCCGATCTTCAATTCGGTGCCGGATGAAAAGGCGCGGCTGCGCCTGGTGTCGAACTTCGACCTCGCCAACACCAAGCCCGACTGGGCGCTGTGCTATCGCTTCGACATCGTCCTGCGCGGTCGCAACGCCACTCCGATGGAGACCAAGTAATGGCCGGCCTGACCCCGTCGCAAACCGTCGGCCCCTATTTCGCCTACGGGCTGACGCCGGGCGGCAAATACGCGTGGAACGACGCCTTCAGCAACGATCTGGTGACGCCGGACGCCGCCGGCGAGCGCATCCGCGTTGTCGGCCAGGTGTTCGACGGCGACGGCGCGGTGATTCCGGACGCCATGCTGGAGATCTGGCAGGCCGACGCGCAAGGACGCTACGCCAATCCGCGCGACACCCGCGCGCTGCCCAACGCCAGCTTCAAGGGATTCGGCCGCTGCGGCGCCGACGCCAATGGCGGCTTTTCGTTCGACACCGTCAAGCCGGGCGTGGTGCCGGACCCCGACGGCAAGCCGCAGGCCCCGCACATCCTGCTCGCGGTGTTCGCGCGCGGCATGTTGCTGCACCTTTACACGCGGATCTATTTCGACGACGAGGCCGAACTGAACGCCGCCGATCCGGTGCTGGCGCTGGTGCCGGCCGAGCGCCGCGCCACCCTGATGGCGAAACGCGAGGCGGGCGGGGCGACCTATCGTTTCGACGTGCATCTTCAGGGCGACGACGAAACGGTGTTTTTCGACATCTGAGACGAGTAGCGATTCAAGGGCTTTCCGCGCCTGATGGAATCATCCGCCGTCATGCGCGGGCATAGCCGTTCGAAGAACGGCTTCGCTTCCGCTCGCCTATGGCCCGCGCATCCATCGAAAGAGAAGAATCTTGTCAGGAGGAGGCATTGCCGGGTCAAGCCCGGCAATGACGCATCGTCGTGCTACCCGTTGCCGCCGATCACGGCGCGGACGGTGCCGTCGGGGCCGAAATCCTCGGCGCCCTCGACATAGAGCAGCGCGCTCAGCTTGGTGCGCGCGCGGTTGACGCGGCTCTTGATGGTGCCGATGGCGCAACCGCAGATCGCGGCGGCGTCCTCGTAGGAAAAGCCCGAGGCCCCGACCAGGATCAGCGCCTCGCGCTGGTCCTGCGGCAGCTTGTCGAGCGCGGCGCGGAATTCCTCGAATTCGAGATGCGCGCTCTGCCCCGGCTGCGACTTCAGCGTCTTGGCGTAATTGCCCTCGGCGTCCTCGACCTCGCGCCGCCGCTTGCGATAGTCCGAGCGGAACAAATTGCGCAGGATGGTGAACAACCACGCCGGCAGGTTGGAGCCGGGTTGGAACGAATCGATGTTGGCCAGCGCCCGCAGCAGGGTCTCCTGCACCAGATCGTCGGCGCGGTCGCCGTTGCCGCTCAGCGAGATCGCGAAGGCGCGCAAGCTCGGGACCGACGCCAGGATGTCGTCGCGTAGTTCATTGGTGAGAGGCATTAGTCCCTCCCGTCATTGTTGACCGCGGGAGCCCCCTCCGGAGAATCGAGTTTTCGAATGAGCTCGGCGAAGCGCTCGGGGACCCCCTGGCGCACCACCTCGTCGTACATCGCGCGAAGTTGATGTCCGATGCGGGATTGAATTTCCGCGTTCAGGCCGCCCTGCCTGGCCGGTTTGTTCGTGTCTGTCATGGGGTCTTTCCCGATGTCCCGATCGTCCAAATGTCCGTGCAAGTGTTCATCCACGTGTTGCAACCAGGTGCTTCGATCATGTCTCGACTGCTTAAATCGTTGAACCGTCTTTCGAACCAAGTCATTTGAATTTCGAAAGAATTTCGCCGAACCCGCCGGCGGATTCCGTCTTCAATGCGGGAGCGGGCGGAAAGTTCCGGGCACCGTGGAACTTTTATCGGCGTGATGCGTCAATAGCGGGCCGGCGGCGCTCACGGCGTGGCCGGCGCGGAGGGCCCGACATGCGCCCTGGTTTCAGGGGGGCTTGCGGGCCAGGATTGGAACCGGAACAAACCGGCGCCCAAAGGTTCGTATACCACCGGATAGGTCCTGCCGGATCAGACCGGATCAGAATGGAGTGGGGATGTCCCGATCACAGCTCGTTGCGGAAAATCTGCCGTTGTTGCGGCGCTACTCCCGCGCCCTGACAGGGAGCCAGGCGTCCGGGGACGCCTATGTGGGCGCCATGCTGGAGGCGCTGCTGGAAGACCCGTCGCTGCTCGACGAGGCGCATGGCGCCAAGGTCGGGCTGTTTCAGCTATTCACCCGAATCTGGAATTCGGTCGCGGTGAACGGCGACGCCGCGCCGGCGTTGAATGCCTCCGAGCATCGGCTGGCCAACATCACGCCGCTGCCGCGACAGGCGTTCCTGCTGCTGTCGCTGGAGGGTTTTGCCGAGGAGGAGGTCGCCTTCATTCTCGGCATCGACGTCGCTGACGTGCGCCGGCTGGCGGACGAGGCCGGACAGGAGTTGGCGGCGGAAATCGCCACCGACGTTCTCATCATCGAGGACGAGACTTTTATCGCGATGGATATCGAGAGCCTGGTAAAGAAGCTCGGCCATAACGTCATCGGCGTCGCGCGGACCCACGCCGACGCGCTGGCGCTGGCCGGGATGAGGCCGCCGGGCCTGATCCTCGCCGACATCCAGCTCGCCGACGGCAGTTCCGGCCTCGACGCGGTCAACGATCTGTTGAAGACCTTCGAGGTGCCGGTGGTGTTCATCACCGCCTATCCGGAGCGCTTCCTCACCGGCGAGCGCCCCGAACCGGCGTTCCTGATCTCAAAACCGTTTCAGCCGGCGATGGTTTCGGCGGTGGCGAGCCAGGCGCTGTTCTTTCAGCGCAACTCGCGCAACCGGCCGCCAAGCGCCGCGGCGTCGTGAGGTTTTGCGCGAAACACAGGTCGTCGCCCGCCCGCGGCGTTTTCGCGCAGGCGGGGACCCTGACTTCTGTCGTTGTTGGTGATTGCGCCGGACGGAAACGCTTGCCGTTGTCCTGAAAGCCTGACCGAACATCGCCTTTTTTGAAGGCGGCCCATACGGAAGCCATCAGCCTCCACGAAGGCGGAGGTCCGGTGCTGGATCAAATTTCCCCGTCCGCGCACCGTATAGGGGATCATCCGCTTGCGCGGATGATGACGCCTTGTTTCCCGGTGACGGTCGAGCGTTTCAACCTTGCATGATCATGTTCTGGTTATGGCGTGACCTTGCCTCGGTGAGCCGAACGGCTGCGGCGGCTGGGTCCCTGCCTGCGCAGGGACGACGCCTGTGGTGGCGCAAATCCCTGGCGGGCACGACCACGACACGGTGACGTGAAGTCCGGCGGATGAACTGAACCTTTTCCTCGCGCGTTATGACCCACAGTCACGCTTCCCTCGCGGAAGCGGGCGGTGCAGCGGTGAGGCGTGCGATGTCCCGGATGTTTTCGTCTCAGATGTTTTCGGTCCAGAAGGCGCTCGTCGCCGCGGTGTTGACGGTCGCGGCCGCGCCTTTCGCGGTCAGCGGCGAACTGCCGAGCTGGCTGATGCGGTCGGCCGCGGCGGTCGCGGCCCCCGCCCGGGTTCAGGCCGCCGCTGGTCCGGCCGATGTGGTGGCGCGCGCCGGCAAGTCCGACCGCGCCGCGGTCATCCCCGCCGGCGTCGCCTCGCAAACGTTCTCGATTCAGCCGAGCGGCGTCGACGGCATGTCGGTGCTGGTGCGGATCGTCAGCCGCAAGCCGACGCCGCCGGCGGCGGCCAGCAAGCCCGCGACCCAACTCCAGCCGCGCGAGCGGGCCGCCTGGCCCCGCACCGCCTGCGAGCCCGTGGTCAGCCTTTTGACCGAGGTGGCCAAGCAACTCGCGCCCGGCCGCTGCATCACCTGAGGGACGGCGGCCGAGCCCGATTTTCCGAGTCACGCTCTCAAGGATAGACGGCCAATGTTTGCGCCCGTTATTCCGCCGGGGGCTCGGGCGTGTCGGGCGTATCCCGCGCCGCGCCGCGCGCCGCCATCAGGCCCAGCGCCACGCCGCCCAGCACGACCACCGGCAACAGCCGCTTGACGCCGATGACGCGCACCAGTTGCAGGCCGGTCGCCAGCAGCGCCGGATCGGTGAGGAGGCTTTGCTGCGCGGCGCGCTTGGCGGCCTCGGCGCGGCGGGCTTCTTCGCGCCGTTTGAACTCGCTGCGGACCGCGATGACGCCGAGCGCGATGACGACAAACAGCGCTGCGCCGGACAGACATGCCTCGACCGGCCCGTAGGTCTCCTCGATCGCGATGA
This sequence comes from Xanthobacteraceae bacterium, assembly GCA_039808365.1. Lineage (GTDB taxonomy): Bacteria > Pseudomonadota > Alphaproteobacteria > Rhizobiales > Xanthobacteraceae > 62-47. The sequence continues at coordinate 2,210 of JBDHSX010000135.1, read as the reverse complement.
AGCCCGCGGCGCACAGGAAAAGCAGCGCGACGATCAGCGCTCCTATCGCCCACAGCCTTAACTCGGTCAGCTGCATCCTGGCGCTGGCGCCGGCCTTGAAGTCGTCGATCCATCGTTGAAGCATGCCGCGCCCCGGATATCGATTGCGCAAGTCGGCGCCATGAAAGCGCGTCAAGGCGACTGGCGACGCCCTGACCGCGCCGGCGGAGAGGTTGAGCGAAACGTCAGCGCCGCCACGCCATGCCGATCAGGAAGCCGACGCCGAGCGCCACCGCAAGGGTGGTCAGCGGCCGCTCGCGGATCGCCTCCTCCGCCGTTTCCTCGATCGAGGCGGCGGCGCTCTGTGCGGCTTCCACGGTGGCGGAGCCGTGCGCCTGGGCGTCCGACAATACCGAGTTGATGCCGCGCCGCGCCTGCCGGTAGCCGCGCCGCGCCTGATGGGCGGCCTCGTCCGAGGCGGCGTTGAGCGCGCCACTGAGCCGCTCGGTCAACTGGGTGATATCGTTTTTCAGCGCGGCCAGCTCCTTCTCGAAACGCTCGGACAGGCCCTTGTCGACATCGCTGCTCGCCATTCAATTCTCCTCGGGTGATCGTGACACGAAACAACGCCGCCCGATCACCGGAAGTTCCATCGGCTCCGATGGTCGTCCAAAAACGCGGCGTCCTTGTTCGGGCCGGCGAACGATCCAGTCATCGGGGAACGCGGCGGAACCCGAATGCGACGACGCGCGTTGACGGCACGTGGTCCCGCGCGGGTCGCCGCGCCGTTCGTTTCTCATCCGTTATTCAAGGATAAGGATATCCAATGCTGATCGGCATTCTGGTGACGTTTCTTGTCGTCATTCTTGTGCTTTATCTCATCAACATGCTTCCGCTCGACGGCCGCGCCAAGCAGATCGCGCGCGTCATCGTCATCGTCATCGGCATCGTCTCGCTGCTGAAATATCTCGCGGTGTTCTGAGGGCGGACGATCACGCCTCATTTCCGATCAGATCGGGCGGCGAAGGTCACCCCTTCGACTTCGGCTCTCTCCGGCCTCAGCCGGTCCGGCCGCCCTCGAAGGCGGCGCGCAGCCGGTTGAGCTGGGGCGCCAGCGGATTGCCGCCGGGGCGCCGCTCCGTCAGCGGCGAATGAATGGTGACGTCGAGACGGCGGACCTTGCCCTGCAAGGCCATCGAGCGCGTGATCAGGTCCTGGAGCTGCGGCGGCAGCTTGGCCAGCATGTCGCCGGCGCCGGGCTCGGCGGCGGTGAGCTTGACCTTGGTCTTTTCGCGATTGGCCTGGGTCAGCGTCATCTCGCCTTCCTTCACCGCGCGATGCAGCAGCAGCCACGAGGCGAGCTGCATCAGCCGCGTCGTCAGGCGCATGCTCTCGGTGGCGTAGGTCAGGGCGACCGGGCGATCCAGCGCCTTGGCCTCGTTGCGGCCGGGGCCGTCGAGATAGGCGGCGGTCTCCTCCACCAGATCCATGCCTTCGCGAAACAGCACGGCGAACGAGGGGGAATTGGTCAGCCGCTCGCTGAACTGGACGAGACCTGCTTCGGTTTTGGAATGATCCTGGGAATGATCCAACATCGCTTAAACGCCTCACGCTCCATCATCCGCGCCGTCCCCGCCGCCGTCGGACCGCCGGCCGCGCCGTTGCACGCCATGCTTAGCGCGCGGACGCGCGTCATGCCGCGACTTCACCGGCCCGCCGCCGAATGATCCAATGCTCGGTCGACTTATGGTGAACAAATCATTACCCCCGGCGGCACGGGAGTCCAGCCGGCGCGCCGACAAACCGGAATTATGGTTTCCGGCCGCGCGACGGTTAAAAAAAAGCCGCCGGAAGCCGGCGGCTTGAAGTGGTTTAACAGGGAGGCGTCAAACAGAGTGGACAGGAGCCACTCGGTGTCCAAACGAGGACAACCTCAGTCATACTCCGGAAGCCTTAACGGATCGTAAACGAACGATTTCGTTTAGATTCCGTTTGCCATGTCGGCCGCAGGCCGACGTCAGCCGTCGTGTCGGCCGCAGGCCGACGTTAGCCGTCATCCGCAGGTCGACGTCTGCCGTTATGTCGGCCATTGGCCGACATGCCGCGAGCAGCACGCTCGACCGCACAACCTCGACGTCGCCCCCGCCTGCGCGGGGACGACGCTTTTCGGGCGGGCACTCCGCACATAAAACAAATATCCGGTCAGGCTCTCATGGCTTGAAGACGTTGGC
>JBDHSX010000134.1:0-10337 GCA_039808365.1 Xanthobacteraceae bacterium | reverse complement strand
CGCCTGTCGGCGTATTTCAACTGATTGCCCATGTTCTTCGGATTGCCGAGATAGAGTTCGGCGCGGATTTTCGCGTTACGCAATTCGGCGACCATCTTCTGGTAGTCCGCGACGCGGTCGCGGTCGAACACCGTCACCACCACCGGGCCGAAATCCGGCCGGGTCTCGATTTGGCCCAGCATCGTTAGCGCCGCCTGCAACCGCGACACGCCGATCGAGAAGCCGGTCGCCGGCACCGGCTCGCCGCGAAAACGCGACACCAGCCCGTCATAGCGCCCGCCGCCGCCGACTGAGCCGAACCGCACCGGACGGCCCTTCTCGTCCTTGGTTTCCAGCAGCAACTCCACCTCGTAGACCGGGCCGGTGTAGTATTCGAGCCCGCGCACCACCGAGGGATCGATGCGGATGCGATCCTCGCCATAGCCGCCCGCGTTCACCAGCGCGCGAATCTGCTCGAGTTCGTCGCGGCCCTCATCGAGAAGCTTCGATGCGCCGGCCGGCTTGCCCTCGGTGAAGGCGATCACCCGCTCGATCGCCTCGCCCGCCAGTCCCGCTCCCTTGGTGAAGTCGCCGCTGTCGTCCTTGCGACCCTCGCCGAGCAACAGCCGCACACCATCCGGCCCGAACTTGTCCAGCTTGTCGATGGCCCGCAGCACCGTCAGCCGGCGGCCCGCATTGTCATCGCCGCCGAGCCCGATGCTTTCCAGCACGCCGTCGAGCACCTTGCGGTTGTTGACCTTCACCACGTACTGGCCGCGCGGGATGCCGAGCGCCTCCATGGCGTCGGCGGCCATCATGCACATCTCGGCGTCGGCGGCGGGCGAGGCGCTCCCCACCGTATCAGCGTCGAACTGCATGAACTGACGGAAGCGGCCCGGCCCCGGCTTCTCGTTGCGGTAGACATAGCCGGCGCGATAGCTGCGATACGGCTTCGGCAGATGGTCGAAATGCTCGGCGACATAGCGCGCCAGCGGCGCGGTGAGATCGTAGCGCAGCGAAATCCACTGCTCGTCGTCGTCCTGGAACGAGAACACGCCCTCGTTCGGCCGGTCCTGATCCGGCAGGAACTTGCCCAGCGCGTCGGTGTATTCCATCGCCGGGGTTTCCACCGGCTCGAAGCCATAGCGCTCGTAAACCTCGCGGATCACCTCGGTCATCCGCCGTGTGGCGGCGATCTCGGAAGCGGTGCGATCGACCAGCCCGCGCGGCAGGCGGGCCTTCAGCTTTTGGGGTTTTTTCGGTTTGTCAGCCATGCGGCGGGTGGTACCAGCCGCGACGCCGACCGGCAAGACGGGCCGGAAGGACAGCGGCCCGGATCGCGACCCGCCGGCAAAAATAATCCGCTCCGCGGCATCGCCGCGTTTCCACTCGGGGGCAAAACGATCTAGGCTGGCCGCAACCGTCAACCCGCCGAAAAGCAGCCGAGGGACCCATGTTAGACAAGAGCCCGAACCAGCGTAGCGTCAATGTTCCGAACGATCTCGCCGCGTACTGGATGCCGTTCACCGCCAACCGCGCCTTCAAGAAGGCGCCCCGCCTGCTCGCGAAGGCCGAGGGCATGCACTACATCACCACCGACGGCCGCCGGGTGATCGACGCCGCCGCCGGCATGTGGTGCAGCAATGCCGGCCATGGCCGCAAGGAGATCGCCGCCGCGATCGGCCGGCAGGCCGAGGCGCTCGATTACGCGCCGCCGTTCCAGTTCGGCATTCCGCAGGCGTTCGAACTGGCCAGCCGCATCGCCGAACTGGCCCCGAAGGGGCTTGAGCAGGTGTTCTTCTGCAACTCCGGCTCGGAGGCCGCCGACACCGCGCTGAAGATCGCGCTGGCCTATCATCAGATCAACGGACAGGGCGGCCGCTCGCGCCTGATCGGCCGCGAACGCGGCTATCACGGCGTCGGCTTCGGCGGCACCTCGGTCGGCGGCATCGTCGGCAACCGCAAGATGTTCGGCACGCTGCTCACCGGCGTCGATCACCTGCAATCGACCTACAACCGCGACAAGCAGGCGTTCAGCAAGGGCGAGCCGGAATGGGGCGCGGAGCTGGCCGACGAGTTGGAACGGCTCGTCAACCTGCACGGCGCCAACACCATCGCCGCCGTCATCGTCGAGCCGATGGCCGGTTCCACCGGCGTCATCCCGGCGCCGAAGGGCTATCTCAAGCGCCTGCGCGAGATCACCCAGAAGCACGGCATCCTGCTGATCTTCGACGAGGTCATCACCGGCTTCGGCCGGCTCGGCCACGCCTTCGCCGCGGAACGTTACGGCGTGCTGCCGGACATGATCACCTTCGCCAAGGGCGTCACCAACGGCGCGGCGCCGATGGGCGGCGTGATCGTCCGCGACACCATCTTCGAGGCGTTCATGACCGGCCCCGAGCATGTCATCGAACTGTGCCACGGCTATACCTATTCGGCGCATCCGCTGGCCTGCGCGGCCGGCCTCGCCACGCTGGACATCTACCGCGACGAAAAGCTGTTCGAGCGCGCGAACAAGCTCGAACCGAAATTCGCCGACGCGGTGATGAGCCTGCGCGACGCGCCGAACGTCGTCGACATCCGCACCGTCGGCATCACCGCCGGCATCGAACTGTCGCCGAACAAGGACGGGCCGGGCAAGCGCGGCTTCGAGGCGCTCCAGCACGGCTTCCATGAGCACGACATCATGATCCGCGTCGCCGGCGACATCATCGCGCTGACCCCGCCCCTGATCGTCAGCGAGGCTGAGGTCGGCGAGATCGTCGACAAGGTCGGCAAGATCATCCGCGCCGTCGCCTGATCGGTCTTCCGGATCCCGCCGATGCCCCGCATCGGCGGGATCCGATCAGCCGACCGGCCGTCCCTGCCCCGGCGGCCGGCGCCTCCCAACTGCGTTGTGGAGAGATCGCGGGTTCCGAATCACCCGCAAGACGTGTTCTCGAATCAGGTCTAATGATACGCGTAGCCTAGGCTTGGTCATCAGGTCCGGGCTCGCAGCCACGGCCGGAGGCGCGCCGGGAAAGACACGCGGAGCATGATTCGGGCATCCACGATTTTCGTCGGCATCTGCATGGCGCTGATCGCCGCGTCGTTCGGCCTGGTTCTTCACACCGTCGCCGGGATCGACGGTCCGCAATCCGCCATCGTCGCATTGGCCGCGCTGATTTTCATGATCCTCTACAGCGCCGTCTCGATGCGGTTTTCCGCCCGTCCCAAAATCGGCAGCCAGATCGCGGATCTCTCCCAGGGCACCGCGGATCTGGCCCGGCAGGTCGGCGAGTTCGGACGCCGGCTGAGCGCGATCGAGGGCCGCCTGATGTCGGCCACATCGGCGTCACAGGATCGCCTCAACGCGATGCACGATGAAATCAGCGAACTGGGCGGGCTGGTCAATCAGTTGGCGGAAGCGGTCGCGGCCCATGACGACCAGATCGCCGACGGCCTGCTCGCGGCCACAATGCCGGATGTCGCGCCGCCGTTTCACGTCGCGCCCGCCCCGGCCCTGCGACCCGCCAGCGCGCCGCCCCGCCCGGCGATGGTCGCGGCCACGGTCGATGATCCCGCCGCCATCGCCGACGATTATCTCGACATCGACGCGCCGCAACCGGGCAATGACGACACGCTGATCGACGTCGTCCGCGCCGCGGTCGACGCCAACCGCATCGACATCTATCTGCAACCCATCGTCACGCTGCCCCAGCGCAAGGTGCGCTTCTACGAAGCGGTGACCCGGCTGCGCGACGACGGCGACCACGTCATCGCCGCCGAGGATTTCATCGCCTCCGCCGAGGCCGCCGGCCTGATCGGCCGCATCGACCATGGCGTGATCCTGCGCAGCGTCCAGGTGTTGCGTCGGCTGATGACCCGCAACAAGGACATCGGTGTGTTCTGCAACATCGCGCCGGCGACGCTCGCCGATCCGTCGAGTTTCGCGCAATGCCTGGACTTCCTCGACGCCAACCGCGCCGTCGCGGCGTCGTTCGTCCTCGAATTCAGGCAGAGCGCGTTTGAGCACCTGGGCGCGGTGGAGCGCGAACATCTGGCGGCGCTGGCGCAACGCGGCTATCGTTTCTCGATCGACCATGTCGAAAACCTGCGCATCGAACCGCGTGAACTGGCCGACCGCGGCGTGCGCTTCATCAAGGTGTCGGCGGCCCTGCTGCTGGACCAGAAGCATGGGGCAACCGCCGATATCCACGCCGCCGACCTCTCGGACCTGCTCGGGCGCTTCGGCATCGACCTGATCGCCGAGCGGATCGAGGGCGAGCGCGCCGTCGTCGATCTGCTGGACTACAACGTGCGGTTCGGGCAAGGTTTCCTTTTCGCGGCCCCCAAACCGCTGCGGCCCGAGGCGGCACCCGCCACCCAGGGCCGCCCCGCAGCGCCAGCGTCGCCGGACCCATCGCAGCAGGAGACCCTCGTTGCTCCGCAGAAAATCGAACCCCGCCGGATCGATCCGTCGCGCGGCAACGCCGCGCTGGCGCGGCGCGCCGTGCGCCCTCACTGACCTCCGGCGGCGGCGCGATCGATGACCACCCTGCGCTTCATCGAAAACCTGCGCGACCTGACCGCCAATGTCGACGTGCTGCTCAGCGACATCTGGGGCGTGGTCCACAACGGGCTGGTGGCCTTTCCCGAAGCCTGTGAAGCCCTCCACACTTTCCGCCGGCGCGGCGGCACCGTGGTGCTCATCACCAACGCGCCGCGTCCCGCGGATTCGGTACAGCGGCAGTTGCGCAAGCTCGGCGTCGCCGACGAAACCTATGACGCCATCGTCAGTTCCGGCGACCTGACCCGCCTGTTCGTGGCCGAGCATCCCGGCAAGGCGATGTTCTGGCTCGGGCCGGAGCGCGACACCTCGATCCATCGCGGGTTGGAGGCCGCCTTCGCGCCGATCGAGCGCGCCGATTATATCGTCTGCACCGGGCCGTTCGACGACGAGACCGAGACGCCGGAAGACTATCGCGCCATGATGGAGGAGGCGCGAAGGCGCAACCTGCCGCTGATCTGCGCCAACCCCGACATCGTGGTGGAGCGCGGCGACCGGCTGATCTACTGCGCCGGCGCAATCGCCGAACTGTATCGCGAGCTTGGCGGCGAGGTGATCTTCTACGGCAAGCCGCACCGCCCGATCTACGAGCGCGCCATGGCGCTGGCGGAGGCGCGTCGCGACGCAAAAGTCTCCCCCCGACGGGTGCTGGCGATCGGGGATTCCGTCCGTACCGACCTCGCCGGCGCCCACGGCTTCGGCATCAATTGCCTGTTCGTCACCCGCGGCATCCATGCCGGCGAATTTCAGGGCGTCGACGCGCTGGACGCGGCCACGGTCAAGGAACTGTTCGGACATCCGCCGCTGGCCCTGACCCGGGAACTGCGCTGGTAGGTCGCCGGGCGCCGGGCTGGCGGTTTCGAAATCGCACCGGCCTGTGGCCGTCGTGCTTGCAAAAGCGTACGCCGTCAGGCGATCCGGGCGTCGGAAGCACGACACTGGCTTGACTTCCCGCCCTGCGATACGTCACTTCCACCGGCAATCCCGGCCCAACCGCGAATTCATCAATGTCTTCCAGCTTTTCCGTCATCCGCGACCAGACGCCGGCGACCGCCATTCCCCGGGGGTCGGTGGTCGCCATGGGCAATTTCGACGGCGTGCATTGCGGCCACCGCGCCGTCATCGCGGCCGCCACCGCGATGGCGAAGCGGCTCGGTCGTCCGGCGCTGGCGGTCACCTTCGAGCCGCACCCGCGCAGCTTCTTCAGCCCGCACACCCCGCAATTCCGCCTCACCGACGAGGCCGGCAAGCTGCGGCTGCTCGCCGGCACCGGTCTCGACGGCGCCGTGGTCATGACCTTCGATGCCGCCCGCGCCGGCACCAGCGCGCAGGATTTCATCCGCGACGAGCTGATCGGCCGGCTCGGCATCCGCGGGATTTCGATCGGTTACGATTTCCATTTCGGCAAGGGCCGGGTCGGCTCGGCGGCGCTGTTGCAAAGCGAAGCGCCCAGGCTCGGCATCGAGGTCCACGTCCAGCCGCACATCGATATCGACGAGCGCCCGGTGTCCTCCACCGCCATCCGCATGGCGCTGGCCGAAGGCCAGATCGCGGAAGCCACCGCCATGCTCGACGGTCCCTGGTTCGTCACCGGCGAGGTGATCCACGGCGCGAAGCGCGGACGCGATCTCGGCTTCCCGACCGCGAACATCCGGCTCGACCCGCAATGCGGCTTGCGCCAAGGCATTTATGCCGTCCGTGTCGGCCGGGGCGACCGCCGCATCGACGGCGTCGCCAGCTTCGGCCGCCGCCCGACCTTCGACAACGGCGCGCCGCTGCTGGAAATCTTCCTGTTCGACTTCAAGGATAGCCTCTACGGGGAGACGCTGGACGTCGCCTTCATCGCCTATATCCGCGACGAACTGAAGTTCGACGGCATCGATGCCCTCATCCGCCAGATGGACGACGACAGCGCCCGCGCGCGCGCGGCGCTGGCCGCCGCGCCGGAGGCATTTCCGAAATTCGGAGCGATCGACTGACCCGATCCGAGAAAGACAAGATGCTGGCGGGCGAGTTGTACCGCCCCGATGCGCCGGAGATTATCGCCGATCAGCGCGAGGCGGCGGAATGGCTGGCGCGCTATAACGCGGCAGCCGGCGCACCCGCCGAGGTGCTACGCGGGATTCTCGCCGAGCGCATCGGGCATCTCGGGCAGAACGTCGCCATCCGGCCGCCGTTCTTCTGCGACTACGGCACCAATATCCTTCTAGGCGACGGCGTCTTCCTCAACTTCAACTGCGTCATTCTCGATGTCGTGACGGTGACGATCGGCGACCGGACGCAGATCGGCCCCGCCGTTCAGATCTATACGGCGGATCATCCACGCGACGCCAAAACCCGCCGTGAGGGACTGGAGTTCGGCCGCCCGGTCCGCATCGGCAACGATGTCTGGATCGGCGGCGGCGCCATTATTCTGCCCGGCGTCACCATCGGCGACGGCGCCGTGGTGGGCGCGGGCAGTGTCGTCAGTCGCGACGTCGGCGCGGGGGAAACCGTCGCCGGCAACCCGGCCCGACCCCTGAGACGAACGAAACCGGCCTGAATTCGGTCACAGCACGGCCTTTGCGTTCCCGCCGCCGCCTGCTATGGAAAGCCTTATGTTGGCGCAGCGCATCATAATTATTATCTGCCCGGCTTCCGCCTGAGCTTCGCTCGGCGCAAGACCGGGTCAATGTTGCTTTCCGCGCCCTTCAGCCAAGCCAGAGTCTCATGTCCGACAAGCCGCAGAAATCCGCCGCCCCAAAATCCGACGCTCCCGACTATTCCAAGACCTTGTTCCTGCCGCAGACGGAATTTCCGATGCGCGCCGGCCTGCCGCAGCGCGAGCCCGATATTCTCAAGCGCTGGAACGAGATCGACCTCTACGGCAAGCTGCGCGAGAGCGCCAAGGGGCGGGCGAAATTCGTGCTGCACGACGGCCCGCCCTACGCCAACGGCAACATCCACATCGGCCACGCGCTCAACAAGATTCTCAAGGACGTGGTGACCAAGAGCCAGCAGATGCTCGGCCACGACTCCAACTACGTGCCGGGCTGGGACTGTCACGGCCTGCCGATCGAATGGAAGATCGAGGAGGAGAACTACCGCTCGAAAGGCAAGCAGAAGCCGAACTTCAAGGATCCGGCCGCGATGGTGGCGTTCCGCAGGGAATGCCGCGCCTACGCCAACAAATGGCTCGACATCCAGCGCGAGGAATTCAAGCGGCTCGGCATCATCGGCGATTGGGACGGCCGCTACGCCACCATGGATTACTTCGCCGAAGCGCAGATCGCGCGTGAGTTGATGAAGTTCGCCGCCAACGGCACGCTTTATCGCGGCTCGAAGCCGGTGATGTGGAGCGTGGTGGAGAAGACCGCACTGGCCGAGGCCGAAGTCGAATACGAGGACCACACCTCGGACACGGTGTGGGTAAAGTTTCCGATCACCTCGCCCGCGCATGGGGCGCTGGCGAATGCCAGCGTGGTGATCTGGACCACGACGCCGTGGACGCTGCCGGGCAACCGCGCCATCAGCTTCTCCTCGAAAATCGGCTACGGTCTTTACAAGGTCACCGACGCGCCCGCCGACAACTGGGCGAAGGCCGGCGACATGCTGATCCTCGCCGACAAGCTCGCCGAGGACGTGTTCAAGCAGGCGCGCGTCACCGCTTACGAGAAAGTCCGCGACGTTCCCGTCGACACCATGGACGCGATCGAGTGCGCGCATCCGTTCAAGGGCCTGGGCGGCGGCTATGACTTCACCGTGCCCCTGCTCGACGGCGACCATGTCACCGACGACACCGGCACCGGCTTCGTCCATACCGCGCCGGGCCACGGCCGCGAGGATTTCGACATCTGGACCGCGAGCGCGCGCGATCTCGACGCGCGCGGCATCTCCACCGCGATCCCCTACACCGTCGACGAGAACGGCGCGCTCACCGCGCAGGCGCCCGGCTTCACCGGCAAGCGCGTGCTCACCGACAAGGGCGAGAAGGGCGACGCCAACGAAGCGGTCATCAAGGAATTGGCCGCGCGCGGCCTGCTGCTGGCGCGCGGCCGCCTGAAGCATCAGTATCCGCATTCGTGGCGCTCGAAGAAACCGGTGATCTTTCGCAATACGCCGCAGTGGTTCATCGCGATGGATCGGGACATCACCGACCACGGCAAGGCGAAACCCGGCGACACGCTGCGCGCCCGCGCGCTGCAGGCGATCAGCGTCACGCAATGGGTGCCGCCGCAGGGCGAGAGGCGCATCACCGGCATGATCGCCGGCCGCCCCGACTGGGTGATCTCGCGACAGCGCGCCTGGGGCGTGCCGATCGCGGTGTTCGTGCGCGAAAAGGACGACGGCTCCGCCGAAGTGCTGATCGACGACGAGGTCAACGCGCGAATCGGCGAGGCGTTCGAGAAGGAAGGCGCGGACGCCTGGTACATGGAAGGCGCGCGCGAGCGTTTCCTCGGAAGCCGCGCGAACGAGGACTGGCGCAAGGTCGACGACATTCTCGACGTCTGGTTCGACTCCGGTTCCACCCACGCCTTCGTGCTGGAAGACCCGGTGCATTTCCCCGGCCTCAAGGGCATCAAGCGCAAGATCGACGGCGGCGACGACTCGGTGATGTATCTGGAAGGCAGCGATCAGCATCGCGGCTGGTTTCATTCCTCGCTGCTGGAAAGCTGCGGCACGCGCGGCCGCGCGCCCTATGACGTGGTGCTGACCCATGGCTTCACGCTGGACGAGAACGGCCGCAAGATGTCGAAGTCGCTCGGCAACACCGTCGAGCCGCAGAAGGTGATCGCGCAATCCGGCGCCGACATCCTGCGGCTGTGGGTGTGCGCCACCGACTACGCCGACGACCAGCGCATCGGCCCGGAAATCCTCAAGAACACCATCGAGACCTATCGCAAGCTGCGCAACACCATCCGCTGGATGCTGGGCACCTTGCATCACTTCAAGCGCGAGGATGCGGTGGCGCTCGCCGAGATGCCCGAGCTCGAACGGCTGATGCTGCACGAGCTCGCGGAAAGGGACGAGGTGGTGCGCAAGGCTTACGCGGCGTTCGACTACAAGACGGTGATCGCCACGCTCGCCGCCTTCATGAATTCCGAATTGTCGGCGTTCTATTTCGATATCCGCAAGGACGCGCTGTATTGCGATCCGCCGTCGTCGCAAACCCGCAAGGCGGCGCTGACGGCGATCGATATCCTGTGCGATGCGATCCTGAAGTGGCTGGCGCCGGCGCTGTCGTTCACCGCGGAGGAAGCGTGGCGGCTCTACAAGCCCGACGCCGAGCCGTCGGTTCACCTCACTCTGTTCCCGGGAATCTTGCAGCAATACCGTGACGACGTGCTGGCGAAAAAATGGCGGATGATTCGCGATGTCCGCCGCGTCGTCACCGGCGCGCTCGAACTTGAGCGCGCGGCGAAGCGGATCGGTTCGTCGCTGGAAGCCTCGCCGATCGTCTATGTGTCGGATCGCGGGTTGCTCGCCACGCTGTTCGACATCGACCTCGCGGAGGTCTGCATCACCTCGAACGCCGAAGTGCGCGAGGGCGAGGCCCCGGCGGACGCGTTCCGCCTCAGCGACGTGCCCGGCGTCGCGGTGGTGGTGGAGAAAGCCGTCGGCGCCAAATGCGCCCGCTCGTGGAAAATTTCGCAGGCGGTCGGCGACGACAAGGATTTTCCCGACGTCACCCCGCGCGACGCGCAAGCCTTGAGGGAATGGAAGGCGCTGGGGGTGAGCGCGTGACAGCCTCGCGATGACCCCGCTCCGCGCCGGCATCGTCGCGGCCGTGATCGCGCTGATCCTCGATCAGGCCAGCAAGCTGTGGCTG
>JBDHSX010000133.1:0-10401 GCA_039808365.1 Xanthobacteraceae bacterium | reverse complement strand
CGCGGCGGGTCTGGTGTTCTTCGTGCTGGTCGAGGTCGAGAAGCTGGTGATCCGCTCGTCGAGCTCGCTGCGCCGGACGGTGACGGCGGTGGAGGCGGGAACGAAATGACCTTTTCGCCGCCGCGCAAGCGGACGATCCAGTAATCCGTGTGAGTGAACACGCGGGAAACTTGAACCGCCACGGCGTACTGGATCCTCCGCTTGCGCGGAGGATGACGTTTCCCGTGTTGCCGGATCGACGCAACGACGGCTGAGCGGGCGGTGTGTCGAAAGCGCCGCTCGCGTCGGCGTGCCTCACCCCGCCGGCATCTGGTAACCCGGCGTCGAGCGCGACAGCGCCAGTTCGGCGTCGTCCATGTCGGCGGCGATGGCGTCGAACAGCGGCGTCGAGAGATAGCGTTCGCCGGTGTCCGGCAACATGCAGAGAATGACCGAGCCGGCGGGCGCTTTCTCCGCCACCTGCCGCGCCACGCCAAAAGTCGCGCCGCCGGAAATGCCGGTGAAAATGCCCTCGCGCTGCGCCAGCGCCTTGGCCCATTCGATCGCCTTCGGCCCGGCGATCGGGATCAACTCGTCGTAATAGCGCTTGTCGAGGGCCTCCTGAAGCACCTTCGGAATGAAGTCCGGCGTCCAGCCCTGGATCGGGTGCGGCTCGAAGGCGGGATGGCCCGCCGCCGGCTCGCCGTCGGCGGTGCGCTGTTGCGGCGTGCCGCTGCCGATCAGTTGCGCGTTGGCGGGTTCGGCGAGGATGATTTTCGTCTCGGGGCGCTCCTTGCGCAGCACGCGCGAGACGCCGACCATGGTGCCGCCGGTGCCGTAGCCGGTGACGAAGTAATCGAGTCGTTGGCCGGCGAAGTCGTTGATGATCTCGCGGCCGGTGGTCGCTTCATGGATATCGGCGTTGGCGGCGGCCTCGAACTGATGGGCGAGGAACCAGCCGTGCTTTTCCGCCAGTTCGACCGCCTTGCGGTACATGCCAAAGCCTTTTTCCGCGCGCGGCGTCAGCACCACCTTGGCTCCGAGCATGCGCATCAGCCGCCGCCGCTCGATGGAAAAGCTTTCCGCCATGGTCACCACCAGCGGATAGCCTTTTTGGGCGCAGACCATCGCCAGCCCGATGCCGGTGTTGCCGCTGGTGGCTTCCACCACGGTCTGGCCGGGTTTGAGCGCGCCCGAGCGCTCGGCCGCCTCGATGATGCCGATGGCGAGGCGATCCTTCACCGACGACGCCGGATTGAAGAACTCGGCCTTGACGTACATCGTGACGTTGTCGACGCCGATGTGGTTGATGCGGATGGCGGGCGTGTCGCCGATGGTGTCGAGCACGCTGTCGAAGAGACGGCCGCGGCCGTTGGTGGTCCGTGTTGCTGGCGTCCCGGTCATGTCGATGTCTCCGTGTTTGCGTCAGGCGCGGAAGAAGCGAGGTGCGTCGCTGGGTCTCGCGGCGATCCGGTATAGCCTAAAATCGGCCGGGATGGGACGGCGCGGAGCGATGCGCGGGGTGGATCTGGCCGGCGGTCGCCAGCGTTCGGATGGCGCGTCGGAACCAGCGTGCTGGCAGCGCCCGCATGGCGATGCGCCGCTCGTGCGCCGCGCGCCGGGCGTAGAAGGAAATGTTGATCGATCCGTCCGGCCTGCGACGAATGGTCGTGCTTTCGGGCTGGGTCATGTCTTGTCTCCTTATGCGAATGCGTTTTGTCTAGCGCGGGTGCGGCATGGTCCGCTTGACCGGGACCTTGTGGTTTTCTTGTCTTTTCCTTGTTCGTGATCGGGGCCCGGTGTCCCGGGCTCGTCGGCGGATCCGAACCGGCGGAGGCTGGCATGGTTTACCGATTTGGTCCGTTCGTCCTGGTTCCGGAATCCCGCGAACTGCTCGGGCACGGGGCGGCGCGCGCCGTCGAGCCGCAGGTGTTCGACCTGCTGCACTATCTGGTGAAGCAGCGGCAGCGCGTCGTCGGACCGGACGAACTGGTCGCGGCGATCTGGAACGGCCGTATCGTCTCGGATTCAGCGATCGCGGCGCGGATCAGCGCCGCGCGCGTCGCCATCGATGACGACGGCAAGCAACAGCGCTGGATCAGAACCATGCCGCGCCGCGGCTTCCGCTTCGTCGGCGCGGTCGAGGAAGTGAGCGCGCAGGCGCCTGCGCCGGCAGGCGCGGCGCGCGATCCCGATAGCCGCCAGCGCGTCGCCTTCTGCCGGTCGTCGGACGGCACGCGGATCGCCTACGCGACCAGCGGAATGGGTTATCCGCTGGTCAAGGCCGGCCACTGGCTCACCCATCTTGAACACGACTGGACCAGCCCGGTCTGGCGGCCGTTCCTCGATCGGCTGAACCGGCAATTCCGTGTCGTGCGTTACGATCAGCGCGGCAACGGACTTTCGGAATGGAATACGGCCGACTTTTCGCTGGAACGGTTTGTCGAGGACCTGGAGGCTGTGGTCGATGCCGCCCGGGTCGAACGCTTCGCGCTGTACGGCACCTCGCAAGGCGCGCCGATCGCCAGCGTCTATGCCAGCCGTCATCCGGACAGGGTCAGCCACCTGATCCTGCACGGCGGCTACGAAAAGGGACGGCTGGTGCGCGCGCCGCTAAGCGATCGCGAGCAGGGCGAGGCGATCCTGACCTTGATGCGTCACGGCTGGGGCAAGGCCAACAGCGCCTTCATCAATGCCTTCGCGACGATGTTCATTCCGGGCGGCAGCCGCGCGCAGATCGACTCGCTGGTCGAACTGCAACGGCGGACCACCTCGCCCGACAACGCCATGGCGATCCGCAGGGCGGTGGACGGTTTCGACGTCAGCGGCTGCCTTGGCAGGATCGGCGTGCCGACGCTGGTCGTGCACGCCCGCGACGACGGCGTGCAGCCGCTCGAACAGGGCTTTCGGCTCGCCGCCGCGATACCGGGCGCGGAATTCCTGATGCTGGAAAGCCGAAACCACGTCATCCTGCCGGAGGAGGACGCCTGGCCCGCGCTGTTCGATGGCCTCAAGCGTTTCATCCTCGCGACGCCATCGCCGTCATAGGCGGGAGCGCGGGCGGCGGCCGCGCCTGAACCGTCGCGTCCCTTGCCCATCCTTTGCGAAAAATGATACTCCTCCGCCCCGATATTGCGGTGCAATGGCGCGATCGGGCGGATCTCGTTCCCTCCGGCAGCCGTGACCATGCGGAGCGGCGCGGCCGTGCCCGCCGTCCTCATCAACCGGTGTTCCCGTTATCGGAGTTTGAGATGTCCATCCAATCGACCATCCGGCGCAAGACGTCGGCCGACATTCGCGCGCGCAAGAACGGCGAGCCGGTGGTGATGCTGACCTCGTATCATGCCCACACCGCCGCGCTGGTCGACCGCTATTGCGACGTCATTCTGGTCGGGGATTCGCTGGGCAACGTCATGCACGGCTTCGAGACCACGCTGCCGGTGACGCTGGAGATGATGATCCTGCAAGGCCACGCGGTGATGCGCGGCTCGAAGCAGTCGCTGGTGGTGGTCGATCTGCCGTTCGGCAGCTACGAGGCCTCGAAGGAGCAGGCGTTCCATTCCGCCGCGCGCGTTCTCAAGGAAACCCATTGCGGCGCGGTCAAGCTGGAGGGCGGCGCGCGGATGGCCGAGACCATCGCCTTTCTCACCGAGCGCGGCATTCCGGTGATGGCCCATATCGGCCTGACGCCGCAGTCGATCAACGCGCTCGGCTCGTTCCGCTCGCAGGGCCGCGAGGAAGCCGAGGCCATCGCGCGCGGCGAGAACGTCACCGGCCCGATCCAGAACGATGCCCGCGCGGTGGCCGAGGCCGGCGCCTTCGCGGTGGTGGTCGAGGCGGTGGCCGAACCGCTCGCCCGCCGCATCACCGAGAGCATCGCGATTCCGACCATCGGCATCGGCGCCAGCGCCGCCTGCGACGGTCAGGTGCTGGTGCTGGAGGATATGCTGGGCCTGTCGGAATGGGTGCCGAAGTTCGTGCGCCGCTACGGCCAGCTCGGTCCGATGATCGAGGAAGCCATTCAGGGCTACGCCAGGGATGTTCGCTCCCGCGCCTTTCCCGGTCCGGAGAACGTCTACGGCGTCAAGCCGAAAACCTGACCCACGCCGCCGTTCCTCCCACCCGTTGTCGAAAAAGGATACGATATGCGCTTGCCGTTTCGCGCGATGGTTCTCCGGGCCTTCGCCATTGTCGCCGCCGCGGCCTTCGTCGCCGGCTTCTCCACCCCCACACTGGCGCAGCCCAAAGGAAAGACCATGACCACGGCTTCAGGTTTGCAGATCATCGACACCCAGGTCGGCACCGGCGCTGTGCCCGCGCGCGGCCAGACCTGCGTGATGCACTACACCGGCTGGCTCTATGTCGACGGCAAGCGCGGCAAGAAGTTCGACTCATCGCTCGACCGCAACGAGCCGTTCCAGTTTCCGATCGGCAAGGGCCAGGTGATCGCCGGCTGGGACGAGGGCGTCGCCACCATGAAGGTCGGTGGCAAGCGGACCTTGATCATCCCGCCCGAACTCGGTTACGGCGCGCGCGGCGCCGGCGGCGTCATCCCGCCCAACGCCACCCTGATCTTCGACGTCGAACTGCTCGCGGTGAAATAGCGCCGCCACAAAATCGCCACTGGAATCCCATGCCGGTTTCGCGGCGGTCGCGGGCGTCGCGAAACCGCCAGTTTTGCCTTGCGGTCGCCATACCGCTAGGCTATCGCCTCACCGTCGGCCGATCGCCCGGTTGGCCGGGGGCTTGCGGCGTGGCCGTGATGGGGTTCTATAAGTGTCTGAAATATTTAGCGAAGTAGACGAGGAGCTGCGCAAGGAGCAGCTCAAGAGGCTGTGGGACAAATACTCCATCTACATCGTCGCGCTGGCGGTGCTGATCGTGGTGGGCGTCGCCGGCTGGCGCGGCTACGAATATCTCGCCACCCAGCGCGCCTACAAGGCCAGCGCCGCCTTCGATGCGGCCGAGAATTTATCCAATGAAAACAAGCACGCAGAGGCCGAGGCGGCGTTCACCGCGCTGGCGGCCGACGCGCCGTCCGGTTATCGCGCGCTGGCGCGGCTGCGCGCCGCCGCGGAGGCCGCCAAGCGCGAGCCCGCCGCCGGCGTGAAACTGTTCGACGACATCGCCGCCGACTCCAGCATCGGCGCCAACGAGCGCGCGCTCGCGACAGTGCGCGCGGCGATGCTGCTGGTCGATCGTGACAGCTATGATGACATGGTGAAGCGTCTCGACGCGGCGGCGCAGGCGGGCGGCATCTATCGCCACACCGCGCGCGAACTGCTGGCGCTGTCGGCATGGCGCGCGAAGAACGTTGCCGAGACGCGCAAGTGGCTGGATGTGATCGCGGAGGACGGCGAAACGCCGGCGAGCCTGCGCAACAGGGTTGAGGCGTTGCAGGCATTGCTGCCGCCCGCCGCCAAAAGTTGATCGATCCCGCCGGACGAACGAGAGTTGAACAACGCCCCATGACCATTCGTCGCATCGCGGTTCGTTGGATGGCTGTTCGTCGGATGGCGGCGCGCCCATCGTGTCGCCTGCTCGCCGCCGCCGCCCTGATCGCCGTGTCCGGCGCGCTGGCCGGTTGCAGCACCGGTTCCAACGACTTCGATCCCACCAGCCTGCTCGACGGGTTCGATACCAAGAAGAAGCTGCCGGGCAATCGCGAGCCGGTTTTCCCGAGCGGCGTCCCCGGTTTGGAACAGGGCGTGCCGCGCGAACTCTACAAGGAGAACGTCGACAGGCAGCAGCTTCAAGGGCAGGACGCGGTCCCTGTCGAACCCGCGCCGCCGCCTGCGGCCGAGGCCCCGAAGCCGAAGGCATCGTCACGCCCGCGCGCCGCGCCTCCGCGCGCGTCTGCCCCGGCCGCCGCGACCCCGCCCGCATCCAAACCGACGCCGCGCACGGTTCACCGCCGCAGCACCACGGTGCCGCCGCCTGACGCGGAAACGCCCGCCGCCGCGCCGCAACCCCAGGCCCAGCCGCAGGCCGCGCCGCCGCCGGCGAGCAATCCGTTCCCCGCGCCGTTGCCGAGCGGCAGTTTCCAGCGTCAGTAAGGCCCGGCCCGGACTCTTTCGCCGGCGTCGCGCATTGACATAACATCGCCGGTGGGCGAACGGATCGACGATGTCTTTCACCTGCGCGATCATCGGCCGGCCCAATGTCGGCAAGTCGACCTTGTTCAACCGGTTGGTTGGGCAGAAGCTGGCGCTGGTGGACGATCAGCCCGGCGTCACCCGCGACCGCCGCGAAGGGCAGGGCCGGCTCGGCGATCTTACCTTTACCGTGATCGACACCGCCGGGCTCGATCAGGGGCCGCGCGGGTCGCTGACGGCGCGGATGCAGGAGCAGACCGAAGCCGCCATCGCGGCCGCTGACGCGCTGTTGTTCGTCATCGACGCGCGGATTGGCCTGACGCCCAACGATCGCGCCTTCGCCGATTTCGCGCGCCGCGCCGGCAAGCCGGTTCTGCTGCTGGCGAACAAGAGCGAGGGCCGGCACGGCGAGATCGGCGCCATGGAATCCTACGCGCTCGGCCTAGGCGACCCGATCCAGATTTCCGCCGAGCATGGCGAGGGCATGGGAGAGTTGTACGACGCGCTGCGCGCGATCATGCCGGCGCCGGCCGATGCCGACGATGACGCAGGCGAGGATGAGGACGAGAGCGGCTCGCGACCCATTCGCGTCGCCATCGTCGGCCGGCCCAATGCCGGCAAATCGACCATGATCAATCAGTTGCTGGGCGAGGAGCGGCTGCTCACCAGCTCCGAGGCCGGCACCACCCGCGATTCCATCGCGGTCGAGATCGATTTCAAGGGGCGGCCGTTCCGTATTTTCGATACGGCGGGATTGCGTCGGCGGTCGCGCATCGACGAGAAGCTGGAAAAGCTGTCGGTGGCCGATGCGCTGCGCGCGGTGCGGTTCGCCGAGGTCGTGGTGCTGATGCTGGATGCGCAGACCAAGTTCGAGGAACAGGACCTGCGCATCGCCGACCTCATCGAGCGCGAGGGCCGCGCGCTGGTGATCGCCGTCAACAAATGGGACTTGATGGGCGCGCGCGCCAATCAGGTCGCGGCGCTGCGCGGGGAGGCGGATCACTGGCTGCCGCAGGTCAGGGGCGTGCCGATCGTCGCGGTGTCCGGACTATTGGGCGAAGGCATCGACCGACTGATGAAGGCGATCGAGGACGCCTATGCGGTGTGGAATCGCCGCATCCCGACCAGCGCGCTGAACCGCTGGTTCGAGCAGGCGGTCGCCGCCAATCCGCCGCCGGCGGTGTCGGGCCGGCGGCTGAAGCTCAATTACATCACCCAGACCAAGGCGCGGCCGCCGAGCTTCGTGCTGTTCTGCTCGCGCGCCGACGCGGTGCCGGAATCCTATCTGCGATACCTCGCCAATGGCATTCGCGAGAATTTCAATCTGCCGGGCACGCCGCTGCGGATCACGCTGCGCGAGAAAGCCAACCCGTTCGCGCACAAGCGCAAGCGCCTGTCGTAGGCCGACGCTTCACATGAAAACGGGCGGCCCGAAAGGACCGCCCGTGTGTCGTGATCGGGTTTGTCGGCGCGGTTACTTCTTCAGGAGCGGACAGGGATTCTGGTCGAGCGGCACCGCCACGTCCTTCGGATCGAGCTTGGCGATCAGCTTGTAGTAATCCCACGGCCCCTTGGACTCCTCCGGCTTCTTGACCTCGAACAGATAGGCCGGGACCATGCGGCGGCCGTCGGCGCGGATTTCGCTCTTGCCGAACAGGTCGTCCTCGACCACGGTTTCCTTCATCTTGGCGACGACCTTCACGCCGTCATGCGGATTGCCGCCCATCGCTTCCAGCACCTTGAGATAGTGCCGGACCGCCGCGTAGACGCCGGCCTGGTTCATCGAGGGCCGCGCGTTCTTCGACGCTTTCGCCGAGAACCGGTCCGACCAGGCGCGGGTCTTGTCGTTGAGGTCCCAGTAGAAGGATTCGGTGAAGTTCAGGCCGTTGGCCGTCTTCAAGCCGAGGGCGTGGACGTCGTTGATGAACAGGAGCAGCGCGGCCAGCTTCTGGCCATGCGAGACAATTCCGAACTCGGCCGCCTGCTTGATGGCGTTGGTGGTGTCGCCGCCGGCGTTGGCGAGGCCGATCACCTTGGCCTTGGAGGCTTGCGCCTGAAGCAGGAACGAGGAGAAGTCGGCGGTGTTGATCGGATGCTTGACGCTGCCGAGCACCTTGCCGCCGTTGGCGGTGATCACGGCCGAGGTGTCGCGCTCCAGCGCATGGCCGAAGGCGTAGTCCGAGGTCAGGAAGAACCAGGTGTCGCCGCCGGCCTTGGTCAGCGCCTTGCCGGTGCCGTTCGCCAGCATGTAAGTGTCGTAAGTGAATGACAGCGTATTCGGCGAGCAGGCTTTTCCGGTGAGATCGGCGGTGGCCGCGCCCGAATTCAGCATGATGATGTTCTTCTCGCGCACCAGATTGCTGACCGCGAGCGCCACGCCGGAGTTTGGCGTGTCGGTGATCATGTCGACCTTGTCGACGTCGATCCACTGCCGGGCGACGTTGACGCCGACGTCGGGCTTGTTCTGGTGATCGCCGGCGACGACGTCGATTTTCCAGCCCTTCGCGGTCAGGCCGGAATCCTCCACCGCCATCTTCGCCGCCACCACGGAATTCGGTCCGCCGATGTCGGCGTAAAGGCTCGACATGTCGTTGAGAACGCCGATCTTGACGACCTTGTCCTGAGCGTAGGCCGCTGTTGTGGCGCCGAGAGCGGCCAGCATGATGGCCATGACCCCGCCGCGCGTGACGATTGTCCGCATGATTTCTCCTTGGTTTTCCCCCCGGGGACGCCGTCTTGTGCGGTCTTTCCCGGTGTTGCGGTGATTGACAGCTCTCCGCCCGGTCCCGGTCTTGCGCACCTGGGATGGGCTGAGCGCGCGCATCACACCACAACCGGCAATCGTCGTCCATGTCGGAAATGCGCGGCGCGATCATTGGATGCGGCAAAAGATCGCGCCGACCGGGTTGACGGGCTTAGTGCGAAGCCGCGACCAGCGGTTCGCGAAACGCCATCAGCGCGCGCGACGGGTAGTGATAGAGCTTGCCGCTTTCGCTCCATTCCGGCGCGCACATCGGCACGATGAACTCGGCGACCCGTTCGGGCGTGTCGAGGGTCATCGGATCCTCGCCCGGAAACACCTGCGCGCGCATCCGGGTGCGGATCGGGCCGGGACTGAACAGGTTCACCTTGATCGGGGTGATGGCGGTTTCGGCGGCCCACACCCGCACCAACGTATCCAGCGCCGCCTTGGAGGCGGCGTAGGGGCCGAGATAGGCGTTGGCCTTGTGGGCGACGCCCGAGGTGATGAACACGGCGCGGCCGGCGTCGGATTGCCGCAGCAGCGGCTCCATGCAGCGGATCAACTGGAAGTTGGCGGTGACGTTCACCGCGATCACGTCGGTCCACGGTTTCAGGTCGATATGGCCGAGCGGCGACGACGGCCCGGCGATGGCGGCGTTGCCGACCAGGATATCGAGCTTGCCGTGGCGCTCGTGCAGCGCCGCGCCGAGCCGGGCGAGCCCATCGGAGTCGGTCATGTTGAGCGGCACCAGGGTGGCGCTGCCCCCCACCGCCCGGATCGCGTCGTCAAGCTCCTCAAGCCCGCCCTGGGTGCGGGCGACGGCGATGATATGCGCGCCGGCCCTCGCCAGCGCCAGCGCGGTGGCGTGGCCGATCCCGCGCGAGGCGCCGGTGACGAGGGCGAGGCGGGAGGCGAGGGGCTTTGTCATGGCGAGGGCGCTTTGTGCTAGGATGAAGGGGCAGGAGTTGCGGCGCGTTATGCCTGAATTATCCCTCGAAGCCAAAGGGCAATGGCGGCCGATGGTTGCCGCCGATCTGCCGGGCGTGCTGGCGGTGGCCGACGGCGTTCATCCGGCGTTTCCGGAGGACGAGGGGGTGTTCGCGGAGCGGCTGCGGCTCTATCCGCTCGGCTGCCTCGCCTTCAGTTCGGGAGAGGATGTGCTCGGCTATGCGGTCAGCCATCCCTGGCGCGCCTATGATCCGCCGGCGCTGAATTCCCGGCTCGGCGAACTGCCGCCCCGGCCGGACACCTATTACATCCACGATGTCGCGTTGCTGCCGGAGCTGCGCGGCAGCGGCGCGGCCGCGCTGGTGGTGGCGCTGCTGTTGGCGCGGGCGCGGAAGGAGAGTTTTCCTACCGCCTCGCTGGTCGCCGTCAATGACTCCGTGGGCTTCTGGGAGCATCATGGCTTCCGCAACGTCGCGGCGCGAAAGGTGGTGGACGCGGCGCTGGCGCGAAAGTTGCGCGGCTATGACGAGGCGGCGGCTTTCATGGTGCGGACGCTCTAATCAGCTCGCTTCCGCCAACAGCGACAATTGCCGGGGCTGGGTCTCGGTCTGGTTGAGGTCGGTCAGCGGCGTCGGG
>JBDHSX010000132.1:0-10606 GCA_039808365.1 Xanthobacteraceae bacterium | reverse complement strand
AGCAACGCCGGCGTCGATCAGCACGCCTTCTTCACCCGGACGACGCCGGAGGACTGGCGGCGCCTGCTCGCGGTCAATCTGGAGGCGGCGTTGTCCATCACCCAGGCGGTGCTGCCCGGGATGCAGTCGGCGGGTTATGGCCGGATCGTTTTCATGGCGTCGGAAGCGGGCCGCCTCGGCTCAAAGGGCGGCGCGGTTTACGCCGCCGCCAAGGGCGGGCTGATCGCCTTCGCCAAATCGATCGCGCGCGAAAACGCGCGCTTCGGCATCACCTCCAACGTGGTGCTGCCGGGGCCGATCCGCACCCCGATGCTCGACGCGGCGGTGGCGGCGGGCGGCGCGAAACTGCAAGCCGCGATGGAGCAGGCGACCCTGCTCGGCCGGCTCGGCCAGCCGGAGGAAGTGGCGGCGGCGGTGGCCTTCCTGGCCTCGCGCGAGGCGTCCTATGTCACCGGCGAGGTTCTTGGAGTGTCGGGCGGGATGGGGCTTGGATAGGCGCAAGTCACACGACGGCAACGCGGCGGCCATGGTCCGCGAAGGATCACGGAGGAACGGATGAAAGTTCTGATCGTGTGCGCGCCGATGAGCGAGCATTCGTTTAACGCGGCGATGCTCGCCACCGCGATCGAGACGCTGCGGGCGGCCGGTCACGAGGTGACGCTGTCCGATCTGCAAGCCATGAACTTCAACCCCGTCACCCGTGCCGAGGATTTTCTACAACCGGAGAACGCCGGACACATCCGCTACGATCTCGAACAGCGCCATGCGGTGACGCGGGGTGGCTTCTCGCCGGATATCGCCGCCGAACTGGACAAGCTGCTGTGGTGCGATTGCCTGATCTTGCAGTTTCCCCTCTATTGGTTCTCGCTTCCCGCGATCCTCAAGGGATGGATCGATCGCGTCTTCGTCAACGGCGTCGTCTACGGCGGCGGCAAATGGTACGATCGCGGCGGGTTGAAGGGGCGTCGCGCGATGCTTGCGTTCTCGACCGGCTGTTATCCATCGATGTGCGGCCCCGACGGCATCAATGGCGACATGGACATCATCCTGTGGCCAATCCAGAACGGCATCCTGCGTTTCGCGGGGATGGACGTGCTGCCACCTTACATCGCCTGGTCGGTGGCCTATTCGACCGACGAGGGGCGGCGGGCGATGCTTGCGGACTATGCCGAGCGGTTGAAACGGATCGAAACCCTGGCGCCGCTCGATTTTCATCACCGCGACGATTTCACCAAGGAGTGGCGCCTGAAGAAGGGCGTCATCCCGAGGGCAACCGGGCAGATGGGCGCGCGGCCGCTCAGATCTCCATGAAACCCTTGATGAACAGGTTGGCCGTGATGTCGGCATATTCCTGCGGCGGCACCGGGCCTTTCGGATCGTACCAGGTGAAGGTGTAGTTGATGATGCCGAACAGCATCATGGTGTAGATCTTCTTGGTCCGCGTCGTCATCCGGTGCCGTTGGTCGATGCGGATCAGGATGTCCGACGCCAGTTCGGTAATCTTGCGCTGTCGGGCGACGACCCCGCGCTGCTGCGTGGGATTCAACTGATTGAGATGGTTGAGAAGAATCACCTGCTCATGAACCGAGTCGGCGTTGCGCAACACCATCTCGGAAATCAGCGCCCGGCATTGCTCGACCGGGTCGTCGATTCCGGCAAGCCTGCGCTCGATGCAAGTGAAAAGAAACGCGACGTGCTCGTCGAGAATATGAAAGAGGATTTCCTCCTTCGACTCGAAGTAATGATAAAGCGCGCCGCGCGAGGATTCGCAGGCCGCCGCCAGATCGATGATGGTGGTGCCGGCATAGCCCTTCTGCGCGAACAGCGCGGCCGCCTGCTTCAGGATATTGCGGCGGACTTCGGGATAGTTCTGCGACTGGGTGCGCGCCAAGAGGATGCTCCGGTGGATGGTGCAGAGATAGCCTAAGATCAACCGTCCGCTCAACTTATTAAAGTCTAAAACCGGATGACCGGACCGCCCCGCCTGCGCCGCGTCCGCGCGATGTCGGCACCGGGCACAACCGGCGTCCTCTGCGCCTTGACGTCCTGACAACCTCTCATAATGCCATCAGATCGGGAATCGATCTTTGCGCTAGAGCAAAAAATTAATTGAACGGATATCCGGGTTATATTACTGTCCTCAGGTCGCCGCTGATAGCCCTCGCCAGAGGCCGTCACGCGATGGGAGGACAGCGTGAATACCAATACGGATTACGATGCCATCGTCATCGGAGCCGGCGCCGGCGGATGTTGCGCGGCGGCGCGGCTCGCGCATGGCGGGCTTCGCACCCTTCTCATCGACGATCATGATCGCGTCGGCGGGCGGGCCTCGACCGAGGTCATCGATGGGCATCTGGTGAATGTCGGCGCCATCGCGCTGGAGTTCGACGGCGTTTTTCAGGAGACGTTCGAGTTGGTCGGGGCGGATTTCCCGATCCGGATGCCGAACCCTGCCAATGCCTTCTATCTCGACCGTAAGGTCGTGGACGTCGGCCGCGGCGGCTGGTCGCTCTTGCTGGGCGGTTTGACCAAACAGGCCGCGCGCATCCTCGAACAATTCGCGCAGGCGAAATCCGGCAGCCTTCCCGATGGCCGGATGTCCACCAAGGACTGGCTGTCGGGCTACACCAAGAACGAAACCGTTCACGCCATCTTCCGCAACCTGTGCGCGGCAATCTTCGCCGCCAATGCGGACGAACTGCCGGCGCGCGCCTTCCTGACCTATTTCACCGCGAAAGGCGCTTTCAAGAAATTCGGGTTTCACCCCGAAGGCACCATCGGCGCGTGGAAAGCGCTGGCGGCCGCCGTTCAACGCAACGGCGATGTCTGGCTGGAGACGCGGGCCGAGACGATCGAGGTCGAGAACGGGGCCGCGAAGGCCGTTATCGTCAACCGCAACGGCGGCAAGGTTCGTCTGGTCTCCGATATCGTCATCAGCAATGCCGGCCCCAAGGCGACGGTGGCGCTGGCGGGCGCAGCGCATTTCCCGAATGATTACATCGAGCAAATGAAGCGCGACCTGAAGCCGGCCGCCAACATCGTATTCAATTTCGCCTCGCGTGAGCCGCTGCTCAGCGCGCCCGGCATCGTCACCTTCGGCAAGACGCGGCGGCTATGCAATCTCGCCAATCTGACCGCGAGCTGTCCCGAACTCGCGCCCGCCGGCTGGCATCAATATGTCGCTTACGCGGTGCCGGTGCCGGCGCTGGGCGATTTCGACGAGGTGGCCGAGATCGCGCTGGCGCATGACGACCTGCGCGAGCAGTTTCCGGGTTTTGATGACAAGGTGAAGATGTTGTCGATCCGGGTGATGCGCGGCGATTGGCCGGCGCAGCGTGCCTGCGCCGGCTACGACATGCCGCGCGAAACCGGCATCAAAGGACTATGGTGCGTCGGCGACGCAGTGAAGGAATACGGCAACGGCGGGACGCAGGCTTGCGCCGAAACCGCCAAGCTCGTCGTCGACGATATCCTTGTCCGCCACCGTCGCCAACCCGCCGTGACATGAGGGCTGTCGCCGACACCGCTGGCGTCGCGTCCCGCCCCGTGCCGGGCGAGCCGCTGCTTGAGATCAACAATCTGAAGATCGTCTATGACGGCGCGATCGAGGCGGTGCGCGACGTTTCGCTGACGGTGCCGCAAGGGGCGATCGTCGCCTTGCTCGGCTCCAACGGCGCCGGCAAGTCAACCGTGCTGAAGGCGGTATCCGGCGTTCTGGCGATCGAGGAAGGCGAGATCGAGAAGGGCGCCGTCGTCTTCGACGGCGTGTCGATCTCGGATCGCGACGCCGAGGAGATCGTGCGGCGCGGTCTGATCCAGGTGCCGGAGGGGCGCAGGCTTTTCGTCAACATGACGGTGGACGAGAATCTGATGATGGGCGGCTATCTTCAGTCGCCGGCGCGGATGCGCGAGTTGCGCGAGCAGGTGTTCGATCTGTTTCCGCGCGTGGCCGAGCGGCGCGGTCAGATCGCCGGCTATCTCTCCGGCGGCGAGCAGCAGATGGTGGCGGTGGGGCGCGCGCTGATGGCGTCGCCGAAACTGCTGGCGCTGGACGAGCCGTCGCTCGGCCTTGCGCCGCTGATCATCGATGCGATCTACGCCACCATCGCGCGGCTGCGTCGCGAGATGGGCATGACCATCCTGCTGGTCGAGCAGAGCGCGTCGCACGCGCTCGCCGTCGCGGACTATGCCTATATTCTGGAGAACGGCCGCATCGTGCTCGACGGCGACGCGGCGCGACTATCGCGCAACGCCGAGGTTCAGGAATATTACCTCGGCCACGGCGGCGCCGGCGAGCGCAAGAGCTTTCGCGACGTCAAGCATTACAAGCGCCGCAAGAGATGGCTGTCGTGACCGCGCCGCTGCTCAGGCTCGAATCGGTTTCGCGGACGTTCGGCGGCCTCGCCGCCGTCAGCAACGTGTCGCTCGACGTCATGCCGGGCCAGATTTTCTCGATCATCGGCCCCAACGGCGCCGGCAAGACCACGCTGTTCAACATGATTTCCGGCGTGCTGCGCACCTCGTCGGGCCGGATCACGATGCAGGGGCGCGATCTCGCGACCGTGCGGGCCTGCGATTTCGTGACGCTCGGCATCGGCCGCACCTTCCAGAACCTGGCGCTGTTCAAGCATGGCACCGTGGTCGAGAACATGCTGGTGGGGCGGCATCGCCACATGAAGACCACCGTGCTGGAATCGATCCTACACTATGGCCGCTGCCGGCGTGAGGAGATCGCGGCGCGCCAGCGCATCGAGGAGATCATCGAATTCCTCGAAATCGAAGCGATTCGCGACAAGGTCGTCGGCAATCTGTCCTATGGCCAGCAGAAGCGCGTCGAGCTTGGCCGGGCGCTGGCGGCCGAGCCGAAGATTCTGCTGCTCGATGAAATCGTCGCCGGCATGAACCAGGAGGAGACCGAGGACGTCGCCCGCTTCATTCTCGACATCCGCGACGAACTGGGTATCACCATCATTCTGATTGAGCACGACATGCGCCTGGTCATGGACATTTCCGATCGGGTGCATGTGCTCAATTTCGGGCGCACCGTCACCGAGGGCGCGCCCGGCGACGTGCAGAACCATGCCGGCGTGAAGGAAGCCTACCTCGGCAAGGCGCGGGATCGGGCGGCATCATGATGGCCCTTGATGTCCGCGACGCCGACGCCGGAACGACGCTGCTCGCGGCGGTGCGCTCGCGTCTGCCGGCCGACCACGATCCGCTGTCCGCCGCCAATCTCAAAGCCGGCAACACCACGCTGCCACGCCTGCTTCGCGCCCAGGCGGCGCGGCAAGGCGGAGCGCTGGCGCTGCGCGAAAAGGAGCATAGCGTCTGGAAGCGTTACGACTGGGCCCATTATCATCGGCAGGCGCGGCGTTTCGCGCTGGCGCTGATGTCGCTCGGCTTCAAACGCGGCGACCGCATCACCATCGCCAGCGAGAACACGCCGGAATGGTACTACGCCGATCTCGGCGCGGAGATGCTGGGCGCGGTGCCGGTCGGCATCTATCCGACAAATCCGTGGCCGGAGCTGCAATATATCGTGCGGCATTGCGGCGCCCGGCTCGCGGTGTGCGGCGATCAGGAGCAGACCGACAAGGTGCTGGAGGCCCGCGCCCACAACGACGGGCTGCCGGCGCTGGAGATGATCGTCTGCGTCGATATGAAGGGGATGCGGAACTACGCGCAGGCCGACCTGGTCTCGTTCGACGATTTCCTGGCCCGTGGCGACGCCTATCTCGCCGCGCATCCCGACGCCGACGCAGCTCTCGACGGCATCATCGACGATACCGATCCCGACGATGTCGCCCTGATGGTCTACACCTCTGGTACCACGGGCCCGCCGAAGGGCGCGATGCTCAGCCATCGCAATATCATCTATTCGACCTATAATTATGCCAGCGCGATCGGCATGCACGGCCGTCATTACGAGGCGGTAGGGTATCTGCCGCTGTGTCATGCCGCCGAGCGCTGCTATTCGATGGCGATGCAGTTGGTGCTGGGCGGCGTCGTCAATTTCGCGGAAAGCATCGATACCGTCGCCGCCAATGTGCGCGAGATCGCGCCGACCTTTTTCATCGGCGTGCCGCGCATCTGGGAGAAGCTCAAGGAGAACTTCGAGTTCCGCGTCACCGAGAGCGGCCGCGTTCAGCGCTGGATCACCGGCGCGGTGATGAAGCTCGGCCGCGATCTCGACGCGCGGCGCGAGGCGAACGGCGGCCGGCTGTCGTTGCCCGATCGGTTGTCCGCGTGGTTCTGCCACGTCGTGCTGTTTCGCAATATCCAGCGCCATCTCGGGCTGAACCGAACGGTGCATCGGCTGTGCGCCGGCGCGTCGATCTCGCCGGAAATGCTGCGCTTCTTCTCGGTGATCGGGCTGCCGGTCAGCCAGGGCTACGGCATGACCGAGTCGAGCGGGTGCGTCTTCATCCAGCGCGACGGATTCCACCGCCTCGGCGGCTGCGGCC
Source organism: Xanthobacteraceae bacterium (assembly GCA_039808365.1). Lineage (GTDB taxonomy): Bacteria > Pseudomonadota > Alphaproteobacteria > Rhizobiales > Xanthobacteraceae > 62-47. The sequence continues at coordinate 4,142 of JBDHSX010000132.1, read as the reverse complement.
TGCCGATCGAAGGCACCGACTATCGCCTGTCCGACGACGGCGAAATCCTGCTCAGCGGTCCGGCGGTGTTCAAAGGCTATTTTCGCGATGAGAAGGCGACAGCGGACACGCTCGCCGAGGGCTGGCTGAAGACCGGCGACATCGTCAAGCAATTCGACAACGGCGAAATCTCGGTGGTGGACCGCAAGAAGGCCATCATCATCACCTCCGGCGGCAAGAATATCGCGCCGTCGGAAATCGAAAACGCGCTCAAGGACAGTCCTTTCGTCAAGGAGGTCATCGTCGTGGGCGAGGGGCGCAAGTTTCTCGGCGCGCTGATTCAGATCGACTTCGACAATGTCGGCCGCTGGGCCAGCGACAGGGACCTTGCCTACACCACTTACAAGTCCCTGACCGAACTGACGGAGGTGCGCGACCTGGTGCAGTCGATCGTCGATGCGGTGAACGCGCGCTTCGCGCGGGTCGAGAACATCCGCAAATTCGTGATTCTCGAAAAGGAGCTCGATCACGACGACGGCGAACTGACCGCGACGCAGAAAGTCCGGCGCGCCATCATCGACAAGAAATTCGCCCGCGAACTGATCCGCATCTACGGTGACGGAGAGGCCGCCTGATGACCTATCTGATCGAACTTTTGATTTCGGGCCTGTCCATCGGCGCGATCTACGGCCTGATCGCGATGGGCTTTGCCGTGATCTACAAATCGACCGGGCTGGTGAATTTCGCGCAAGGCGAGATCGCGATGATCGTCGCCTACGTGGCCTGGACCATCGCCAGCCATGTCAGCGGCAACGTCTTCATCGTCGCCGGCGGCGCGATCGTCTTCGCCTGCCTGTTCGGCCTCGCCATCGAGCGCGTGGTGATCCGACCGATGATCGGCGAGCCGGTGTTCTCGACCATCATGGTGACGATCGGCATCGCCGTGGTGCTGAGGTCGTCGATCATTTTCCTGTGGGACGCCGTGCCCCATTCGCTCGATGTCGGCATCGGGCGCGAGGTGCTGGTTCTCGGCGAGGCGCGGGTGCGCTCCGGCCAGCTTGGCGTGATCGCGCTGCTCCTGATCGCTATCGCCGGCTTCTATGCCTTCTTCCGCTGGTCGCGCTTCGGCGTCGCGATGCGCGCGGTCGCCAGCGACGACCGCACCGCGATGCTGATGGGCGTCAGCGCCGCGCGGGTGCAGGCGGTGGCGTGGGCGGCCTCGTGCGTCATCGCCGGCATCGCCGGCGTGATGTTCGCAATCATCCATGAATTGTCGCCGACCATGTTCGTGCTGGGCCTCAAGGCTTTTCCCGCCACCATTCTCGGCGGTCTCGATTCCGTGCTCGGCTCGGCGCTGGGCGGCTTCATCATCGGAGCCGTGGAGAATCTGGCGGGCGGCTATGTCAGCGCCGGCATGAAGGAAGTCTCCGGATTCATCGTCATCATCGTCATCCTGATGGTGCGTCCGTTCGGGTTGTTCGGCGAACGGCGGATCGAGAGGGTCTGATGCGCAGCGGCTATTTCAAGGAAACCATTGCCGAACAGATCAACCTCACCGACTCGGCGGTGGCCCGCGTCTGGCTGGCGCTGCTGGCGCTGGCGCTGATTGTCGCGCCGTTCTACCTCAACCCGTTCTACCTGTCGCTGCTGACCATCATCGCGATCACCGCCATCGGCGCGCTCGGCCTCAACATCCTGACCGGATGGACCGGGCTGATTTCGCTCGGTCATGTCGGTTTCATGGTGCTGGGCGCCTATGCCTATGCGATCGCGACGTCGATCTGGAAGCTGGATCCGCTGATCGGGCTGTTGCTCGCGGGCCTGGTTCCCGCCGCCGCCAGCATCGTGGTCGGCATTCCCTCGCTGCGGTTGACCGGCCTTTATCTCGCCATCACCACGTTGGCCTTCGCCTTCATCATCAATCACCTGATCCTGGAGTTCGACGGATTGACGCGCGGGGCGCGCGGCATCTTCGTGAAACGGCCGTCGATTCTCGGTGTCTCCTTCAAGGGCGACACCGCGTTCGCGCTGTTGTGCCTGGCGCTGGCCGCGATCACCCTGGTCGCGACCTTGAACCTGCGCCGCAGCCGCGTCGGCCGCGCGCTGGTGGCGATCCGCGATAACGACATCGCGGCGCGGGTGATGGGCGTCGATCTGACCGTCTACAAGCTCTACGCCTTCATCACCAGCTCGTTCATCATCGGCATTTCCGGCGCGCTGTACGGCATTTTTCTCAGCTATGTGACCGTCGAGGGCTTCCCGTTCCTGCTGTCGATCGAGGCGCTGGCGATCCTGATCGTCGGCGGCATCGGCACCGCGCTGGGCGCGGTGCTCGGCACCATCTTCATCGTGTTGCTGCCGGAGTTCGCCTCCGCCCTGTTCTCGCTGCTCGGGGATGAGACGGCGCGCGCGCTGTCGACCGGCGCGCACGAATTGAAAAGCATGCTGTACGGCGTGGTCATCATTCTGTTCCTGCGCTTCCAGCCGCACGGGCTGGTCGGTCTGTGGCGTGACAGCAAGCGATTGTGGGTGAACTGGCCGCTGCGATTCTAGCAAGACACCGAACGACAATCACAGGAGGAGACAGGCGATGACTATCAAGAGACTGTTGACGATGGCGGCGGCCTCGTTGCTGCTGTCCGGAACGGCGGCGCTCGCGGCCGACCAGGGCGTCACCGACACCGAGATCCTGCTCGGCGAGGTCGAGCCGCTCACCGGTCCGCCGGCCCTGCTTGGCGTCGCGCATAATCTCGGCGTCCGGCTCGCGCTTGAGGAGGCCAACGCCGCGGGCGGCATCAATGGCCGCAAGCTACGCCTGATCGCGCTCGATGACGGTTATGTCTCGTCGCGCACCATCCAGTCGCTGCGCAAGCTGATTTCGGTGGACAAGGTTTTCGCCCTGACGTCGCTGTCCGGATCCGGACAGGCCGTCGCCTCGCTGCCGGTCATCGAGGAAGCCGGCATTCCGGCGATCGTGCCGATCGGTCCGGTGGCGCCGCTCTACACGCCGCCGCGCAAGAATATTTTCGTGGTCGGGCAGTCCTATGAGGAAGGCATGCACCAGCTCGCGCTGTTCCTGGCGGACAAGTACCCCGGCAAGAAGTGGGGTATCGTGACGCAGGACGACGATTATGGCGTGGCGCTGCGCGAGGGGCTGAAGAAGGCGAAGGACGAGAAGAAGTTCAACGTTGTCTTCGAATCCATCTACAAGCGCGGTCAGCAGGATTTTTCGTCGGAGATGCTGCGCGCCAAGGAGGCCGGCGTCGAGGTCTTCATCGCCGGCGGCATCATCAGCGAGAACGTCGCGATGCTGAAGGAGATGGAGAAGCTCGGCATCAAGCCGGCGACCGGCATTTTCTGGCCCGGTCGCGTCTCGGCGATGCTCAAGCTCGCCGGCCCCGCCAGCGACGGCCTCTATGCGGTCGATTATGTCGAGCCCATGGTGAGCGACGAAGGCCGGAAATTCATCGAGCTGGCCAAGAAGCATCTGACCCCGGAGGAAGTGGCCCGCATCAATCGTTACACCATGACCGGTTACGCCGGCACGCGGGTTCTGTTGGCGGCCATCGGGAAATGCGGCAAGGATCTCACCTGGGACTGCGTCAACGGCGAATTGGCCAAGACCCGGGATTTGAAGACCGGCGTCATGGCGCCGATCTCCTTCCCCGACGGATCGCGCTTCTCGAATCAGAAAGTGCAGATCATGCAGGCCGACTTCAGCGGGCTTGATTTCAAGCCGGTGAAGTAACGACCGGTGATGCTGTCGGCGCGCTCGCCGTGCCGGCAGCATCGCGGAACGCTGCGCTTGCGTTGGAAAAGGACGATTTGATGCCCGCTTTTGTCTTCAACGAACCGGATCTGCTCGACGACGACCTGCGTCTGATCCGCGCCCAGGTGCAACGCTACGTCAACGAGACGATCATCCCGAACGGCGAGGACTGGGAGCGGGCCGGCATGGTGCCGCGACAGGTGTTCCGCGATCTCGGCCAGCTCGGCCTGCTCGGGATGCGTCATCCGGTCGAATATGGCGGCGGCGGGCTTGGCGCGATGTCCTCGGTGGTGCTCGGGGAGGAGTTGGGGCGCGGCAGCTTCGGCGGCGTCACCGCGGCGCTGACGGTCCATAGCGACATGTCGATCTCCCATATCGCCCATCGCGGCACGCC
>JBDHSX010000131.1:0-10617 GCA_039808365.1 Xanthobacteraceae bacterium | reverse complement strand
ATCGCCGAGGTCTTGCGGGCATCCGCCATGTTCATCGCTCACTCCGCCATATGAGGTTTGACGATGCCGTCCTCGAACGCGGCGCTGTCGGCATCTTCGGATAGGCCAGTTGCCTTCCGCGACTCCCACCAGGCGTTCCAGGCCCCGACAATACCTTTCGGCAGCAGCAGCGTGACGAGAACGAAGAGCGCCCCGAGCATGAACAGCCAGTAGGGCGCCAGCAGGCCCGAGGTGAAGATGGTCTTGGCGTAGTTGACCACGATGGCGCCGAGCGCCGCGCCGATCAGCGTGCCGCGCCCCCCGACCGCCACCCAGATCACCGCCTCGATGGAATTGCCGGGCGCGAATTCCCCCGGATTGATGATGCCGACCTGCGGCACGTAAAGCGCGCCGGCAACGCCCGCGATGCAGGCCGATAGCGTGAACACGAACAGCTTGTAGGACTCGACGCGATAGCCCAGGAACCGGGTGCGGGATTCGGCGTCGCGGATGGCGATCAGCACCTTGCCCAGCTTGGAGCCGACCACGGCGCGGCAGATCAGAAAGCTGACCGCGAGCGCAAGGCAGCTCAGCGCGAACAGCGTGGCGCGCGTGCCGTCCGCCTGCACGTTGAAGCCGAGAATGTCCTTGAAATCCGTCAGCCCGTTGTTGCCGCCGAAACCGAAATCGTTGCGAAAGAAACCCAGCAGCAGGGCGTAAGTCATGGCCTGCGTGATGATCGAGAGATAGACGCCGGTCACGCGGGAGCGGAATGCCAGCCACCCGAAGCAGAAAGCGAGCAGCCCCGGCACCACGATCACCATCAGGGCGGCGAACCAGAACATGTCAAAACCCTGCCAGTACCAGGGCAGGGATTTCCAGTTGAGAAAGACCATGAAATCCGGCAGCACAGGGTTGGCATAGACGCCGCGGGGGCCGATCTGCCGCATCAGATACATGCCCATGGCGTAGCCGCCCAGCGCGAAGAACGCGCCATGTCCCAGCGAGAGAATGCCGCAATAGCCCCAGATCAGATCGATCGAGAGCGCCAGCACGGCGTAACAGACGTATTTCCCGAACAGCGTCATCACATATGTCGGGACGTGGAACGTCGATGTGTCAGGCAGCAGCAGATTGAGCAGCGGCAGCAACAGGCCGGCGGCCGCGACGATCAAGAGAAAGATCGTCGCGCCGCGATCGAGCGAGCGGGTCAGAAAATGCGACGTCATGCGTCCACCGCCCGGCCTTTGAGCGCGAACAAGCCGCGCGGACGTTTCTGGATGAACAGGATGATGAGGACCAGGATCGCGATCTTGCCCAGTACCGCGCCCGCCACCGGTTCGAGAAATTTGTTGGCGACCCCGAGGGTGAAGGCGCCGACCAGCGTTCCCCATAAATTGCCGACACCGCCAAAGACCACCACCATGAACGAGTCGATGATGTAGCTTTGTCCGAGGTTGGGGCTGACGTTATCGATCTGCGACAGCGCCACGCCGGCGATGCCGGCGATCCCGGAGCCGAGGCCGAATGTCAGCGCATCGACCCGCGACGTGGCGATGCCCATCGAGGCCGCCATTCTGCGGTTCTGCGTCACCGCCCGCATTTCCAGGCCGAGGCGCGTGAAGCGCAGCATGGCGAGCAGAATGGTGAAAACCGCCAGCGCGAAGCACAGAATCCACAGCCGGTTATAGGTGATGGTGATCTGCCCGACCTCGAAGGCGCCGCTCATCCAGGACGGATTTCCCACCTCGCGGTTGTTGGGACCGAAGATGGTGCGGACGGCTTGCTGAAGGATCAGCGACAGACCCCAGGTCGCCAGCAGCGTTTCCAGCGGGCGGCCGTAGAGGAAGCGGATGACGGTGCGCTCGATCACCACGCCGATGATACCCGCGACCACAAAGGCGAGCGGCACCGCAATCAGCAGCGAATAATCGAAGATCGTGGGATAAGCGGTGCGGATCGTCTCCTGCACCACGAACGTGGTGTAGGCGCCGATCATCACCATTTCGCCGTGCGCCATGTTGATGACGCCCATCACGCCGAATGTGATGGCGAGGCCGATGGCGGCGAGCAGCAGGACCGAACCGAGCGACAGGCCGTACCAGGCGTTCTGCACGCTCGACCACACCGCGAGATTGCTTTTGATCGACGCCGTCGCGCCGGTCGCCGCGCGCGCGACGGCCACCGGCACGTCGCCCGGCAGGCCGGACAGCAGCGCCAGGGCTTCCTGATCGCCGCGCGCCTTGATCGTCGCGACGGCATCCAGCCTGTCGGCCTCGCTGGCGTCGGCCTTGAACAGGATCACGGCGGCGCGGGCCGCGAGGAGCGCCTTTCGCGCCGCGTTGTTGGTCTCGCTCCGTAACGCGGCATCGAGCGGCGCCAGTGAATTTTCCTCGTGGTTCTTGAAGACCGATTGCGCGGCCCGAATACGGACGGCGACATCCGGCGACAGCAGCGTCAAGCTGCCCAACGCGGCGTCGATGGTTCGGCGCAGGCGGTTGTTGAGCCGCACCGGGCTGGCGCTGTCAGGCAAAGCCGTGACAGCCTGCCCGCTCGATGCGTCGATGATCTTGCCGTCCGGACCTTTGATGAAGACTTTTTTGCTGTCGTCATCCGCATACAGCCGGCCATCCTTGAGCGCGTCGATAATGGGATAGGCCAGGGGATTGCCGCTCGCCTGCACCCGGGACACGGCGTCCTCGGTATCAGCGAAGGATCGCGCGGTGAACAGGGCGACATCGTCCTCGAACGATCCCGCGTGGGCGGGAATGCTGGAGCCGATCGCGATCGAAAGCGCGAGAATCGCACCCATACTCCTGATGCGGCCAGCCATCTGGCGCAGAACGTCTGAATTGAAAAGCACGGCAATACCCCGAGCGGAAGGACGGGAAGGCGGGACACGGCCGCCTTCCCGATGAAGTCGTGGTCGCTATGACCCCTGGCCGCCGCACTTCTTGGCGATCTTGTTATAGTTGCCGCACTTCAGGGTGACCCAATCGGCTTCGAGATCCTTGGAGCCTTCGAGGTAGTCCGACCACGCGTCGCCGGGGACCAGCTTGGCCTTCGCCGGATCGTCCGGAGAGACGACGTTGAACTGCCCGTCGCTCTGGATTTCACCGATCAGCACCGGCTTGGTGATGTGGTGGTTCGGCAGCATTTCCGAGACCCCGCCGGTCAGGTTCGCCTGCTTGATGCCGGGCAATGCGTCGATAACTTTGTCGGGGTCGAACGACTTGGCCTTCTCGACCGCCTTCACCCACATATGGAAGCCGATATAGTGCGCCTCCATCGGGTCGTTGGTGGTGCGCTTCGGATTTTTGGTGAAGGCATGCCATTCCTTGATGAACGCGGTGTTGGCGGGCGTCTTGACCGATTCGAAGTAGTTCCAGGCCGCGAGATGGCCGACCAGCGGCTTCGTATCGATGCCGGCCAATTCCTCCTCGCCGACCGAGAACGCGACAACGGGGATATCCGTCGCCTTGATGCCCTGGTTGCCCAGTTCCTTGTAGAACGGCACGTTGGCATCGCCATTGATGGTGGAGACGACGGCGGTTTTCTTGCCGGCGGAGCCGAATTTCTTGATGTCCGATACGATGGTCTGCCAGTCGCTATGACCGAAAGGCGTGTAGTTGATCATGATATCGTCGGCCGAGACGCCCTTGGACTTCAGATAGGCTTCCAGGATCTTGTTGGTGGTGCGCGGATAGACATAGTCGGTGCCGGCGAGCACCCAGCGCTTCACTTTCTCCTCTTTCATCAGATAATCAACCGCCGGAATCGCCTGCTGATTGGGCGCGGCGCCGGTATAAAAGACGTTGCGCTCGCTTTCCTCGCCCTCGTACTGCACCGGATAGAACAGGATCGAATTCAGTTCCTTGAATACCGGCAGCACGGACTTGCGCGACACCGACGTCCAGCAGCCGAACACGACGCTGACCTTGTCCTTCGTGATGAGTTCGCGCGCCTTTTCAGCGAACAGGGGCCAGTTCGAGGCCGGATCGACCACCACGGCTTCGAGCTTCTTGCCCAGTACGCCGCCCTTCTTGTTCTGCTCGTCGATGAGCATCAGCATGACGTCCTTGAGCGTGGTTTCGCTGATGGCCATCGTGCCCGAGAGCGAGTGTAGAATGCCGACCTTGATAGTGTCCTCGGCCGCATGCGCGGGCGAGAAGGCCGATAGACCAAGGCAAAGGCCGGCTGCCGCCGCGAGCCAGGCGCGGCGGTTGATCAATCCTGAAGAAGGTGACTTCGTTGCAAGCGTCATGTGGCAAGCTCTCCTCGGCTCATGGACCGACAGCTATTTGTCAGGTCGCCCGGTGAGAGGGATCGCAAGAAGCATGCCAGCGCCTCCGACGGGGCTAAGCATCTGAAATAAGCAGGAATCTTCCGCTTGGCCGGTCTGCGGCATTTTCGCGGGAGGCTAGGAATTGGGCAGAAGCGCTGTCCAGTTTTTGGCAGGAGCGCTTAATGTTTAGGCGAAATCGCCTCGATGCGGCGGCGGCGCGAATCCGATCGGTCGAAGCGAACGGCCGGGAGCGATCAAGTTGCGTCACGAATTTTCGCTCGACGCCGGAGAATGGAGCGAGAATGTTTTTTCCTGTATGCCGGGAAAGAAAACAAACTTGACCGGCTGAGCCGGCTTTCATAACATTTAGTTAGCAACTTGGTTCAAACGTCGTGCTCCGTGTCGAGCTTTCTCCGTCGCAGTCATGCGCGGGATGTCTGCTGAACAGGCTGCTTCCATTCATCGCCTGAAATATCGGCCCGTTGTGCCTATGCACAGCGCGCGCTTTCATGATGCCCAATCTCGCGGTGCGCTGTCGGGTGCGGTGCTCCGTGATCGCGGAGGTGTGTCCAGATCGTGGAGCAACAACCGGATGTGGTTTCCGCGGGGACCAGCGCCGTGACCAAGCCAATCGAAGCGCGTCACGAATGGCATGCCGGCGATATGGGCTGCGGCGAGCTGGTCATGGTGCTGCGGCGCAAGTTGCGGGAGATGCCGGGCGAGGTCCTGAAAGTGATCGCGCTGGATCCGGCGGCGCCGATCGATATCGCGGCGTGGTGCCGGATGACGAACAACGAACTGCTCGAAGCGGACCCTCCTAATCACAGTTACTGGATCCGCTCGCGGATGAACTGGAGTTGATGCGCTCGCGGCGAAGCGCATCCCGATGAAATAACGCGGAAATAGCTCCGCGCCATGAGGAGGAAAGAATGCCCGGAAAATTCGTTGTCAGCCTGACCTGCGCCAAGGACGACACCGACAAGGCGACGGTTGCCTTTGTCGTCGCCAATGCGGCGGTTGCGTCAGACAAGGACACGGTGGTGTTCCTGTCGACGGAAGGGACTCGTCTCGGCGTCAAGGGTTATGCCGACGACGTCCACGAGCAGGGTTTCGCGCCGCTCAAGGACCTGATGACGAATTTCGCCGAAGCCGGCGGCAAGATCTATGTGTGTTCGCCATGCTTCAAGAAGCGCGGGCTCGACGACGGCAATCTGGTGCCGGGCGCGGTCATTGTCGGCGGCGCCAAGCTGGTCGAGTTCATGGGCGACGGCGCTCCCAGCGTGTCCTACTGATGGCCGCTGTCGCCGAGCCTGATCGCGGCGTTCGGCGTGTTCGCCGTTGGCGTCGGCGCGGTCGGCTATGAGGTCGGCCGGCGACGCAACGCTGATCACGGCGCGGACGACGTCGCGCGGGGAGTAACGATGGATTCCGGGACGAACGACCACCCGCCACCCGACGTCAGCTTCGACGGCGGCGATCTCGATTGCGGCAACGGATTGCTGCTGCTGATCCGCAAGCACATCGATCCGTTGCCGCGCGGCGGCTTGCTGGAGATCCGCTCGACCGAGATTTCGGTCGATGAGGATTTGCCGGCGTGGTGTCGGCTCACCGGCAACGAACTGGTGACGTGGTCGAAGGAAGGCAAGCAGCGCAAGTTCCTGGTCTGCAAGGGGCAGCTTGCGGAGCGCAGCCGGACGGAAGCGGCGAACGCGCCCGCGGCTTTGGTCACGCCCGCCGCGGCGGCGACGCCATCAAAGCCGTTGCCGCGCCGCAAGGCCATCGTTGCGCCGCAGGCGGTGCCACCGCTGGCGGTGATGGGCATCGGCAGTTGGCCGCGGCCGCGCTGGATGGTCGAGGCGATGCACGATCATGTCCGGGGCCGGCTCGACGACAGGCGATTTCAGGAGACCGCCGACGATGCGGTGCGGCTCGTGGTCGCCGCGCAAGAACGCGCCGGCCTCGACGTCATGACCGACGGCGAGCAGCGGCGCGACAGCTACGCGAGTTTCGTCGCCACGCGCCTCGACGGATGCCAGTTGGTGCCGTTGATCGATTTGTTGCCGCTGGTCGATCATCCCGAGGAGTTCGAGGCGGAGTTGCGCGCGCTGGATGTGCCGGCCGGCGACGTGCGCCACCCGGGCGTGTTCGGCCCGATCCGCCGCGCCCGGCCGATCGCCGGCCATGAACTGGATTTTTTGCGGAGCGTCACCCGCAAGCCGGTCAAAGTCGCGCTGCCGGGGCCGTATCTGCTGACGCGCACCATGTGGATGGAGTGTATTTCCGAACAGGTCTATTCGTCGCGCGAACAGATCGCGGCGGATATCGTGCGCGTGCTGCGCGAGGAACTGATCGATCTGCTCGACGGCGGCGCGTCGCTGGTGCAACTGGACGAACCGGTGCTGTCCGAGGTGGTGTTCAGCGGCCCCAAGAACAGACGCAGCTTTATGTGCGGCGCGCTGTCGGAATCATTGGGACCAGAGCACGAACTCGGCTTCGCACGCGATCTGATGAACGCGGTGATCGACGGCCTGCCGCGCGAGCGCATCGCGATGCACGTCTGCCGTGGCAACTGGACGCCGGACGAAAGCGTGGCGTTGGCGGGCAACTATGCGCCGCTGGTGGATACGCTCGCGGCGATGAACGTCGGCGCTTATCTTCTGGAAATGTGCACGCCTCGCGCGGGCGAGATGGAAATCCTGCGCCGGTTGCCGGATGATGCCCGCATCGGCGTCGGTGTCGTCAACCAGAAGCACGCCGAGGTCGAGGCCCTTGACGACGTCGCGGCGAGAATCGAGGCCGCCGTCAATCTGTTCGGACGCGAGAGGGTGTTGCTGCATCCCGACTGCGGTTTCGCGACCTTTGCGGACAATCCGATCTGCGCCGCGGCCTCGGCTGAGGCCAAGCTCGCCGTGATCGCCCGCGCGGCCGCAAGGTTCAAGGGGTAAACCCGCTTAAAGTGGCGAATGGGAAGTCGGCTTGCTTTTGCCCGGGTTGCGCGACGCTCTCACACGTCATCAGACAATGCTGTGCGTGAGACGAATGCCTCACGCACAGCAGCTTCCTCTCGCTCAACTATCCCATGCGCCGGCATGTTAGAAAGTCAGATTGTCCTTGATGAGGACCCAGCGCCCGTTCTTGACCTGCTGGACCTGCGTCACGGTGCTGGCCAGGTGGTTCGTCTTCGAGAACTTGGTCGGCGGTGAACCGAAGATATCCCGGAACTCATCGCCGGACTCGAGCGCGTCCAGCATCTTCGCGCCGGTGAGATCCTTGCCCGCCTTGTTCGCATAATGCGCGAAGGTCATCATGGCGTTGTAACCGATGATGGCCTGAGTGTTGGCCGACGTGCCGAACTCCTTCTTGTAGGTGGCGAGCCAGTCCTTCACCTTGCCCTGGGCCGTATCCTCGTAAGGAATTTCAAATCCCGCCGCCGCATACAGCCCTTCGACGGCGTCCTTGCCGAGCGCGGGCACCTCAAGCACGTTGGTCGGCGTGGCGCCGAGGAAATCGACGGTCCAGCCGAGCTTCTTCGCCTCACCCATCGCGCCGATGGTTTCGCGAATGACGGTGCCGAGCACGACCAGATCGCATCCATCCGCCTTCATCTTGGCGATCTGGGCGCTGAAATCGGACGCGCCGCGCTTGTAGCTGGTGATCGAGGCCGGCGTCGCCTTCATCGCGGCGAGTTGCAGCTTGAAGCCGTCGAGCACGCTTTTGCCGTACTCGTCATCCTGATGCATGATGCACGGCTTGGCGTATTTCTTCGTCTCCATCATGTATTTGAGCGCCGCCCGCGTGCTTTCCACGTAAGGCAGGATGTTGTTGAACTTCAATCGCTCCTGCGGCTTCGCCGGATCGAACTTGAAGGTGAATTCGGCCGCGGTCAGCGGGAAAAGCTGAAGCACGCCGGCATCGAACAGGATGTCCTGCGCGGCCAGCACCGTCGGCGAGCCCATCGGGCCGACCATCGCGAAAGCCTTGTCCTTCTCGATCAGTTTCTGCGAGGCGAGCACGGCGCGCTTCGGATCGTAGCCGCTGTCCTCGATGATCAGCTTGATCTTGCGCCCGTTGATGCCGCCGGCGGCGTTGATTTCCTCGGTCGCCATCTTCATGCCGTTGGATACCGGCACGCCCCAGACCTTGATCGGGCCGGACAGATCCTGATGGGTGCCGACAACGATCTCCGTGGCGGAGATGCCCTCGTTGGTGACCTTGGTCTGCGCGTAGGCCGGCAACTGGGTCAGCGCCATGACGCTGACCGCAAGGCCGATCGCCTTGAACGATGTCATCATTTCAGTCTCCTCTCGATGGCCCATGTTGAGCGAAGGCGGGGGCCTCCATTCCTTCGCTGGCAGGCAGCCATGTCAGGCCGCCCGAATCTCCCGGCTCACGCGACCACCGCTGTGCGATACATCGCTTCGATCTCCGCCGCGTATTGCTTGTTGACGAAGCCGCGCTTCAGCTTCATCGTCGGCGTCAATTCCTCGTCTTCCGGCGTGAGCTGGCGGTCGATCAGATGGAAGCGCTTGATCGTCTCAACGCGGGCGAAATTCTGGTTGACGGTCTCGACCTCGCGCTGGATCAGATCCTGGACCTCCTGCGCGCGGCACAGGCTTGCGTAATTGGTGAAGGGAATGTCGTTGTCCTGGGCGTATTTCTCGACATTCTCGTGGTCGATCATGATCAGACAGGTGAGGTAGGGCCGCTTGTCGCCGATCACCACGGCGTCCGAGATGTAGGGCGAGAACTTGAGTTGGTTCTCGATCTCCGATGGCGTGATGTTCTTGCCGCCCGAGGTGATGATGATGTCCTTCATCCGGTCGGTGATCTTGACAAAGCCTTCATTATCGATCGAGCCGACATCGCCGGTGTGCAGCCAGCCATCGGCGTCGAGCGTCTCGGCGGTCTTCTCGGGCTGGTTGAGATAACCCATAAAGAGGTAATCGCCCTTCACCAGAATCTCGCCGCGCGGGCAGATCTTGACCTCGCCCCACGGCGCGGCCTTGCCCACCGAGCCCAGCTTGATGCGATCGTTCGGCATCAAAGTCGCGACGCCGCAATTCTCGGTCTGGCCGTAGACCTCGCGCAGATCGAGACCGAGCGCGAGGAACCAGCGGATCAGCTCGGGAGCGATCGGCGCGGCGCCGGTGAAAGCGATCCGCACCCGGTCCAGTCCCATCATGCGGCGAATGTTGCGGAACACCAGCCAGTAAGCCGCCTTGTTGGCGATCTGGAGCGGCATCGGCGGGGTCTGTCCCTCGATCCGCGCTTCCGTCATGCGATAGCCGATGGCGATGGCCCGGGCATACATCCAGCGCTGGAACGGCGTCGCGTCCTTGAGCGCGATGGTGATCCCCGAATAGAATTTCTCCCAGATGCGCGGCACCGCGAGGAAGGCCGTTGGCTGCACCTCGCGCAGGTTGTCCGGCACGGTTTCCGGGCTTTCGGCGAAGTTCATCACCGATCCGCAGGCCACCGAGAGATAGTAGCCGCCGACCCGCTCGGCGACATGGCACAGCGGCAGGAACACCAGCCGCTCCTCGTGTTCGGACGGCACCAGCAGGTGATCGACGTAGCGCATCTGATGGGTCACGCCGCGGTTGGCGTGCATCGCGCCTTTCGGGGGGCCGGTCGTGCCCGAGGTATAGACAAGAATGGCGAGATCGTCGGCGCCGCGACTATTGACCATCTCGTCCCACAGCGCCTCGTTGCCGGCGATGGCATTGTGCCCCAACGCCCTGAACTCATCGAGCGACATCACCATCGGGTCGTTGAAGCCGCCGAGGCCCTCCATGTCGAACACGACGATCCGCTCCAGCGTCGGGCAGCGGTCGCGGCAAAGCAGGACCTTATCGAGTTGCTCCTCGTCCTCGACGAAGATGACGCGTGTGCGCGAGTCGTTGACCAGATACTCGACCTGCTTCGCCGAATCGGTCGGGTAGATGCCGGACGACACGCCGCCCGCGCACAGCACGCCCATGTCGGCGAATACCCATTCCGGTGTCGCATTGGCCATGATCGAGGCCACGTCGCCGGCCTTGAAGCCGACGGCATGGAGCGCGTAGGCGATTTCCTTGGCGATCTGCTGCCACTCGCGCCAACTGGTGGATTTCCAGATGCCGAGGTGCTTTTCGCGGATCGCCGGGCGGTCGCCACGCGCTTCGACCGAGAGCAGAAAGCTCCGCGCGATCGTGTCCGCCACGGTTATGACAGCCGGTTTGGTCATCGCATCCTCGCTCCGCGCGACATCCGCGTGCCTTGGCGCGCGGTCGGCCACGCGCGTCTCATCTCCAAGTCTTTCATCGCCAAGTCTTTTTCTTCTTCCAGCGTCGTTCCCCGCGCGCGCCCTGTTC
>JBDHSX010000130.1:0-10744 GCA_039808365.1 Xanthobacteraceae bacterium | reverse complement strand
ATCAGCTCGCTTCCGCCAACAGCGACAATTGCCGGGGCTGGGTCTCGGTCTGGTTGAGGTCGGTCAGCGGCGTCGGGTAGTCGCCGGTGAAACAATGGTCGGTGAATTTCGGCTGCGCCGGATCGCGGCCGGGCTCGCCCATGGCGCGATAGATGCCGTCGACCGAGAGGAACGCCAGCGAGTCGGCGCCGATGATGTCGCGCATCTCCTCCAGCGTATGCGTCGCCGCCAGGAGACCGGCCCGGTCCGGCGTATCGATGCCGTAATAATCCGGGTGGGTGATCGGCGGCGAGGCGATGCGGAAATGCACCTCGCGGGCGCCGGCGTCGCGCATCATCTTGACGATTTTCTTGGAAGTGGTGCCGCGGACGAGACTGTCGTCGATCAGGACGATGCGCTTGCCTTCGATCGCCGCGCGGTTGGCGGAATGCTTCATGCGCACGCCGAGCTCGCGCACGCTCTGGGTCGGCTGGATGAAGGTGCGGCCGACATAGTGATTGCGGATGATGCCGAGTTCATAGGGGATGTTGGCGGCGCGGCTGTAGCCGAGCGCGGCCGGCACGCCGGAATCCGGCACCGGCACCACGACGTCGGCTTCGACGTGGCTTTCGCGGGCGAGCTGCGCGCCCATCGCCTTGCGCACCTCGTAGACCGGACGGCCGCCGACCACCGAATCCGGCCGGGCGAAATAGATGTACTCGAAGATGCAGGGGCGCGGCGCCATCGGCGGGAACGGCTTGTGGCTCTGCACGCCGTGGTCGTCGAACACGATGACTTCGCCGGGCTCGATATCGCGGACGTATTTCGCGCCGATGATGTCGAGGGCGCAGGTTTCCGACGCCAGGATCGGGCTGCCGTCCAGTTCGCCCAGCACCAGCGGGCGGATGCCGAGCGGATCGCGCGCGCCGATCAGCTTCTTGTTGGTGAGCGAAACCAGCGCGTAGGCGCCCTCGATCGCCCGCAGCGCCTCGATGTAGCGGTCGATGAAGCGGTTGCGCTTGGAGTGGGCGACCAGATGCAGGATCACCTCGGTGTCGGTGGTCGACTGCATCATGGCGCCGCCGCGCACCAGTTCGCGGCGCAGCGTCAGCCCGTTGGTGAGGTTGCCGTTGTGGGCGACCGCGAAGCCGCCGGCGTTCAATTCGGCGAACAGCGGCTGCACGTTGCGAAGGATGGTTTCGCCGGTGGTCGAATAGCGGGTGTGGCCGATGGCGGCGGCGCCGGGCAGGCGGTCGATCACGTCGCGGCGGGAGAAGGTGTCGCCGACCAGGCCGAGCCGGCGCTCCGAATGGAACCGCTCGCCGTCGAAGGAGACGATGCCGGCGGCCTCCTGGCCGCGATGTTGCAGGGCGTGCAGGCCGAGCGCGGTGATGGCGGCGGCGTCGGGATGGTTGAAGACGCCGAATACGCCGCATTTTTCGCGCAGGGCGTCGTCGTGCTGGGCGAGATCGGACGGCGGTGCGGCGGCTTGCGGAGAGGCAGGTTGCTGAAGGGGCTGCATCTTGTCCATCGCGCCTCACTTTCGAGGGATGAGGTCCCTCATCCAGATAACTAGCGGCTGGCGGGCTTGCCGTCGATCAATTGTTTCAGGCTGTCCCGCGCGGGCTTCGAGTATCCGTCGCTGGAACCGGGATTGGCCGGTTCGGAGTCGGTCTGCTCGTCTTCCGGCTTGGTCTTCTTGAACCGCTTCAAGATGGTGTTCTCGGGGTCGTCCGGCAACAGCGACATCAGCCAGTCGCCGGTCGATTGCAACATCGTGAGCGACTTGGCGTTGGAAACCCAGTCCGGCCGCTGCTTGGCGGGGACCAGCCATGCGAAGAACAGGAAGGCAACCACGACGATCAGCAGGCCGCGCGCCAGCCCGAACAGGAAGCCCAGGGTGCGGTCGAGCGCGCCGATGCGGGAATCGAGGATCATGTCCGAGATGCGGACCGTGATGATCGACACCACGATCAGGGTGGCGATGAACACGCCGGCGACCACCGCGACGCTGGCCAGCGTATCGCTGGCGATATAGGTCTTCGCCGTCGGCAGCAGCTTTTGATAGGAATACAGCGTGACCACCGCCGCGGCGCCCCAGGCGGCGATCGACAGGATCTCGCGCATGAAGCCGCGGACCATGGCGAGCAGGCCCGAGATCAACATCACCGCGAGCAGCACAAGATCAAGGATCGTTATCGGCATCGGCTGGTCAGGTCCGCTTGCAAGGTGAGAGACCGCGAATCGGCGCGGCGCGTGACAGTTTACGTGATGACGCGACGCTGCGTCGCGCGCGCCGGTGGTATAACGAGGACCGCGACGGAGGTCACGCCCGGTTTAGGACTCTTGACGGCGGAATCGGGGCGGGGCGGCGTTTTTCCCGGCCGCTGTGGCGCGTGCGCCGCCATTTTCGTCGGGCCCGCCGCTTTTGGTCGCCGCGCGAGGGGTGCCGCGCGCCGCGATATCGGCGACCAGGCTGCTCAACCCGCCGATCGGACTGAGCGCGAGCCCGGCGTCGCCGCCGGTCTCGCCGCGCGCCGCTTCCGGCAGCACGGCGCGGCCGAAGCCGAGCTTGGCGGCCTCCTTCAGCCGCATCGCCGCCTGCGCCACCGGGCGCACCGCGCCCGACAGCGACACCTCGCCGAAATAGACCGCGTCGGTCGGCAACGGCGCGTTCGCCAGCGACGACACCAGCGCCGCGGCGGCGGCAAGGTCGGCGGCCGGCTCCTGAATGCGCAGGCCGCCGGCGACATTGAAATAGACGTCGTAGCCGGACAGTTTCACCCCGCAATGGGCCTCCAGTACCGCCAGCACCATCGACAGCCGGCTGGAATCCCAGCCGACCGCGGCGCGGCGCGGGGTGCCGAGGGAGGTCGGCGCGACCAGCGCCTGAAGTTCCACCAGCACCGGCCGGGTCCCTTCCATCCCGGCGAACACCGCCGTTCCGGGCGAGCCGAGGTCGCGTTCCGATAAAAACAGTTCCGACGGGTTGGTGACCTCGCGCAGGCCGAGGCCGGTCATCTCGAACACGCCGATCTCGTCGGTCGGGCCGAACCGGTTTTTCACCGAGCGCAGGATGCGGAATTGCTGCGAGCCTTCGCCCTCGAACGACAGCACCGCGTCGACCATGTGCTCGACCACCCGAGGGCCGGCGATCTGGCCGTCCTTGGTGACGTGGCCGACCAGGATCACCGTGGTTCCGGATTTCTTGGCGAAGCGGATCAGCGCCTGGGCCGAGGCGCGCACCTGGGTCACGGTGCCCGGCGCCGATTCCACCGTATCGGTCCACATGGTCTGGATCGAATCGATGACGATCAGGCGAGGAGTCTTTCCTTCCGAAAGGGTTGCAACGATATCCTCAACCGAAGTCTCGGCCGCGAGCTGAACCGGCGCATTGGCGAGACCGAGCCTTGCGGCGCGCAGCCGGACCTGGGCGATGGCCTCCTCGCCGGAGATGTAGACGGTGCGGTGACCGGCGCGGGCGAGCACGCTGGCGGCCTGTGTCAGGAGCGTGGATTTGCCGATGCCGGGATCGCCGCCGACCAAGAGCACCGAGCCCGGCACGAAGCCGCCGCCGGTGACGCGGTCGAGTTCGGTCATCCCGGTTGGCAGCCGCGGCGCGTCGCGGCTCTCGCCGGCAAGGCTTTCGAGCGCGAACAGCCGCCCCTTGCGCTTGGAGCGGATGGCGGCCGGAACCGAGTTCGCGCCGCTGACGTCCTCCTCGGCCAGCGTGTTCCACGCGCCGCAGGATTCGCATTTGCCCTGCCAGCGGTTATAGGCCGCGCCGCAATTCTGGCAGACGAAGGACAGGCTGGCTTTGGCCATCGGGTGGGGCTCGCCGGATCAGCTCGCGTGAGTCGCGTTCCAGAGCATTGATAGGCCGGCGAGCCCCATGATGCCATCCATCACCAGCCGGAACACGTTCGGATCAAGCTTGAGGACGAACCGCTTGGCGATGAAGGCGCCGAACATCAGCGACGACCCGGCGATCAGGCCCTTGAGCGCCACCGCCGTGTCGAGCGCGCCGAACCGCTCGAACGTCACCGACTTGCTCAAATAGAGCCCGAGCGAAGAGGCCGCTTCAGTGGCGAGGAACGCGCCCCGGGTCAGCCCGTAGAACAGGAACAGCGGAACGCTCAGCGGGCCGGTCGAGACCACGATCCCGGTAAGATAGCCGATCAGCGCGCCGCCCGCCGCGAGATGCCAGAGCGTGATTTTGAGATGGCGTTTCGCCAGCCAGTGGCGGACCGGCACCATGGCGATCAGAAACACGCCGATGGCGATATCGACGGCGCGCGACGGCAGCACCAGAAGCGTCCGCGCGCCCAGCGCCGCCGCCGGAACGCCGGTGACCGAATAGGCGGCGCAGGCGCGCCAATCGACCTCGCGCCACCATGCCATGATGCGCGACAGGTTGGCGATCACCGCCGCCACCGCCATGATCGGCACCGCCTCCTTGGGGCCGAAGGCGTAGGCCAGGACCGGGATCAGCATGATCGACGAACCGGTGCCGACGATGCCGCTGATGGTGCCGGCCACCAGTCCGACCGCGAGGACGAAAGCATAGGCCAGCACGGATGGTCTCCGCGATTGATGCGCCGGATCGGCGAGGCGAATCCTCGGCGGCAGCCTAGAGCATGATGAATCGAAGTGCGCCGACTTATTTTCCCGTCATAGCGAGGAGCGGCAGCGACGAAGCAACCCAGAACTCTCTATCAGGTCAGGCTGGATTGCTTCGCTTCGTTCGCAATGAGGATTCAACGTCGGAGGTCAGGCCGCCCCGCCCTTGTAGACGCGGGCATAGCGATGGCCGAGGCTGGTCAGTACCTCGTAGCCGATGGTGCCGAAATGGTGGCCGAGTTCGTCCACCGTGATGCCGTCGCCGAGCATGGTCACCATGTGGCCGCGACGCGCGGCATTGTCCGGCAGGTCGGTGATGTCGATGGCGATCAGGTCCATCGAGACGCGTCCGGCGATCGGACAGCGCTGGCCGGCGACGATTACCTCGGCGCTGCGGGTGCCGTCGCTGCCGCCGGCGGCGCGGAAGTAACCGTCGGCATAGCCGGTTGCGACGATCGCCAGCCGGGTCGGGCGCCGCGCCGTCCAGGTCGCGCCATAGCCGACCGTGTCGCCGCGCGCGACGTCGCGGACCTGGATGATGCGCGTCTTCAGATCGACCACCGGCCGCATCGGGTTGTCGGCGTCGGGCGTCGGGTTGACGCCGTAGAGCGCGGCCCCCGGCCGCAGCAGATCGAACTGGAACTGGGACCCGAGGAAACAGCCCGAGGAATTGGCTAGCGACGCCGGCACGCCGGTGAATTGCTGGGCGATCTCGCGAAAAGCCGTCATCTGCCGGGCGTTGAGCGGATGCTGGGAATTCTCGGCGCAGGCGAGATGACTCATGACCAGCGTGATGCCGTGATCGCCGGCATGGATGCGCGGCACCAGTCCCTGCGCGTCCTCAACCGTCAGCCCGAGCCGGTTCATGCCGGTGTCGATGTGGATCGCCGCGCCGCCGGACCAGCCGCTGCGGCGGCAGAACACGTCCCATTCGGCAAGTTCGTTGAGATCGCCGATTACCGGCTGGCAATTCAGTTCGGCGAAGGTGTCGCCGCCATTCTGGAAACAGCCGCCGAGGACATAGATGGCGGCCGACCGGGTCGCCGCGCGCGCCGCGCGCGCCTCATTGGCGGTAGCGACGAAGAATGTCTTGCAGCCGGCGGCGGCAAGCGCCCGGACCACCGGCTCGGTGCCGCAGCCATAGGCGTTGGCCTTGACCACGGCGGCGCACTCCGCCGGCACGCCCTGGCTTTCCAGCTTGCGCCAGTTGGCGACGATGGCGTCAAGATCGACGGTGAGGACGCCGGTCGCCGTCGCCGGGACCTCGGTATCGGACGGTTTCGCAACCGGTTCCGCCAGCGTCGTCGTTACGATGTCCGAAGTCTGATCCATCGATGCTTGCTATCTAGATGCGGTCGGGCAGGTTGGTGTCGTGGGCGAGATCGCTGAACCGGGTGAACTGGCCCTCGAAGTGCAGTTCGACCGTGCCAGTGGGGCCATGGCGCTGCTTGCCGATGATGACTTCGGCCTTGCCGTGGGCGAGGTCCATCTCGGTCTGCCATTTCTCGTGCTCGGGGGTGCCGGGACGCGGCTCCTTGTTCTGCAGGTAGTATTCCTCGCGATAGACGAAGATGACGACGTCGGCGTCCTGCTCGATCGAGCCGGATTCACGCAGATCCGCGAGCTGCGGGCGCTTGTCGTCGCGGTTCTCGACCTGACGCGACAATTGCGACAGCGCGATGATCGGGACGTTCAGTTCCTTGGCGAGCGCCTTGAGGCTGGTGGTGATCTCGGTGACTTCCTGCACCCGGTTGTCCGAGCGCCGGCCGGAGCCTTGCAGAAGCTGGATATAGTCCACCATCAGCACGTCGAGCCCCTTTTGCCGCTTCAGCCGCCGGGCGCGGGCGGTCAGTTGCGAAATCGACAGGCCGCCGGTTTCGTCGACATAGAGCGGCAGGTGTTCGAGTTCGATGGTGTGGTCGCGGATCCGGTCGAACTCGTCCTGGGTGATGCCGCCGCGCCGGATGGTGCTCGACGCGATGCCGGTCTGCTCCGCAAGAATACGGGTGGCGAGCTGTTCGGCCGACATTTCGCAGGAGAAGAAGCCGACGATGCCGCCGTTGACGGTTTTCATGGTGCCGTCGGCCTGGGTTTCGCCGCGATAGGCGCGGGCGATATTGTAGGCGATGTTGGTGGCGAGTGCGGTCTTGCCCATGCCGGGGCGTCCTGCCAGCACGAGAAGGTCGGAGCGTTGCAGGCCGCCCATCTTGATGTCGAGACTGCGCAGGCCGGTGGCGATGCCGGATAGTTTTCCGTCGCGCTGATAAGCATTGGCCGCCATGTCGAGGGCGATCTTCATGGCCTGCGAAAAGCGCTGGAACCCGCCGTCGTAGCGGCCGGCTTCCGCAAGCTCGTAGAGCCGGCGCTCGGCGTCCTCGATCTGGGCGCGCGGCGCGAAATCGACCGGCGCGTCATAGGCGACGTTGACCATGTCCTCGCCGATATGGATCAGGTCGCGCCGCAGCGACAACTCGTAAATGGTGCGGCCGTAATCGGCGGCGTTGATGATGGTGGTGGCTTCGGCGGCGAGGCGGGCGAGATACTGGCCGACCGTGACGCCGCCGCCGAGGTCGATGTCGGCGGGCAGGAAGGTTTTCAGCGTCACCGGCGTCGCCACCTTGCCGGCGCGCACCAGGCTCGCGGCCGTCTCGAAGATGGTCTGGTGGATCGGCTCGAAGAAATGCTTCGGTTCGAGAAAATCCGAGACCCGATAGAACGCGTCGTTATTGATGAGAATGGCCCCCAGCACGCTCTGCTCGGCCTCGATATTGTGCGGCGCGGTCCGGTAGGACGGGCCGGCGGCATCGGGGGTGAGCTTGAGGACGTTGGAATCAAGGAGCGACATGGCGGACGATGGTTTCTCTCGGATGTGTCGGAAGCTGGGCCGCGCCGGGAGCGGGCCGCGAATAGAAGCACCGCGCGCGCGGCCGGTGAAAGCGGTGATCCTGCCTTATTCACATTTTCATTAAAAAACGGTGCGGAACGATTCCGGGCGATCTTATATCGCTTGACGCTGATTTGACGAATCCGGTCCGCGCGCGTGTTGCAAGTCCGGTTGAACCCGCTGCCTTCGTCGCCCGACATATATTTCGGAGATCGGCGGAACCTTCCAGTGCTTCGCGCGTTTGAATGCCCGCTGATCAAAAGCCCTTTACGACGAGGAGCCGACATTGGTTCGCGCCCAACACACGTCGCCACCCGGAACGATATCCCGGCGATGGGATGATTGGCTCGGCGCGCTGATCGGAGCGCTGGAGACGACGGCGACCGGCGAGGGCTTCGGCGATCGGCTCGGGCGTTGCCCGCCGCTGTCCTGCCTCGAAGCACGCAACGCCGTGCTCGCGCAACTCTCGCGGCCCGCAGGCGGAGCCGGCGATCTTTCCCGCCCGCTGATGACCTATTCGCCGGCGATCTGCAACCTCGGCCGGTTGCCGTGCTCGATGCCGCGCAGCCGCGCTTCCTCGCGCATGATGTAATCGCGGGTCATCGGCACCACGCCCTGCCGCCTGGTGATCTGAATCTGGAAGTTCATCAGGTTCTGCTTGCGGAACGACATTTCGGACGCCGCCAGATAAAACTCCCACATCCGCACGAAACGCTCGTCATAAAGCGCGGCCGCTTCCTCGCGGCGCGCCAGGAATCGCTCGCGCCACGCCTTGAGCGTTTCGGCGTAGTGCAGCCGCAAGATCTCGATGTCGCAGACCAGAAGGCCGGCGCGTTCGATGGCGGGCAGCACCTCCGATAACGCCGGGATGTAGCCGCCGGGAAAAATGTATTTGGCGATCCATGGATTGGTGATGCCGGGGCCTTCGGACCGTCCGATCGAGTGCAGCATCATCACGCCTTCCTCGGTCAACAGCTCGGCGCAGCGTTTGAAGAAGGTGTCGTAGTGGTCGACGCCGACATGCTCGAACATGCCGACCGAGATGATACGGTCAAACGGGCCGGGGACGTCGCGGTAGTCCTGCATCAGGAAGGTCGGCGCGCCTTCGCCCCGCCGCTCGCCGGCCCGCGCCTTCGAGACCTCGAACTGCTCGCGCGACAGCGTGATGCCAGTGACCTTCACCGAGGCGATGTCCGCCAGATAGAGGGCGAGGCCGCCCCAGCCGGATCCGATGTCGAGAATGCGCTGGCCGTTGGCCACCAGCAGCTTGGCGGCGAGGTGCCGCTTCTTGGCAAGCTGGGCGTCGTCGAGCGAGGAGTTCGGCGTCTCGAAATAGGCGCAACTGTATTGCTTGTCGCTGTCGAGAAACAGCGAATAAAGCCGGCCGTCGAGATCGTAGTGCCGCGCCACGTTGTTTCTGGACCGACCGCGCGGGTTGAACTGCTGGATGTTGCGGACCAGATAGCGCAGCCACCATTGCAGCCGGGCCCAGCGCGGGGCCATGTCGGGCTGATCGAGGGCCACCGCCAGCACGTCGGCGATCGTGCCCTGTTCGACCACGAGGGTGCCTTCGGTGTAGACTTCGCCGAAGGCCATTTCGGGATCGAGCAGAACCTGTCTTTCCGCCGCCCGGGTCGTGAACCGCAGGGCCACCGGCTGTCCGGTGCCGTCGCCGCAGGTGAAGCGGTCACCGCTCGCGGTCGTGATGGTCATCGTCCCGCGCCGGATGTAACGGCTGAGGAAAAACTGCAACACACGGTCCATCGCCACCACCCAACGGTCGATCAGACGCGCGCCAGAGGTGCGGGCCCATCGTTATCGTCCGGCGTGGAGTTGTCGTCCGGCGTGAACCCTTGTGCGCAACCTGGCGCATCATTGAATGTTAGTCTCAATATCGGGACAGTTCCAGTGCCATGACTGCAAGTGGGATATCCCAAATCGCCATACGACCGACCGGCGCGATCCGCATCTGCGGACTTCCATTCGCGCCGCGATGAGATAAAAGATTGAGCGCCCGTGGTGCGACGGCTCAGCCCCTGAGGGTCCCACGGCGAAGGTGGACGGCCGCGACGTTTTTCAAGTCGGGCGTTGGTGGATCCGGACGTTTGCAGATTGGACATCGGTGGATTCTCGGGCGGCCGGCGCGGGTCGGGATTCGGCTTGTTGCGTTGCGGCGGCGCGAGGTCCGGCAGCGGTGAAGGTTCCGATATTTGGAGGGTAATATGCTTGGCCGGACGCTTGGTTCCGCCACATTGGCGATCGCAATTGGCTTTTCGGTTCAGGTTCCGGCGCGGGCGCAGAATCTCGAGGCCGGCAAAAGCCCGGCGCAGGTTTTCAACGGCGCCTGCGCGACCTGCCACAAAAGCCCGCGCGGCCTGGTGAAGTCGGTGCCGCCGGGCTCGTTGCAGGGATTTCTACGTCAGCATTACACCACCAGCGGCGACATGGCGGGCGCGTTGAGCAACTACCTGCTGGCCAATGGCGGCATCGACCGCCGCCCGGCCGCCGCCGAGAAGCCGCGCCGGGGGCGGGACGCCAGACCCGCCGCAGCGCCCCAACCGGCGCCCGCGCCGAGCGGATGGTGGCCGTTCCGCGCCGCATCGCCCGCTCCGCAGGCCGCGGAGGAGGCGCGGCCGTCCGGCCGCGCGTCGGGCGCCAAGCACAAGGCGAAAACGAAAAAGAGCAAACCCGCGCCGGCGCAGGACGATGCGACGCAACAGCCGTCGCACGATTCAGCCGGAAGCGGCGGCGCGAAGCCGGAGAGCGTCACGCCCGCCGCGTCGAAGCCCGAGCCCGCCAATAGCGCCCCGGCGCAGCGGCCCGACCCGGTGCCCGCCGTGACGCCGGCCGCGGAGCCCAAGGTCACCGAGCCAAAGGTCACGGAACCAAAGGCTTCCGAACCGGCCGCCAGCGCGCCGCCGGCGTCCGAATCCAAGGCTTCTGAACCAAAGGCTTCCGAACCCAAGGCGGCGGAGCCGAAAGCCGACTGAGCCTGACGGCGTCGCCAATAATATCATTGATAACAAATGGAAATGGCCAGATCCGAACCTGAAACATCAGGCTTCGAATCTGACCATTTCGACGTTTGGACCGGGCTTAGGACGCCTGAGCCTCGTCGCGCTCGTCGTCGTGCTCGGCCTCGGGATCGAAGAACTCGCCGGCGGCGGCCAGCGCCTCGGCGGCGGCATCGAGATCTTCCTGGCGGCTGCTGACGTCCTCGCCGCGATTGATGCGCTCGGCTTCGTCGGCGCTGCGGGCCAC
>JBDHSX010000129.1:0-10759 GCA_039808365.1 Xanthobacteraceae bacterium | reverse complement strand
CGATCGCGCCGCTATCCTTGGCCTGCGCACCCGGTTCCTGGCACCCAAGTATTTCGGCTGACCGGCGCAACTGGAATTGGCCGGAATGTCTGCAAGTGCTATGATCACGAGGTTTTGACGAACAAGAATTTGTGACCCTCCGCCCATACTGGCGGTGCCCAATGATCGATTTGATCGAACTGATTTATGAGGCGGCGTTCGTTCCCGAGCGCTGGAAGCTGGTGCTTCAAGAGGCCAGCGTGCTTTCCCACGCCGCCAGCGCGCAGGTGTTTTTCTTCAGCGAGAACGCGCCGCCGCGCGGCGCCACGCTGGAAAACCTGCGCCCGCTGTTCGACAAATTCATCGCCGGCGACATGTGGAAGTTTTCGACCGGCACGCAGAAGATGTGCAGCCTGCAACCGGCGAGTTTCGTCCGTGTCGACGATTTCCTGACACGCGAAGAGATCGAGCGCGATCCGGCGCGCGTCATGCTGCGGGAGGTCGGCATCGGCGCGATGGTGTGCTCCTCCATCGCCATGCCGACCGGCGAGCTCGCCACCTTCGTGGCCGAGAAATGGCTCAGGGACGGCGATTTCGCCCAGGACGAGATCGACCGGCTCGACGCGCTGCGGCCGCATCTCGCCCGCGCCGGCCTGGTCGCCGGGCGGTTGCGGGTGGAGCGCGCCGAGGCCACCGCCGCAGCCCTCGAACTGATGGGGTTGCCGGCGGCGGTGCTCGCCGCGACCGGGCGGGTGATGGCGGTGAACTCGCATTTCGACCGGATGAGCGCCGCGCTGCTGCCGGTCGCCCATGGCGGGCTGGCGATCGCCGACCGCGACGCCAACCGGCTGTTTCAGGATACGGTCACCCTGATGCAGCGCAACGCGGCCACGATCGGCTCAATTCCGGTGCCGGCGATCGGCGGCGGCGCCCCCTTCGTCGTCCACCTGTTGCCGCTGCGGCGCGCCGCGCACGACATCTTCGGCAATGCCGACACCCTCGTCCTCGCCACCCCGATCACGCCGAGCGCGCTGGTGCCCTCCGCCAGCCTTCTCAACGCGCTGTTCGATCTCACCCCGGCGGAAGCAAAGCTTGCGACCGACCTTGCCTCCGGCCTGACGCTGGGCCAGTCCGCGGCGCGGCACGGCATCACGGTGAAATCGGCGCGGACCTATCTCGAACGCATCTTCCGCAAGACCGGCGCCAATCAGCAAAGCCAGGTGGTGGCGATGCTGAAGACGGTGCAGCCGATGGTGAGGCCGACGGCGGATAACGCCGCCGAAACCCGGTGACCGGCCCGATCGCGGGTGTCACCGCGTGCCGCCCCCCGCCGCGAATGGCGATTTGCGCGGCGCAACGATCCGGCCGAATGCGGGTCACAACCCGAAAATCGTTTCAGATCAATATGTTGACGGTGATTTATAAAGGGTGGCTGGGGAACCTGGATTCGAACCAAGACAAACAGAGTCAGAGTCTGTTGTGCTACCGTTACACCATTCCCCAAGAATCCGAGAAGAACGCGACCACCTGCTTCCGAAACGGATATCGGCGGCGCGGGAGTCCCTTCCCGATGCGGTCCTTTTAAGAGCGCGGGTTATATTGTCAACACTTGTCCACTCGTGGCTCGGCCTGGCTCCCCGGCTTTCGCGCGGCCGCGTCCTCCGACGGACGCGGCGCAGGTTAACGCTTTGTGAAACAACGCACCGGATAGTGGTGAACGACGCAGCCGGACCCAGATCACGACATGCCACTTTCGCCACCTGTGACCTCGTTCGGTCGGATCATCTCGGTTGGCGGCTCGCAAGCGCGCGCCGGACTCTATGCCGGCTCGAACACCACGCCTGAAGGCGCGCGGGCGACGGTGGGGCGCTTCGTCAGCATCCGCTGCGCCGACGCCGTCATCGTCGCCATCATCACCGGGGTCGCCAGCGAAAACCTGCCGGAGTCGGGGCCCTATTATGCCTGCGCCTCGGTCGATCTGCTCGGCGAGTTGTACGGCGACCCGCAACAGCGGCGCTTCCGGCGCGGCGTCACCACCTATCCGACGATCGACGATGCCGTCAGCCTGATCTCCACCCAGGAGTTGCGCACGATCTACGCGCCGAAGGGGCACGACCAGATCACCATCGGCACCCTGCAACAGGATCCGTCGGTGGTGGCCTATGTCGATGTCGAGGAAATGCTCAACAAGCATTTCGCGGTGTTCGGCTCCACCGGCGTCGGCAAATCCACCGGGGTCTCGATGCTGCTCAACGAGATCCTCAAGGCGCGGCCCAAACTCCGGGTGTTTCTGCTCGATGTCCATAACGAATACGGCCGCTGCTTCGGCGAGCGCGCCCTCGTCCTCAACCCGCGCAACCTGAAACTGCCGTTCTGGCTGTTCAATTTCGAGGAAATCGTCGACGTTCTGTTCGGCGGGCGGCCGGGCGTTCCCGAGGAACTGGAGATCCTCACCGAGATCATCCCGCTCGCGAAGGGCCTCTACCACCGCTACAGCAACACCGACCGGATGGGATTGCGGCGCCACGACGCCAAGAGCAGCAACTATACCGTCAATACGCCGGTGCCTTACCGCCTGGTCGACATGATCGCGCTGATCGACGAGCGCATGGGAAAGCTGGAAAACCGCTCCTCCCGCATCGTCTATCACAAGCTGATCTCGCGCATCGAGACGGTGCGCAACGATCCGCGCTACGCTTTCATGTTCGACAACGCCAATGTCGGCGGCGACACCATGGCGGAGGTCATCAGCCATCTGTTCCGGCTGCCGGCCAACGGCCGCCCGATGACCATCATGCAACTCGCCGGCTTCCCCGCCGAGGTGGTCGATTCGGTGGTGTCAGTGCTGTGCCGCATGGCGTTCGATTTCGGGCTGTGGAGCGACGGCGTCTCGCCGCTGCTGTTCGTCTGCGAGGAGGCGCATCGCTACGCTTCCGCCGATCGCAGCATCGGCTTCGGCCCGACCCGCAAGGCGGTGTCGCGGATCGCCAAGGAAGGCCGCAAATACGGCGTCTATCTCGGCCTGGTGACACAGCGCCCGGCCGAACTCGACGCCACCATCATCTCCCAGTGCAGCACGTTGTTTACGATGCGCCTCGCCAACGAGCGCGACCAGGGCCTGCTGCGCTCCGCCGTCTCCGACGCCGCCGCGAATTTGCTGGCGTTCGTGCCCGCGCTCGGCACCCGCGAGGTGCTGGCCTTCGGCGAGGGCGTCGCGCTGCCCACCCGGCTGCGCTTCAAGGACGTCCCGGCGCATCAGTTGCCGCGCAGCGAGGCCACCATCGCCAGCACGCCCGTCGGCGATGTCGAGCACGACGGCCACCTGCTCGCCACCGTGCTGGAGCGCTGGCGCGGCGCGACCTCCTATCGCGACATGCCGATCGAAGGTCAGACCTTCCGAACGGTCCCGCGCGACACCGAGACGCCGATGCTGCAACCCTCGCTCGGCCTTGATCCCGACCGCTTCTCGCTCCTGAAAAAACCGCTGCGCTGACGCATCGCTCCGCACCCAAGCCGCTTTTGGTTTGGGTGCCGGTCGACTATGATCCCGGCGCTCGATTTTTTGTTTTCACGCGTTTTCTTCGCGCGAGCCGTTATCCGCCTCGCTCAAAAGCGCTATCCTCACGCCGTTCACGCAGGATCACATGATGACGCCATCGACCAACAGCCGGTTTCCGATCCCCTCGCTCAAGCAGTTGCCGGACGATATCCGCGCGCGGATCGAGGCGGTGCAGGAGAAATCCGGCTTCGTGCCCAACGTCTTTCTCAGCCTCGCCTATCGTCCCGAGGAATTCCGCGCCTTCTTCGCCTTCCACGACGCGTTGATGGAGAAGGACAGCGGCGTCTCCAAGGCGGAGCGCGAGATGATCGTGGTCGCCACCAGCAGCGCCAATCAATGCCTGTACTGCGTGGTCGCCCATGGCGCGATTCTGCGGATTCGCGCCAAGAACCCGCTGATCGCTGACCAGATCGCCACCAACTACCGCAAGGCCGATATCACGCCGCGCCAGAAGGCGATGCTCGATTTCGCCATGAAGGTGAGCGCGGAGGCCTCCAAGATTTCCGAGCACGACTTCACCGAACTGGCCCGGCACGGTTTCAGCAACGACGATATCTGGGACATCGCCGCCGTCTCGGCATTCTTCGGATTGTCGAACCGGATGGCCAACTTCGCCAACATCCGCCCCAACGACGAATTCTATTCCATGGGCCGGCTGCCGAAGGGCTGACGCGACCATGGACCTCATGCTCGGCGAAGTTGTCTTGCGCCTCGGCGTGGCGACCGCCGCCGCCGGCGCGGTCGGTCTCAACCGCGACCTGCACGGCAAGCCGATCGGGGTTCGCACCCTCGGACTGGTCGGGCTGTCGGCGGCCACCGTGGTGCTGCTGGCGGACGGCGGCGTCATCCATGCGACGATGTCGGACGCGACCAGCCGCGTCGTCCAGGGCATTCTCACCGGCATCGGCTTTCTCGGCGCCGGCGTCATCGTCCATCGCGAACATGGCAAGCGCATTCATGGCCTGACCAGCGCCGCCTGTGTCTGGTTGACCGCCTGCATCGGCATCGTCTGCGGCGCGGGACAATGGCGGATCGTGCTGGTCGCGGGCGTGCTGACGGCGCTGGTGCTATTCATTGGAAGGCCGATCGAGCGCCTGTTTCATCGCGCGTCGCATGGGAAGCGCGACGGCGACGTGGCGCCGCCCTCGCCCGCGCGCGCGGCCGGCGCCGATCAGTCGGACACCGGCCCGCACCAGCCGGGCAAATAAACCGCGTCGTCGCTCCGCGCCAGACCGAGCGCCTGCTCGACGGCCCTGCCGAAATCGGCGGTCACGCTCTTGCGCGACAGCCGGCGGCGGAGAAAATCGGCCCAGAGAAACTCGCTGAACGGTGTGATGTCCTTGGCGAAGCCGCCGGCGCGGCGCAATTCGCCGGCAAGGCTGCGGAACGGATCGTCCTGCAAATCGGCGATCGATTTGGGAATGTCCTTGTAGCGATGACGCACGCCCTTGGCGTCATAGGGATAGACCCAGCGACGGCTGTCGAGCACCAGCCAGAACGCGTCGCGATCCACCATAGTCAGATCGGCGACGACGGTGACGAGAATGTCCTTCACGCCCTCGTCGTGAAGCGCGCGCGCCAGATGGTGGTGATCGATGACATAGTATTTTGCGTCCGGGCCGCGGATCACCGGAATCATATGCCGGCCCAGCAGTTCCGCCTGCTTTTTGTCCGACTTGAGCTCGCGCCAGCGGCGGCGCTTTTCCTTCACCTCGCGGAAGCCGACCGTCATTTGCGTCGGCCGCAGGGAAAGGATCGGAATCGGATGCAGGATCGGCTCCCGGAGGTTGCTCATGTCCCGTTGTCTCTCCCGGATCGCGGACGGTCGATGTCCTGAAGTGTGGGCCGTGGCGGTCGCGGTCAAGACCGTTTTTCAACGCGGCCGCGTCGACCGGATCGCGCTCACGCGCTGTTGCTTGAATAGGAGCCGCATCACCGTGCTAGACTGGATCGAGCGGCCGACCGACAGGGACAGAATGAAAGCCCAACTGCCAGCCCGATCCGACCATGGCGCGCGGGTGATCAAGTTCACCCCGCGCACCCTTTCGACGGCGCCGTCCCCGCGCGGCGGCGACGCGCCCTCGGACGCCACGACCGGCCGGCCGCCGCCGGCTCCCGCCCGTCCCGCCGGCGATGGCGACGAATTCAGGCACCGGATGCTGACCAACCTCGCCGCGCTGGTCTTCACCGCCGCCCTGACCGCCGCGGGAATTTGGCTGGCGATCAGCATCGCCGAGTTGCGCCAGACCCAGGACTGTGTCCTGGCCGGACACCGCAATTGCGTGCCCATCATCCCGTCGAACGGGGCCCCGTCGCGCGGCGGGCCGACTTAATCCCCGAACCGCCTCCGGCGGCGACCGACGAGGCAAACCGGCAGCCCCCGCCGCCATTGAACTCCGGGCATGGGTCCGATATACGGGCAAGCAACCCTGCGAGGCGGTGCAGCCGTCATCGGGGCTAGTCGCCCCCACGCCGCGCCTTTCCGATTTGTCTTCAATCTATCAAAGGCTTAATGATGTCCTCCACATTCGACCAGGTTGCCACCATCATTGCGGAGACCTGCGACATCCCGCGCGACACCATCACGCCCGAAAGCCACGCCATCGATGACCTGGGCATTGACAGCCTCGATTTCCTCGACATCGCCTTCGCGATCGACAAGGCTTTCGGCATCAAGCTTCCGCTTGAGAAGTGGACCCAGGAGGTCAATGACGGCAAGGCGACCACCGAGCAATACTTCGTGCTGAAGAACCTGAGCGCGCGAATCGACGAACTCGTCGCCGCCAAGGGGGCCTAATCGCCGCCCATGGATCTGGCCTATTTCCATCTGATCGATCGCATCATCGACCTCGACCTCGACGCCAAAACCATTGTCGTCGAGGCGCAGGTGCCCCAGCACTCGACGATCTTCGAGGGACACTTCCCCGGCTATCCGCTGATGCCGGGCGTGCTGCTGATCGAGACCATGGCCCAGACCTCCGGCTGGCTGCTGATCGCCTTGATGAAGTTCGAGCGGATGCCCTTCCTCGGCGCGGTCAAGGAAGCCAAGATGCGCGTGTTCGTGACGCCGGGCGAACTCTTGAAGGTCGAGGCCAGCATTCTTCACGAGGGTTCCGGCTTCGCCATCACGCAGGCCAAGATCAGTGTCGGCGGCAAACCGCGATGCAACGCCACGATCACCTTCGGCCACGTCCCTTTCCCGAATCCCGAACTGCGCGGCCACATGGAAACCATGGCCAAGCGCATCGGCTATCCGCAGCAGGCGATGCCTCATGACTGACACGCGCACATCGAAGGCGGAAGCGACCGAAGCCTGGATCACCGGCATCGGTCTGGCGACATCGTTGGGCGAAGGGCTGGAAGCGAACTGGAACGCGCTCGCCGAGCAGCGCGTCAATGTCGACGACAAGGGTTTTGCGCCGTATCTGGTGCATCCGCTGGCGCCGGTCTCCTTCGATGCGCAGATCCCGAAGAAGGGCGATCAGCGCCAGATGGAAGCCTGGCAGCGCATCGGCACCTACGCCGCCGGCCTGGCGCTGGATTCGGCCGGCATCAAGGGCAACAAGGACATCCTGGCGCGGATGGACATGATCGTCGCCGCCGGCGGCGGCGAGCGCGACCTCGCGGTCGACTCGGCCATTCTCAACGCCGAGGCGCAGGGCAATTCCGCGCCGGGCTTCCTCAACGAACGCCTGATGAGCGACCTGCGGCCGACGCTGTTCCTGGCGCAACTGTCCAACCTGCTCGCCGGCAACATCGCCATCGTGCACGGCGTCACCGGCTCGTCCCGCACCTTCATGGGCGAGGAAGCCGCCGGCGTCGACGCGGCACGGATCGCCTTGGCGCGGATCGCCTCCGGGCAGAGCGACATCGCGCTGGTCGGCGCCGCCCACAACGGCGAGCGCAAGGACCTGCTGGTGCTCTACGAATTCGGCGACTTCAACCTGAAAAACACCTTCGCGCCGATCTGGGCGCGGCACGCGCATCCCGGTTTCGCGCTCGGCTCCGGCGGTGCGTTTCTGGTGATCGAATCGCGCCAGCACGCCGAAGCGCGCGGCGCCAAGCCGTTCGCCCGGCTGACGCAGGTGGTGGCCGACCACACCGCGCGAAAGCACTCCGGCGATGTCACCAAAAGCCTGTCAGGGCTGTGGTCGCAACTCGACAAGCTCGAAACCAACGGCGCGATCATCACCGGCGCGACCGGCGCCGAGCCCGCGACCGCGGAGGAGCGCGCCTTCCTGGCGGCGCATCCGGATTTCGCGGTGCGCGCCACCGGCACTGGTTTCGGCCATACCATGGAAACCCAGTTTCCGCTCGGGCTGGCGCTGGCGGCACTGTCGATCTCCAAGGGCAAACTGTTTCCGCCGAACGATTCCACCGGCGTCGAGATTGAAACGACCAAGGCGCCCTCCCAGATTGTGGTGGTTGGAACCGGGCACTGGCGCGGCGAAGGCATGGCGCTGGTGGAAGCCGTGCGCTGAGGCGCGACGGGCGCGGCACGGGCCGGACGCGACGATCGATCGACGTGGGCGATCCATGTCACAGTCAATGGGCGGGCGACGACCCGCCGCTATTCAGATGGAGCCGCGCAAGCGACCGACGGAGAACACATGGCAGCACCGCGCGATAGATTTGGCAGGCCGATCGTCGTCGTCACCGGCATGGGCGTGGTCACCTCGCTGGGCGCCGGCAAGGCCGACAACTGGGCCAAGCTCACCGCCGGCGAATCCGGCATCCGCACCATCACGCGCTTTCCGACCGACGGATTGAAGACCACGATGGCGGGATCGATCGATTTCGTCCCGGTCGAGCCGTTCTCCTCCACCGACCTGTCGGAGCGGCTCGCCGACCTCGCCACCGAGGAAGCGGTGGCGCAGGCCGGCATCGGAGGCAAGGGCGATTTTCCCGGCCCGCTGTTCCTGGCGGTGGCCCCGGTCGAACTGGAATGGCCGCAGCGCCAGGCGCTCAGCCGCGCCATCGGCAGCGGCACGCCGATCGATTACGATCAGATGCTGCGGGTCGCCGGCGGCGGCCGGTTCACCGACTTCCATCGCCGCTTCCTGTTCGGCTCGGTGGCCGATCACCTCGCCGAAACCTTCGGCACCAAGGGATCGCCGATCTCGCTGTCGACGGCATGCGCCTCCGGCGCCACCGCGATCCAGCTCGGCGTCGAGGCGATCCGGCGCGGCGAGGCCGACGCCGCGCTGTGCGTCGCCACCGACGGCTCGGTCAATCCGGAAGCCCTGATCCGCTTCTCGCTATTGTCGGCGCTGTCGACGCAAAACGATCCGCCGCAGGCCGCCGCCAAGCCGTTCGCCAAGAACCGCGACGGTTTCGTCATGGCGGAAGGCGCCGGCAGCCTGGTGCTGGAAAGCCTGGAGGCCGCCACCGCGCGCGGCGCGCGCATCCTCGGCGTCCTGGCCGGCTGCGGCGAACTGGCGGATTCGTTCCACCGCACCCGCTCCAGCCCCGACGGCAAGCCGATCATCGGCTGCGTGCGCAACGCGCTCTCCGATGCCGGGCTCGACCCCGAGCAGATCGACTACATCAACGCGCACGGCACCGGCACGCCGGAAAACGACAAGATGGAATATCTCGGCATCTCCACCGTGTTCGGCGAGCGCGCGGGCAAGGTGCCAGTGTCGTCGAACAAGTCGATGGTCGGGCACACGCTGTCCGCCGCCGGCGCGGTGGAAGCCGTGTTCTCGCTGCTCACGCTCGAACACCAGCGGATTCCGCCGACCATCAATTACGACGTGCCGGATCCGGCGATTCCCTTCGACGTGGTGCCGAACGTCGCGCGTGACGCCCGCGTCACCACGGTGATGTCGAACTCGTTCGGCTTCGGCGGCCAGAACGCCTCGCTGATCATCACCGGCGAGCCGGCCTGAGCGGGCTAGAGCCTGATTCAACCGCGTTGAATCAGGCTCGTCGTTTCTCTTTTTGTTTGAGCATGATCTGTTCCGAAAACCGGTTTCCACTTTTCGGGATCATGCTCCAGCGGAGCGCAACGTCATCCGATGCAACGTCTCCTGCTCCGCACCAGGGCCCGGATTCGCGATACGCTGAAGCCGGTCGGCGAGGCCGCCGTCGGCGCGCTGACGGTCGCCGTGCTGCGCACCACGCGCTATTTCGACCCGATCAAGACCGCGAATCTGTTCGGCCGTATCACGCGCCGGATCGGCCCGTTGTTTCGCGAGCACAAAATCGGCCGCGCCAATCTCACCGCCGCCTTTCCTGAGAAATCACCGCAGGAGATCGACGCCATTCTCGACGGCGTCTGGGACAATCTCGGGCGGGTCGCCGCGGAATTCGCCCACATCGACCATGTCTGGGATCACGACCTCGATCATCCCGAAAACAGCCGCATCGAAATCCCGCCGCGCACCCACGAACTGTTCCATCAGCTTCGACTCGACAACAAGCCGGCGCTGATCTTCGCCAGCCATATCGGCAACTGGGAGCTTCCGGCGCTGGCGGCGGTGGCGCACGGGCTCGACGCCGCCGTGTTGTTCCGCCGTCCCAACATCGCCTCCGCCGACCGCGCCATTGAGGAGATGCGATCGGTCAACATGGGCACGCTGATCCCGGCCGGCCGCGACGCCCCGTTCAAGCTGGCGCAGGCGCTGGAAAACGGTCAGCACGCGGCGATGCTGGTCGATCAATATTTCACCAACGGCGTCGACGTGACGTTCTTCGGGCGCACCACCAAGGCCAATCCGCTGCTGGCGCGATTGCGCCGGCAGATCGATTGCCCGATCCACGGCGTCCGCATCATCCGTCTGCCCGGCCATCGCTTCCGCGCCGAACTCACCGAGGAAATTCCGCCGGTGCGGACGGCCCAGGGCGACATCGACGTGCAGGGCACCATGCAGGCGATTACCTCGGTGATCGAAGGCTGGATCCGCGAATATCCCGAGCAATGGCTGTGGCTGCACCGGAGATGGCGGTAGCGGGAAGCGACATTTACTGGTCGGGCCGAGGAATGTGCAACACGAAAGCCGTCATACTCCGCGAAGGCGGAGTATCCAGTATTCCGTGTTGGATCGAGCCTTCCTTACGCTCATGTGGATTGCTGGATCGTCCGCCTTCGCGGACGATGACGCCTCATTTTCCGGTCAGGGGCCGACCCGAGCCGCCATCCCTCACCGCCCGGTCTTCACCCGCGTCCACAGCCGGTTGATGACGCGCTGGGTGGCCGGGTCGCGCGCGGTGATGACG
>JBDHSX010000128.1:0-10820 GCA_039808365.1 Xanthobacteraceae bacterium | reverse complement strand
GTGATGGCTTCTCTCGTTGATTGAACGTCCGCGACCGAGGAGCGTCAGCCCTTGAGATAGGCAATGCCCGTCATCGGCCCTTTGCTCTGGTAGATCACCTGTCCGGTGCCAGGACGTCCGAGATCGACGACATAAAGCGAGCCCTTCAGATCGCTGACGAAGATGCGGTTGTTATCGTGATCGTGGGCCAGACCGATCGCCTCGTGAAGACCGGCGAGAAGAATCTCGTGATCCACGACCTTTCCATCGTGGATAAGACCACGGTTCAGTGTATTGCCCTTGGGCGGATCGCCGCGATCGGTCCAGTAGAGCACATTCGCCCGGCCATCCCATTCGAGATCGATCGGTTCGGGCAATCCGCTCGCCAACACCTCGATGTCCGTCCGCCTTGACGGATCCGCGGGACGCGCCTTCAGGGGCGCCCGGAGGATCTGACCTTCGTTGCCCTTCGGTTTGCCTTTCTGCGTCCAGTACAGATAGCCCCCCTTGGCATCGACCGCGACACCGACGCAATGCCGGCGACGATCCTGCTTGTCCTCGTCGCCCGCGCCGGTCTGAACATGGGTGGTCAAATCCGAGCCGTCGGCGCGACAACTCATCACGCGCATGCCTTCGCGGTCGCACCAGTAAATGCGGCCTGTCACGCCGTCATATTGAATCTGCTTGCCGGTGACGAAGTTGCCTTCCGGAACGATGACCGTGCGGTCGCTGCCGTCATAATTCGCGCGTTCGATATAGCCGTCGTTGCCCCAGAAATCCTCTCCGTCCCGGATCACCCCCATGAAGGTGTAATAGATATGGCGATTGATGGGATCGACCGTGATGCCGTCCGGCTTCGAGGCCAGATCTCCGATGAGAAGCCGCGGATCGCCGCCATCGGCATCGACCGACATGATGCGCGATTTAGCGCCAAGACTGAGAATGAAAATTTTGCCGGCGGTGGTGCTCAAGGGCGCGTCTCCGGAACGTTGGCGGCACGCGCGCAGCAGCGATCATGCCGTATGGCTGCGACGAAAAAACCGTGACCAAAGACCAAAGATACGCCAGCCGCGCGTGCCTGACGGATGCTCCCTGGCGCCTGTCAAAACGCGGACGTTGGTTCGTCGGTTCGCGGCTGTTGTTTCCTCGGGGGAGCACGGTAGTGAACTCACCATGTCAAAAAAGGTGCGATATGCCCCTCGTTGCAGTTATTTTAGGACAAAAAACAGCGGCGTCCAGAATATCCTAAGCGTCGCTGACGAGGCCCGCTGTCGACCCCGGTCTTCAATGGCGGCGGTCGCGGATTTCCGGCTACTTGGGACCGCCGCCCTGACGCATCAATTCCTCACCCATCAAGCGGTGAACGAGATTGACGGCCTTCAGCGGGCGCAGCATCACCTTGAAGTGGATGATCTGGCCGGCCTCGTTGAAGGTGATGATGTCGACGCCGTTGATCTTGATGCCGTCGATCTCGGTGACGAATTCGAGCACCGCGCCGTTGTCGTTGCGCCACTCGCCGGCGTAGGTGAAGGATGAACTGTTCAGGACGGCGAGCGCGCTCACCAGATACTTGAAGGTGAGATCGCGGCCACGCTGCGGGGTGTGGACCACCGGGCTCTCGAACACCGCGTCGGGATGAATGAGATCCCAGAGCTGCGCGGCGTCATGCGACTTCACATAAGCATACCACTTGTCGAGGCCGGTCATTGCCATTGCAAACTCCTGTGATGAAGGGACAATTGATATTGTTCAGGCGGCGCGGCTAAGCGCTGATCCGCTGCGTGAAAGCGTCGCCGGCCGCCGCGAATTCGGTCTTGAGCCGTTCCACCAGGTCCGCGACCGGCGGCGCATCGACGATCTGGCCGATGCCCTGCCCCGAACCCCAGATGTCGCGCCACGCTTTCGACTTCATGTTGCCGCCAGAACCGAAATTCATTTTTGACTTGTCGGCGACCGGCAGATTGTCGGGATCGAGTCCGGCCGCCGCGATCGACGGCCCGAGATAATTGCCGTGAACGCCGGTGAACAGGTTGGAATAAACGATGTCATGCGCCGCGTGCGCGATCAGCGCCTGCTTATAGGCGGAATCGGCATTGGCCTCAGCGGTCGCGATGAAGCGCGTGCCCATGTAAGCGAGGTCGGCGCCCAGCGCCAGCGCGGAGGCAATGCCCCAGCCGTCGGAGATCGCGCCCGACAGCAGGATCGTGCCGTTGAACCACTGCTTGACCTCGCGCACCAGCGCGAAGGGCGACAGCGTGCCGGCATGGCCGCCCGCGCCGGCGCATACCAGGATCAAGCCGTCGACGCCCTGTTCGGCGGCCTTGCGGGCATGCTTGACGTTGATGACGTCGTGAAACACCAGGCCGCCGTAGGAATGCGCGGCCTCGACGAGCTCGGACGGCGGGCGCAGCGAGGTGATGATGATCGGCGCCTTGTGCTTCACGCAGGTTTCCATGTCGGCCATCAGCCGGTCATTGGAGGCGTGGCAAATCTGGTTCACCGCATAGGGCGCAACCTTCCTGCCGGGATTTTGCGCCTGGTATTCGCCGAGTTCGTCGTTGATCCGCGTCAGCCATTCATCGAGCTTGCCGGCCGGGCGCGCGTTGAGGGCCGGAAACGAGCCGACGATGCCCGCCTTGCACTGGGCGATCACCAGTTCGGGCCCCGAAACAATGAACAGGGGCGAGCCCACCACGGGAAGCTCGAGTCGATCCTTCAGCAGCGCCGGAAGTGTCATGATCTCTCCTGATCCGCGTCGGCATTTATCTTATATGCTAAAATTTGCATATTGTTCATATGCCTACTTTTGCATATGGTCAAGCCTGTTTCGATGGGAGCAAGCAATGGCGCTCGGTGACGCGATTCTGGTCTGCCTGACGGAGCGTCCGATGACCGGCTATGAACTGGCGAAGACGTTCGACACCTCGATCGGGTTTTTCTGGAAAGCCAATCATCAGCAAATCTACGCCGAACTGACTCGGCTTCGCGCCAAGGGCCATGTCGACGGCAGCGAAGTCGTGCAGTCGGGCAAGCCAAACAAGCTGGTCTATACGCTGACGCGTCAGGGCCGCGCGGCGCTCCGGCTGTGGGCGGCGCAGCCCAGCACGCCGCCGACGAGCAAGGACGATCTGCTGGTGAGGGTCTACGCGCTCGACAGCATCGACATCGCGCCGCTCTGCGCCGATCTCGTGGCGCGGCGCGATTATCACCGCGCCCGGCTGGCGCGCTACGAGCGCGTCCTGGCGAAACGCTTCGCACACGGCGCGGCGTCGCTGGCCGACACCGGCAAGCTGCTGACGTTGCGCCTGGGGCTTCGCTATGAAAGAGCCTTGACGGAATGGTGCGAGGACGCGCTTGAGACGATCTCCGCATGTTCGAACGCCAACGGCACGTCGATCGACAACAAGCATCGCGCCGAACACTGACCCGCCGCGCGGGATGGCGTCATCAGAAGATTGATTCTACTCTGCGCCTGGCGTCTCGGTCGAGGGACGGCGATTCGTGAAGGGCTGTCTCTGTCGTGACCCGCATCTGTCCCCCGCCGGTCGGCGCGCTGCTCGCCGGCCTGCTTTTTTTGGCGAATCCGGCCGCGGCCGCGGATGTTCAGGTCATCGACGGTGGGACGCTCGTGGTGGATGGCCGCGCGGTTCGACTGTGGGGAATCGAGGCACCGACCGCGGAGCAGAGCTGCGCGACCTCGGCCGGGCGATCGTGGCCGTGCGGCGCGCGCGTGCGCGACCAGCTTCGCTCGCTGGTTCGGGACGACGAGATCCTATGCCAGCCCAAGGCCGCCGGGTTTGAGCTGTGCCGCATCGCCGGTCTCGACATCGGCGCCCTGCTGGTCAAGGAAGGTCTTGCCAAGGCGCGCGGCGACTATCAGGACATCGAGGCGCGCGCCCGCGCGGCCCGCGTCGGGCTTTGGGAATAGCGCGAGGCTGCGCGAGCGCCGGCTGAACGACGGGGCCGGCGCATTCCGGCGCCGCTTGAGAGGATGGAGATGCCTGCATCATGGTGTCGGGGACGATCCAATATACCGAACAGGATTTCGCGCTGTCGCAGAGCGCGTTTTCACCGGGGCAGCCGCTCCCGCTGTGGAAGGGGGCATGCGTTCTCGCCTGTCTCGGCGCGGTGATCGGCTTTGGTGTCGCCACGCTGCTGTCCAAAATTCTGGAGTCGGCCTGGCCTGCCGTCTCCCAATTCACGCCGTGGGGCGCGGTCTGCGGCACGGTCCTGCTGGTGAGCGCCGGCGCCTGGCGGCTCTCCGCCAAGCGGTCGCCGATGCAGGAGGCCGCCTTGCGGATTCCGCAGGCGTTCGTGCTGGACGACAGCGGATTGCGGCTGAGCACCGACACCGCCGAGACGCGCATGAGCTGGGCGCATTTCCTTGCGGCCCGCATCGAACCCGATTCCATGGTGCTGCGAACCCGGGACGAGACGATCGTGCTGCTTCGCCCATCCTTCGTCGCCGATCAGGCCGCCTGGAGCGAGGCGCGACGACTGGTCGGGGCGCACGTCAAATCTCAGTCTCCACCATGATGCGCATGGTCCTCGCGGTATTGCTGACGGTGGCAACGAGCGGATGCAGCGCGCGCATGATCGCTGACAGGGACGATGCCTATTGTCAGGCCCAGGGCACCAAACCCGGATCGCGAGCCTATTTCCAGTGCCGCGTGAAACAGGCGGTCCGTCAAACGCCTTGACGGCAGGTCATTGCCGCACGCGCCTGAAAGAATCCGTCATCGATGATAGCGTTCGGATTCCGGCAACGATCAAGGAACATTCGGCGCCATCGCAGATATCCCAGAAGCGCCATCACCGATCGCGTCGAACTCGACACCATGCCGAACGACAATTGCTGAAGGGCGAGCCGCGCGGCCTTGACGTCGATCCATGTCCCCTCGACATCGCAAAAGAGGTCGTCCAACTGGTCCTTCGATGCGTCGATATAAGCCATCTGGAACGAGTTGAAGACGAACGTGTCATTCTGCCGATTCCGCAAATTCTCCGGGACGATGTTCTTTTGAGCCTCACGCAAAAGCTCCTTGTAGCGTCCCTCGAAATCATGGATCAGCAACGCGCTGATCCGGTCATAGACATAATCGAGCAATGGCAGATCGCAGAACGGCGACGCATCGACCAGCGATTTGTCGCTGAAATGCGCCTGCGTCACCGCGCGCGGCGCGGCGAAATAACCCCAATCGTCGCAGATGATGCCATCGCCGACCAGCGCGGCCTCGTTCAAATCTCGCTCGCGGGAATAGTCCGCGAGGCTCTTTCCGCAGCGCAGCCATGGCACGTCGCTCGTCAGCGCGCGCTCCATGTTGACGTCCGACACATCCCACGGATTCCATCCCCGGAATGGCCATGCGCGTTGCAATCTGCGGTGCAGTTCGGCGGGCATTTGCGACAACAGGGACTGTCGCGCGATGCTGACCTGACCGCGCGACAACAGATGACTTGCTCCGGGCAGCGCGTCGCGGAAGGCGCGATATTGCTTCCGCCGTAAGAGATACGGCAGGAACGCCGGCGAGCGAAGAAACAGTTGATCCGCGCCGAAGCCGGTGAACACGTAGGAGCCCGGCGCAGCCAGTTCGGCCACCGCGCGCGAAAAGATATCGCCGAACCAGAAGAAATCGCTGGGCTCGTCGGAATAACCCGGCGCATCCGGCATCCCCACCGGAAGCGCCTCCGGCGGCAGCACCGCAAGTTCGATCCCGTAACGCTCCGCGACATCCCGCGCGTATTGCTCGCTGATCGCGTGTGAGGGCAGTTGCGGCTGTGAGAACATCACGCCGCGGATGCCGCTCGGCATTTGTTCGCCGAGCAGGCACGCGATGAAGGAGGAATCGAGCCCTCCCGAGATCTCGACGCAGACACGCGCCTGCGGCCGCGCCGCCAGCCGTGTCTTGATGGAATCACGCAGCAGATGAAGCACCTGCTCCGCCACCTCCTCGCGGCGCTGGCCGGGATCGATCCGGTACGCGTAGTTGCGGCGAACCAATTGCCGCCGCTCGATCCGCGCGCCGAGCGAGACAAGTTCGCCGGGCAGCACGCGAATCACATTCCTGATCGGCGTCTCGCGCGACAGAAACTGATAGCCGGGGACGATCAGGACATGGCGGGCAAAGTAATCCTCGTTCCATTCGCCGGCCGCGCCATCCTGGAACGCAAACAGACGATTGGCGGCGAGCCCATCGGCCTCGCGGTAGTAGATCTGATATTGCGAGGTAAAACTCTTGAACGCATGGACGCCATCGCGCGCTTGAAACAGCGCGACGAAATCGCCTTCGACCCGCGCGAGGGCGGCGGGCCCATCGCGGTCGATGATCTCGACAAGACGCCGCAGCGCGGCCGCGCCGATGTCGGTATCCACGCGCTGGACGATCCCTTCGAGAGACAGCGTCCCGTCCCGGCATGGCAACACGATCGCCTCCGACAAGGTCGCGGGACGGGCGTCATTTTCTCTGAACGGGAAAGTTGTCATTGCGTCCCAAGGGCCGGATCGATTAGCTAGACGATATTTTCGGAGGTTCACACCGGGATGAGCGCCGCTGTCCTGACGCTGTCGCATCTGTCAACCAAGCTGTTCGGCATCGACCGGACCGTGCGGGTGTTTCATTGGCTCGGTGAACGCACACGAGTAAGACCCCGCCCCCAACGCATTCCGGCGCGGGATGTCGCCGCGCGCGCGCTGCGGGGATTGAATGCGCTGCCGATGCGGATCGAATGCCTCGACCAGGCCATCGCCGTCTGGTTCAGTCTCAATCGCCACGGTCATCCCGCCAGTCTTAAAATCGGCATGCGCCTCTCGCCCTTGTCCGGCCATGCCTGGGTGACCTGCGGCGACGACGTGTTCGTCACGACGCCCGGCATGGAGGATTTTTCCGTTGTCGCGGCTTACGAGCCCTGGCCCGCCGCCGCCTGAACGAGCCTCGCCTGCACCAGGCCGCGCACCAGTTCATCGATGTCGCTCCTGATCTCCTCGGCCGGCGCGTTGTAATCCTCCGCAAGACGCGCGGCGGCGTCATCGACCCCGCCTTCCAGGCACAGCCTGAGCATTTCGGCCGCCATCGCGTTGAGTCCGTAAGACTCGCCGGTCTTCACCGAGAACAGAACGCTCTTGCCCTCGATGACGGTCAGGCTGGTGCCGGGGGTAAGTTGAAAACCCATGGTCATTCCTTCATTGCATTTGACAATTGACTGAGTGGAGGCGGCGCGGCGTCGCGCGCGGACTTATCTTCGAACTCGGCGGTCTGCTGACGCCAGAGCCGGGCATAGAGGCCGTTCTTGCCGAGGAGTTCGTCGTGGGTGCCGTGCTCGGCCACGCAGCCCTCGTCGATCACCAGAATGCGATCCATCCTCACCAGCGCCGACAGCCGATGGGCGATGCTGATGACGGTCTTGCCGGCCAGCAGCGCCTCCAGCTCTTGTCCGATCGCCTGTTCGGCGTCGCTGTCGAGCGCCGATGTCGCCTCGTCGAGAATGACGATAGGCGCGTCCTTCAGAAGCGCCCGCGCCAGCATGATGCGTTGGCGCTGGCCGCCCGACAGCTTGCCGCCGCGCTCGCCGACGGTCGCGTCGATTCCCCTGCGGCCGTTCTCGTCCTCGACATCCGCGACGAATTCGGAGACCCGCGCGCGGCGCAGCACGTCCTGAAGCTCGGCTTCGGACGCATCCGGTTTGCCGCACAGGATGTTGTCGCGGATCGAGCGATGAAACAGCGAGATGTCCTGCGTCACGACGCTGATCTGCGCGCGCAGGCTTTCCGCCGAGACGTGCCTGATATCCTGCCCGCCGATCCGGATCGCACCGCCCTGCACGTCCGCCAGCCGCGAAAGCAGCGCGACCAGCGTGGATTTGCCCGCGCCAGACCGTCCGACCAGCCCGAGCTTCTCGCCGGGCGCGATGTCCAGAGTGAAATCACGGAACACCGGCGGCCCATCGCCGTAGCCGAAGCTGATTCGATCCAGGGAAATGCCG
Organism: Xanthobacteraceae bacterium; assembly: GCA_039808365.1. Lineage (GTDB taxonomy): Bacteria > Pseudomonadota > Alphaproteobacteria > Rhizobiales > Xanthobacteraceae > 62-47. The sequence continues at coordinate 2,861 of JBDHSX010000128.1, read as the reverse complement.
CCGGTCCGCGCATTCACCGGCGCGGCCGCGCCGTCGTCCGGCATCGCGTTCGGAGCCGCGATCACCTCCATGCCCTGCCGGATCTCGCCAAGATTTTGGTAGATCCCGGATACCTCCCACGCCACCCAGCCGCCGGTGTTGGCGACCTGCCAGACCAGCGGCAGGGCCATCGCCACGGCCTCCGCCGGGATCATCGCGTGCAGCCAGAGGTAGCCGCCGATCATCGCCACCGCCACCAGCAGGGCGGTGTTGAGCAGCGTCAGCCGCGTCATGAAGCCGGTGACGCTCGCCATATGATCGGCCTGCGCCCGGTCATGCGCCAGCAGCGCCTCGCCGATTGGCGTGTCGGTGGTCGCCGCCGCCGTGAAGATTTTCACCGCCAGAATGTTGCCGTAGCAATCCGCCAGTTCCGCCAGCAGCCTGGAATATCGATCGGCGTTGGCGTCGGCCAGGCGCCGGAGTCGCGGCACGAAGCGCCGCAGCAGCAGCGCGAAGCCGATGAACCACGCAACGATCGGCAGCATCAAGCGCCAGTCGGCGGCCCCGAGCAGCGCGATGCTCGTCAGCCCGTACATCGCAAGATACCAGACGGCGCGGATCGCGGCCTCCGCCACTTCGCGCAGCGCGCCCGGCGTTTGCATCACCCAATGCGCCAGCCGCCCCGGCGAATCGCCCTGAAAGAAACCCCAGCTCTGGCGCACGACATGCCAGTGGCTGATCCAGCGCATCCGCGAGGTGACGCCGGGGATGAGGAAGCCGTTGCGGAGATGGAAATCGAGCCAGATCAGCATCGGCCGGGCGACGCCGATCACCAGCAGCAAGGCGACGAGCGTGGGCCACCGCTCGTTCCACGCGGCCCAGCGGTCCGCCTGCCCCACGAAAGCGACCATCTTGCCGATGAAGACCGCAACCAGCGCGTCGGCGAGCGCGACACCGAAGCCGCACACGAACAGCCAGACGAAAATCGTTCGGTGCTCGGTCAGAAAATAGCGCAGAAATCCGGACAAGGACGTCGGCGGCGCGGACGGCGGGGGCGGCGCGAGAATCGCCGGGCGATGTGGCCAGTACATCAGCAGCCGCCCCGAAAGGCCGCGCCGGCGCGGACCGGACTATCAGGATGCTCAAGAGAACCCCGCGTCCCGGCGGATCCCCGCATACCAGGCTGCCTGACACGTCGCGCCGGACCATCCATTTCAGAGAAGCCGGGGACCATGGCGGCCGGTTTTCAAAAAATGCCTGACGGCAGGCTCGGGATGGCGTCGCACTCGCCAGTGAAAGAAAGAGAGAATAGAGAGAAAGAAAGGCGGCACGCCGTCGCGACGGCGTGCCGCACAATATCACTTAATCACTTACTTGAAAAAGCCGGCGTACTTCTTGCCGTCGCTGCTCGGACCGGTATGGTTCGACTTGATCAGATCCATCGTGCCGAGTTGGACAAGAACGGGCTTCTCGTATTTCTTCACGGTATTCTCCCTCTAGAGGTTGCGTGTATTGCATGGCACGCGGTCTGAAAACTGACCTATCGATCACCCAAAGCAACCCCCTGTTTGAGGGGGCCGGCCATTTTCACTCAATTTCAAGAAAACGCCATTGAGGCCGACAGGTTTTTCACAGCGTTTGGTCATAGCCGAGCGCCCACGACGCGCCGGCGAACCAGCAGCGCTCCGGCGGCGCGGGGCGCTTCCAGATCAGGCTCCGCACCTGCTCAAGGCCGCCCCGCTCGAAAGCGGCCCGCAACCGGGCAAGTTCGTCGGTGGCGACATCGAAGCCACCTTCCGCCCAGACGAAATAGGCCGGGGTGATCGCCCGCGCCGCATACACGTCGCCCCGTCGCTCGATCCGCAACGCCGCGCCGAGCTCGGCATGGCGGCCACCCGGATCAGGCCGTCGCGGCCCGGGCACGCCAAGCGGAAACACCAGCCGGCCGCCCGGCGCGAGCATTTCGATCCAGCGCTCGGCGGGTTTCCCCACCGCGAAACTCACGTAGACGCCATCGACCGGAGTCTCGGGCCAGCTCGCGCCGTCGGCATGAACGACCTCGATATTGCGGTAGCGGGCCAGGTTGTCCCTGGCCCTGCCCGCGAGCGCCGGATCGAACTCGACGGCCGTCACACGGCCCGAAAAGCCAACCAGTTCGGCGAGGATGGCGCTGTAGTAACCGCCCCCCGCGCCGATATGAACGACATGCTCGCCCGGTCTCACCCCAAACGCATCGAGCAGCTTGGCGTGCAGCGACGGGCTGCCGTTGTTGACGCCGCGCGCCGGATCGAGCGCCACAACAAGATCCTGATAGAGCACGACGGGGTCGGTGCCGGGCAGAACATGATTGCCGAATGGTGTGCCCGCCGTCCATGGCGGCGGCCCGAGAAAATCCTCGCGCGGCACCGCCGCGAAGGCGGCTGCGACCGCGGCATTCTCGACACCGGAAGCCGCCGTCATCTGGCGACCGAAGGCGCGCCGCACCACCGCGAGTTCAGCTTGGGAAAACGGAGGGACGCTGTCCGAGGGTCCGGTCATGATCGCGCCTCAAGGTCCGATCCACATTTGATTTCTGATTGTCGTCGAAGCGAAATCCAACTCAATTCAGACGATGTAACGAACGAGGGCCTTTTGCAACCGCGACAGCGTCGTCATCAGCCGCTCACGCATCAGGCATGCACGGCGCCGCCTTGGCGGTCGATCCAGTAAGCCGCATCAGCCCAGTGGAAATCTGATCCGTCAACGGGTCCTGGATACTCCGCTTTCGCGGCGCATGACGTTTCCCGTGTTGCCGGGTGTCCGCTTCAGCCTCGGAAAATCATGCCGTCGAGTCTGATCCAACTCCGTTGAACCAGACTCGTCTGCCTCAAATTCTATTTGAG
>JBDHSX010000127.1:0-10957 GCA_039808365.1 Xanthobacteraceae bacterium | reverse complement strand
TCTAAGGCCTCGCGCGTCACCACCCACGGGCTGATCGAGGTGCCGAACGCCTTGGCCTGGAACGGGCCGAGCGGCACATATTCCCATTGCTGGATGTCGCGCGCGCTCCAGTCGTTGAGCAGCACGAAGCCGAAGATCATCTCGGCCGCCTGCGCCTCGGTCAGCGTCTCGCCCATCTGCGACGCGCCGCCGACCACCACGCCCATCTCCAGCTCGAAGTCGAGCCGCTTGCACGGGCCGAACGTCGGCGCCTCGGCGGATGGCGGCTTCAACTGGCCCTGCGGCCGGATGATCGGCGTGCCGCTGACGACGACGGTGGAGGCGCGGCCGTTATAGGCGATCGGGATATGCAGCCAGTTCGGTTGCAAGGCGTTGTCCTTGCCGCGGAACATGACGCCGACATTGGTGGCGTGCTCCTTCGACGAATAGAAATCGGTATAGCCCGACACCGCGAACGGCATGTGCAACTGCGCTTCCTTGCGCGGCACCAGCGCGCGCTGGCGCAGAGCGGCATTGTCGCGCAGGGTCGCGGTGTCGTGGCGCAACAGTTCGCTGATCCGCGCCCGCGTCGCGCGCCAGGCTTGCGGGCCGAGCGCCATGAAGGCATTGAGCGAATCTTGCGCGAACACGCCAGCCGCGCCGGCCTTCAGCAATCCCTCGGATTCCAGCGCCGCGAGATCGAGCACAAAATCGCCGATGGCGACGCCGACGCGGCGCCGCGCGCTGTCCGGCGTCGTGAACACGCCGTAAGGCAGGTTCTGGATCGGAAAATCCGAGTCGGGCGCGACCTCGATGAAGGATTTCAGTTTTGGATCGTTGGGGTGGGACATCAGGACTCCAGGCTCCACATGCGTCATGCCCGGACTTGATCCGGGCATCCATCTTTCAGAAGGATGGATTGCCGGGTCAATAGGCGTTCTTCAGAACGCCGTTCTTCGAACGGCTATGCCCGGCAATGGCGAGCCACTATGGCTTGTTCGGATCGAACATTTTTTCCAGCCCCTTCCAGCAGTCGGCGTAGTCGTCCTGCAAGGTGCCGCAGGTGGCGGCGTGCCTGGTGACGCGCTGGGGGAAGCGGGTTTCGAACATGAAGGCCATGGTGCCGGTCAGCTTCACCGGTTTCAACTCGCCGTTGGAGGCATGATCGAACGCCTCGCGGTCGGGCCCGTGCGGCAGCATCATGTTGTGCAGGCTGATGCCGCCCGGCACGAAACCCTGCGGCTTGGCGTCGTAGACGCCGTAAATCAGCCCCATGAACTCGCTCATGATGTTCATGTGATACCACGGCGGCCGGAAGGTGTTGTCCGCCACCATCCAGCGCTCGGGGAAGATGACGAAATCGATGTTGGCGGTGCCGGCGGTTTCCGACGGCGAGGTCAGCACCGTGAAGATCGACGGATCGGGATGGTCGAAGCCGATGGCGCCAATCGGCGAGAAGGTGCGCAGGTCGTATTTGTACGGCGCGTAGTTGCCATGCCACGCCACCACGTCGATCGGCGAATGCGGCAGCTTGGTCATGTAGAGCGCGCCGCCCCATTTCACGTAAAGCTCGGTCGGCGTGTCCTTGTCCTCATAGGCCGCGACCGGGGTGAGGAAGTCGCGCGAATTGGCGAGGCAGTTGGCCCCGATCGGCCCGCGCTCCGGCAGCGTGAAGGCGCCGCCGTAGTTTTCACAGAGGTAGCCTCGCGCGGGACCGTTCGGAATCTCGACGCGGAACTTGACGCCGCGCGGGATCACCGCGATCTCGCCGGGCTCGATGTCGATGCGGCCGAACTCGGTGATGAAGCGCAGGTTGCCCTGCTGCGCCACGAACATCATCTCGCCGTCGGCGTTGTAGAAGTGCTGATCCACCATCGACTTGGTGATGAGATAGACATGCGCCGCCATGCCGGCCTGGGTGTTGGCGTCGCCCGCCGTGGTCATGGTGTGGACGCCCTGAATGAAGGTCAGTTCCTCCGTCGGCATCGGCGCCGGATTCCAGCGCAGTTGCGCGATCGGCATGTCGTCCTCGAAGCACGGCGCGGTGCGCCACAGCCCGGCGTCGATCCTGGTGAAGCGGCCGGAATGCTTCACCGAGGGGCGGATGCGATAGAGCCACGAGCGTTCGTTCGAGCCGCGCGGCGCGGTGAACGGCGAGCCCGACAGTTGCTCGGCGTAAAGGCCGTAGGCGCAGCGCTGCGGCGAGTTGCGGCCGATCGGCAACGCGCCGGGCAGCGCCTCGGTTTCAAATGAATTGCCGAAACCGGACATGTAGCCCGGCGTCACGCCGGCGGTGCCCTGTTTCAGGCTGCTGGGTGCGGTGTTGATGTTCATCTCACTCTCCCATTGGCTTGCGAGATTGCAGATCTTTTGAACGTCATTGCGAGCGAAGCGAAGCAATCCAGTCCTTCCCTCATGGCGCTGGATTGCTTCGTCGCTCTCGCTCCTCGCAATGACGAATACCTCAACCTTGCAGCGCGGCCCACATCTCGCGGTCGCGCTTGTCGGTCCAGATCACCGGATCGTCGATGCCCGACGCCTCGTCGAAGGCGCGCGAGACGTTGAACGGCAAACAATGCTCATAGATGGCGAAACTCGAAAACTTCGGGTCCATCACCTCGCGGGTCGCCGCCATCGTCTCCTTCAGGGTGCGGCCCTTGGCGACCGAGATTTCCGCCGCGCCATACAGCGTCGAGACGAAATCGCGGGTCATGGCGATGGCCTCGCGGGTGGTCTCAAGGCCTTTCAGCGCATCGCCGCGCCCCGGCGCGATCGCCTTCGGGTTGAACTCGCGGATCTCGTTCAGGGTCGCCGGCCATTCGCGCAAATAGGCGTCGCCGCAATAGCAGGCCGAGTGATATTCGATCAGATCGCCGGAGAACATCACCTCGGCGTCCGGCACCCAGGCGACGATATCGCCCGAGGTGTGGCCGGCGCCGAGCTGCATCAGCCGCACCTCGCGCTTGCCGAGATAGATCGACATCTCGCCCTCGAAGGTCAATGTCGGCCAGGTCAGGCCGGGAATGCTGGCGGCGTCCTGGAACAGGCGCGGGAAGCGGCCGTATTCGGAATCCCAGTCCTGCTGGCCGCGCTCGGCGACCAGACGATGGGTCTCCTGCGAGGCGACGATGGCTTGCGCGTGATAGGCCGACGCGCCCAGCACGCGCACCGCGTGATAATGCGACAGCACGACATATTTGATCGGCTTGTCGGTGACGGTTTTCACCCGCTCGATCACCTTGTTGGCCATCGCCGGCGTCGCCTGGGCGTCGAACACGATGCAGCCGTCGTCGCCGACGATCACCGCGGAGTTGGGGTCGCCCTCGGCGGTGAAGGCATACAGATCGGTGCCGATCTCGGAGAAGGTGACTTTCTTTTCGGCGAGATCGGTGGTGGAGGCGAAACCTTTAGCCATTCGTGGAAACTCTCTCGTTCGGTTCAGTACAATCTATCAGTTCGTCGTATCCGTGAGTCCTATCAATACGTCATTGCGAGCACCCGGATCAGCGCTTCGCGCTGTCCGAGCACAAGCTCCGCGAAGCAATCCAGAGGCCGCGAGGAAAGACTGGATTGCTTCGTCGCGTCGCTCCTCGCAATGACGGCTCTCAGCCACTCACGCCGGCTGCACGTCGGCGAGAATGCGCCGCTTGCCGAGTTCGACCGCCTCGCGCAGCACCTCGATATCGCCGATATGGTTGGCGAGGATCAGCACCAGGGCGGCGTCGAACGCCGTGCTCTGCTCGTCGTCAAGGCCGCGATGCGCCTCGACGATGAGGCGGAACGCATCGTCGGGCCTGGCGAAACGGGAGGCGGTGGACAGGGGCATGGCGTCCTCTCAACTCAACGCGCAGGCGCGGTTCACCGCGGCCGCGACGGCGGCGCGGGTCGGCGCGCGGAAACGGGCGGCGACATAGCCGTCGGGCCGCAGCAGATAGGCGGTGCCGGGCTTGGCGTCGTAACGCGCCCGCGCCGCGCCGCTGGCATCGATCAGGCCGTCGTCGCCGCCGATGCGGATCGCCTTGACCTGCTCCGGCGCCACGTCGTCGCCGCCGCCATTGGCGAACTGCACCAGCGTAAAGGTCTTGCCGAGCGCGGTGAACGCCTCGGTGAGGAAGGTCCCGGCCCCCTCGCGCGTCGTCAGCGGCGCATCGGCGATCGAGGCGCCCGGCGGCGGACCGCCGGACCACGCATCGACGTCGGGTGTCGACAGCGGCGTCTCGTAGCGCGACGGCGTCGACAGCCGGCCGCCGTTGACCATGTGCTTGCCGAATTCGGTTTCCTTGGCCAGCGACAGCACCGCCTGCCGCAGCCGCGCTTCCTGCTTGGTCACCGGCGCCATGAAATCGGTCGAGCGGGTGGATTCGCGGATGTTCTCGTCGGCGGCGAGGCTGCGCTCGACGTGGTAGCTCTCCAGCAGCGCCTCGGGCGATTGGCCCTTGAGCACACGCGCCAGCTTCCACGCCAGGTTCTCCGCGTCCTCAAGGCCGGAATTGGCGCCGCGCGCGCCGAACGGCGACACCTGATGCGCGGCGTCGCCGGCGAACAGCACGCGGCCGTGGATGAAGCGATCCATCCGCCGGCACTGGAATTTATAGACCGAAATCCATTCGAAATCGAACTGGTCGTGCCCCAGCATCCGGGCGATGCGCGGCCGCACGTTCTCGGGGCGACGCTCCACCGTGGCGTCGTGCGCGGGGCTGAGTTGCAGGTCGATGCGCCAGACGTCGTCGGGCTGGCGATGCAGCAGCGCCGAGCGGCCGGCGTGGAACGGCGGATCGAACCAGAACCAGCGTTCGGTGGGAAATTCGGCGGTCATCTTCACGTCGGCGATCAGGAACTGGTCCTCGAACACCTGACCGTGGAAGTCGGCGCCGACCATGGCGCGCAGCGACGAGCGCGCGCCGTCCGCCGCCACCACATAATCAGCGATCAGGCGATAGGGACCCTCCGGCGTCTCGACGGTGAGCAGCACGTGGTCGTTGCGCTGCTCCAGCGCCGTCACCTTGTTGCGCCACCGCAGATCGACCGCCGGCAGATCGCGGATCAGATCGACCAGATAGGCTTCGGCGTAATATTGCTGAAGGTTGATGAAGGCCGGCATCCGGTGGCCGTCTTCCGGCAGCAGGTTGAACTGATAGAGCTGCTGGTCGCCGTGGAAAATCTTGCCGACGCTCCACACCACGCCCTTCTCCACCATCCGGCTCCCGACGCCGAGGCGATCCCAGTATTCCAGCGCGCGCTTGGAGAAGCAGATGGCGCGCGAGCCCTCGCCGATGCGGTCGGCATCGTCGAGCAGCACCACGCTCTCGCCGCGCTGGGCCAGATCGATCGCCAGCGACAGCCCGATCGGTCCCGCGCCGACCACCACCACCGGATGGCGCGCGGCGTCCGTGGCCGCGCGGTCCTGATCCGGATGGCGGCGATAGCCGAATTGCATTGAAAATTGCGTCATGCCGGCTCTCACCCGTCCTCGACGCCAATCCGTCGGGCCTCGGCCGAAACGGCCGCCCTGCCCGAATTGGCCGTTGCCCCGATCCCAGTCGCGAGATAGTCTCACTTGCAACTATCTAAGCGCCTTGCCACCGCCTTCGTCAACTGAAACTTTGGAAAAACCCCGTGGCCAAGCTCGACCTGTTCAAGTTCGTGCCGTTCCGGCTCAACCGGCTCGGCGCCGAGGTCTCCGCGGCCTTGTCGAACGAATATCGCGCGCGCTATGGCCTCGATATTCCGGAATGGCGGGTGATCGCGACGCTCGGCTTCCGCGACGAGGCGTGCAGCGCGCAATACATCGCGCAATGCACCCGCACCCATAAATCGACCATCAGCCGCGCGGTGACCGCGCTGTTGGAGCGCGCCTTGATCGCACGGGTCGAAAACGCCGACGACCGCCGCGAGTTCCGCCTCGCGCTGACGGCCGCGGGGCACGCGCTTTACGAGGAATTGATCCCGTGCCTGTTGCGCCGCGAGCAGGAGATCCTCGGCTGCCTGACGCCGCAGGAGCGCAAGGAGTTCGCGCGGCTGCTCGGCAAGCTTGAGGACAACCTCGATCTGGTCCGCGCCCCGCGCCCGATGAGCGAGGTCGAGGTCTATTGAAGCACCGGCTCGTCCACGCCCCGCCTCACCCCATGCTCGGCGCCAGCCTCATGCGGCCGCGCGCCCGCATGATCAGCGCGACCACGATCACCACGTTGATGGCATTCCATGCGGTGCCGTTGAGGAACGCGGCGGCGTAGGAGCCGGTGGCGTCGAAAATCACTCCGGAGATCCAGCCGCCGAGCGACATGCCGACGACCGACGCCATGATGACGATGCCGACGCGGGTGGCGGCCTCCTGCGCCGGCATCGATTCACGCACGATGATGGCGTAGCTCGGCACGATGCCGCCCTGGAACAGGCCGAACAGCGCCGAGATCACGAACAGCGAGGTCAGGCTGTCGAAGAACAGGAACAGCGTCAGCGCCACGCCTTGCGCGATCGAGCCGATCAGCAGCGTCCGCAGGCCGCCGATGCGGTCGGCGAGAAAGCCGGAGCCGATCCGGCTGACGATGCCGAAGCCGAGCATCAGCGACAGCATCTCCGCGCCGCGCGCCGCGCCATAGCCGAGGTCGCCGCAATAGGCGACGATATGCACCTGCGGCATCGACATCGCCACGCAGCAGGCGACGCCGGCGATGGCGAGGATCGCGGTCAGCGCGTTGTTGCCGAGCCGCAGGTCGATCCGCGGCGGCGGCGCGCCGACATGGGTGTGCCGGGTCGCGCCGCCCATCTGGCTGCGCAGCACCCGGATCGCCAGCGTCATCGCAATGGAGACGAAAATGCCGACCGCGATATGGGTCGAGCGCCAGCCGTAGGACTGCATGCCCCAGTTCAGGATCGGCGGCCAGATCGCGCCGCCGACATAATTGCCGCTGGCGGCGATGGTGACGGCGAGGCCGCGATAGCGGTCGAACCAGTGCGAGGCTTCGGTCATCAGCGGCCCGAACGTCGCCGACGAGCCAAGGCCGATGACGAGATGCAGCAGGACCACCTGCCACAGCGCGCCCGCGTAACCGATGCCGATATAGCCCAGCCCCATCGCCGCGATGCCGCCGCCGATGGCGGCGACGATGCCGAACCGGTCGGTGACCTTGCCGGTCACCACCCCGCCCGCGCCGAAACCGAGCATGACCATGGTGAAAGCCAGCGAGGCCGCGCCGCGCGATGCGCCGAACTCCGCCTGCACCACCGGCAGCGCCACCACCACCGACCACATGCCGACGCTGCCGATCGAGCCGATCAGCACCGCGATCGCCAGCCTGATCCATGCCTTGCGGGAATCGGGGACGAATTTGCTCGAATCGAGCGCCAAACCGGAACTTTGTGCCATGACGCAACTTCGTCGGCCCGTGCCGCGCGGTCAAGCAACGCGAATGTCAAATTCACCCACCACCCGCGCATGCGAGACATGCGCGCTTCGCACAAACCGGGAACGAATGAAGCGCCGCCCCCCGAATTAACGCTTTGCTAACCATAGGCCGGGCAAATTTTGCCGAGTGAAGCCGAGTGTCGTGATTGCGCAACCGGGAGCGGCCCGTGGATGCCAGTGCGGTACCTCACTTTGTCAGCGGTGGCGTTTCGGCCGCCGCGCAGACGTTTGCCGCGCGCGGGCGGCAGACGAGAGGAGACGCCGCGACCATGACCGACACCACTCTCGGCCACGGCACCGACAAGCCGCCGGCGCGGCTGCCGGGCCTCGGTGACCTCGCCGCCATGCTCAAGCGCGGCGACCTCGCGCTGGCCTTCGGCATCCTCACCATTCTGGTGGTGCTGATCCTGCCGCTGCCGGCGGTGGTGCTGGACCTGTTTCTCGCCATCTCGATCACGCTGTCGATCCTGATCCTGATGACGGCGCTGTTCATTCAGGCGCCGCTGGAGTTCTCGGCGTTCCCGACCATCCTCCTGATCTCGACCATGCTGCGGCTGTCGCTGAACCTGGCCTCGACCCGGCTGATCCTGACCCACGGCCACGAGGGCACCGCCGCCGCCGGCCACGTCATCGAGGCGTTCGGTAACTTCGTGATGGGCGGCAACTTCGTCATCGGCATCATCGTGTTCGCGATCCTGGTGATCGTCAATTTCGTGGTCATCACCAAGGGCTCGGGCCGCATCGCCGAGGTCGCGGCGCGCTTCCACCTCGATTCGATGCCCGGCAAGCAGATGGCGATCGACGCCGACCTCTCGGCCGGCCTGATCGACGAGAAGACCGCCAAGGAGCGCCGCCGCGCGCTAGAGGACGAGAGCGGCTTCTTCGGCGCCATGGACGGCGCCTCGAAATTCGTGCGCGGCGACGCCATCGCCGGGCTTCTGGTGGTGTTCATCAACATCATCGGCGGCATTGTCATCGGCGTCGCGCAGCAGGGGCTCGGCTTCGCCGAGGCGGCGCGGTCCTACACGCTGCTGACCGTCGGCGACGGCCTGGTGACGCAGGTGCCGGCGCTGATCGTCTCCACCGCCGCCGGCCTGCTGGTGTCGAAGGCCGGCGTCTCGGGCGCGGCCGACAAGGCACTGATGAAGCAACTGTCCGGCTATCCGCAGGCGCTCGGCATGTCGGCGGCGGTGATGCTGGTGCTGGCGGCGCTGCCCGGCATTCCGATGATCCCGTTCCTCGCGCTCGGCGGCGGCGCGGCGGCGCTGGCCTGGAAGTCGCGCAACAGCAAACGCGAAACGGCCGTGGCGGAAGCGAGCGCCGACCCCGCACCGGCATCGGCCGCCGCCGCCGAGGAGCCGATCTCCGCCGCGCTGAAAATCGACGACCTCAAGATCGAACTCGGCTACGCGCTGTTGCCGCTGGTCAACGCGCCGGACGGCACCGACCGCCTCACCGAGCAGATCAAGGCGCTGCGCCGCTCGCTCGCCGTCGAAATGGGCTTCGTGATGCCGGCGGTGCGCATCCTCGACAACGTCCAGCTCGAAGCCAACAGCTACATCATCAAGATCAAGGAGGTCGACGCCGGCTCCGGCCGGGTGTGGCCGAACCAATACATGGTGATGGACCCCGCCGGCGATCAGGTCGCGGTGCCCGGCATCCACACCACCGAGCCGACCTTCGGGCTGCCGGCGACCTGGGTCGACGCCGGCCTGAAGGAGGAAGCCTCCCTGAAAGGCTACACCGTGGTCGACGCCGCCACCGTGCTCTCGACCCACCTCACCGAACTGCTCAAGGGCAACATGGCCGACCTGTTGTCCTACGGCGAGGTGCAGAAACTCCTGAAGGAATTGCCCAAGGAGCAAGGCGAACTGGTCAAGGACATCGTGCCGAGCCAGATCAACGTCTCCGGCATCCAGCGCGTGCTGCAATTGCTGCTGGCCGAGCGCATCTCGATCCGCGATCTCTCCACCATCCTCGAAGGCGTCGCCGACGCGCTGTCGTTCTCGCGCAATCCGGCGACCATCGTCGAGCACGTCCGCGCCCGCCTCGCCCGCCAGATCTGCGCGCAAAACACCTCGATCAACGGCTACCTGCCGCTGATCGCGCTGTCGGCGAAGTGGGAGCAGGCGTTCGCGGAATCGCTGATCGGCCAGGGCGAGGACCGCAGCCTGGCGATGGCGCCGACAAAACTCTCCGAATTCATGACCGCGGTGCGCGACCGCTTCGAGCAGGCGGCGCGCGAGGGCGAGGCCCCGGTGCTGGTCACCTCCGCCGCGATCCGCCCGTTCGTGCGCTCGCTGGTGGAGCGTTTCCGGCCGCAGACCAGCGTGCTGTCGCAAGCCGAGATCCACCCCCGCGCCCGCCTGAAAACCGTCGGCAGCATCTGAACGGGAGTTGCGCGGCCCGCGCAGACTCCGTCATTGCGAAGCGCCGATCCGGGTACTCCTCGCAACGACGACGGCACCGCGGGACGGGGCGGACGACCTGCGGCATTTTGACAACAGGCAACCCTTTTGCCGCATGGTTGACGGGGCGTGGAGGTGCCGCCGCAAAACGCCGCCATTTCGGAACCGAATTTAAGTATCTGATGTTTATTGTCTAATTCGAGGCTGCGGCGGCCTCCGGCGGGTTCCTCGCGGAGCTTCAACTGTTATCACCGCTTTGTGATACCCCCTTCGGAACCGGAAGCCGCCGTCTTACGTTGTTTTGGCGAGAAGTTCGAAGCAGGCGTTTGAACCTGCCGCAGCGATGGGAAGACCCATCCAAAATGGCAGCGAACACGGCAGGAGGCTTCCATGAACCATTCGATCTACAGCGCCGACCGCATGACCCACCTCAAGATCGTGGTGGTGGCGCTGGTGGCTGGCATCGCGGTGGCGGGCTTCGGCATTTCGGCGCGGCTCGATGCGGATAGCGGTGTGCAGACCGCCCGCGTCATCAAGGCCGGCGCGCCGGTGGCGATGTCGAGCTCCGACACGGCGCTGGTCCGCTGAGACCGCGCGGTTCATCGGAAACGGATTCAAGGTTCAACCGCAGGAGGACCCTTCGTCTAGACCGACCAAGTTGAGACTACCGATTCCAGAGATTCACGAGGCTCTTTAGCATGCCCCCCGAAGTCGCCCCGTGAGTGAGCCGCACCGTCAGTCCCCCCAAGCTGACCTGCGGCAATAGAGAAACGCCCGTCCCCCCGCGGGCGTTTTTCATTTGTGCGGTGCGTTTCAGACTTATTCCGTCATTGCGAGGAAAGTCAGCGACGAAGCCATCCAGCCCTTGCTTCATGACCTTCTGGATTGCTTCGCTGCGCTCGCAATGACGACAGGAATGACGATGCCGACGAACAAACAGAAAGCCCGGACCTCGCGATCCGGGCTTTGAAACGCGGCCGTAACCAAAAACTCAGGCGACGGCGCCGATCCGCGATCGCATCAGGCCGATGTTGTTCATCTCCGCCTGCTCCCGCGCGTTGTCCTCGGCGCGGCCGCGCGCCTGGTCGCGCTCGTCGAGCAGTTCGACCTTCTTCAACTCCTCGAAGGCTTCGCCGAGCTGCGCCCTGGCGTCCTCAAGCTGCAT
>JBDHSX010000126.1:0-11068 GCA_039808365.1 Xanthobacteraceae bacterium | reverse complement strand
GGCGGTGACGGCGATGACCTGATGGCCTGGTTCGCGGGTGACGGTAACGACACCGTTGATGGTGGCGCTGGCAACGATACGCTCTATATCGGTGCATCCAGCTCTGACGCCACTGTGACGACGGATGACTCGACCGGTATCACGACCGTGAGCTTCACTGACGGTGCTTCGCTGACTGTCTCTAACGTCGAGACCATCGGCTTCACGGATCACGAGATCCATCTGGGCGGCTCCAACGCCTAACCTGGATTGTCGAAGTACATCGAGCCCTGCCGCTTTTAGCGGCAGGGCTTTTTTTCGTCATATCGTTCCAGAGTTCGATTTTTCGGAGTCGAAACGGGCGGCCGTCATTCTCGGACGCCTTGCGAAGCGGTGCCTCGAAGGACGGCAGTCATTCTTTCATTTCGGGTTGACCCGCGACGCATTCCCGGGAGCCTGACCGGAAATTCGTTTTGGGCGCGGATTTGCGACACGGAAAGCGTCGTCTCCGCCAAGAATGGCGTCGTCCCCGTCAACGGGGCGCCATAGCGGGTCGAAGACGCGCGCGAACGCGCTTATTTGTGGCGTCGACCCGTTGGCGGGGACGGGGCCTGGCTTGTTTGATCCCGAATGCGCCGCTTCGAACCAGACTCCGGGGCGAATTGTTTGTATTTCAGACTGCCTTGGCCGCGTGTAGCATAGGCGGGGCCCGCGCCTGACCGGGCCGGCAAGTCAGCGATCCGAAACGGCGAAGATTGGTAGACCTTACATCCGTGCATATCTCGAACGAGTCAGCAGAACTCGAACTTGCATGCGTGCAGGCTTTGCAGAACAACGACTATCTGACGGCGTTTCGCTGCGCGGATCGGCGCTGCCGTGTTCAGCCGCGCGCCCAATCCTATCATCATGTGGTCCGGGCCGACGCCCTTTATCTGTTAGGTCACCCCGACCTGGCGATGGCGGCGCTGCAACGCGCCCTTGAGCTTGACCCGGGCGACCAGCAGGCCAACCGGCGGATGGCGCGGTGGGATTCCGGAGCGATGGGAATCGAAGCCGCGGAGCGTCTGCTCGGCAGCCGGGCCGACTGGGCCGTTTACGCCGATGCCATCGCCGGCCTCAAGACCGCCGGCCGCACCGAGATTGTGAAACTGGACGTCCTGTTCGATCGGATTCGCGGCTGGGTCGCATGGAGCGCCGACGATGACGTCGAACTCACGATCGAGGGTTTCGGGCGACGAATCATCACATCTCAGCCCGGTCATCCGCTGGCCAACAAAGCCTTTCCCCATGTCGCGAATCTCGACATCCCCCGGCATGCGCCCTCGGCCGATATGACGTTGCGGCTGTCGGTGGGAGGCCGCTCCTTCCACGAAACGCGGTGCCCGGCGGATGAGGTGAGTGCGCCGGCCGCGCCGGTCGCGTCGTTCGCGCCCGTCAGCGTGATTCCGAATCCGGTCCTGACGGTCATTGTCCCGGTCTATGGCGACGTCGACGCGACGCGCGCCTGTCTTGCGAGCTTGCAAGCCGAACTTGAGACCTCTCCCGGCTGCTGCGCGATTCTCGTCGACGATGTCTCTCCCGATCCGGGCATGCGGCATCTGCTGCAGGAGTTTGCCGCCAATCCCGCGATCATGGTTCTGCGCAATGCCACCAATCTCGGTTTCGCCGGTTCGGTCAATCGCGGATTGCGCCATGCGCCGGGCGGCGACGTTATTTTATTGAACGCCGACACGGTGTTGCCGCCGCGTTGCCTGCAGCGTTTCATCGCCTGCGCGCGATCGTCCGCCGACATCGCGACCATCACGCCGCTGTCGAACAATGGCGAGTTCACCAGTTTTCCGATCGCGAACCGCTTCAATCCGTTTCCGGATCGCGCGGCGTTTCTTCGAATCGATGCCGCGGCGCAGGCCAACGCCGGCGCGGGCGTCGATCTTCCCAGCGGGACCGGCTTTTGTCTTTATATCACGCGCCGCTGCCTGGACGCGATCGGCCCGTTGTCCGAACGTTACGGACAAGGCTACTACGAGGATGCCGACTACTGTCTTCGCGCAAGCGAGCGGGGTTTAAGAAACATTTGCGCGCCGTCGATCTATGTCGGGCATCTCGGCTCCCGCTCATTCGGCGCGGCGAAGCGCGCGCTGGTGGTCAGGAACCTGAAGTTGCTCGACCAGCGCTTTCCGGCGCATGAAAAGGAATGTGCCGCCTTTATCGTCGCCGATCCGCTGAAGGAAGCGCGCGCCCGAATCGAGCGCGCGCTCCTGGTCGACACATCGTTCGATCGCTGTCTCATCGCGCCGGAGTCATGGCGGGACGTGGCGCACGCGCGCGCGCGCTGGCTCATCGCGCGCGGACATTCGGTTCTGCTGGTCCAGGTCGCGCGCGCGGGGCGCGCCGCGCTGATCGATCTGTCAGGCGCGGCGCCGCAAAATCTCGAAATTTCGTTTACCGCCGCGCGCGGCGCCGAATCGGCGTCTGCGGTCTTGCAGGCCATGACATATGGCAGGCTGGAAGTGTTCGCGCCGTCGCGCCTGCCCGACGAGGCGATCCGCTTCATTACGTCGCAGCCGGCTCCCGTCGACATGATTCCGGAGCCGGACCCGCCACCGGACAAGCCGGAATCGTCGCGGTCGCGGCGCGAGAATTTCGCCCGGCTCGCCGCAAGGGTCGCGGACCATATCGCGATTTGTCCGGACTCCAACCGCCATGCGCAATTGGCCGCGCCATCGCGGTCGGCGCG
The DNA here is from genome assembly GCA_039808365.1 of Xanthobacteraceae bacterium. Classification (GTDB taxonomy): domain Bacteria; phylum Pseudomonadota; class Alphaproteobacteria; order Rhizobiales; family Xanthobacteraceae; genus 62-47. The sequence goes on along the minus strand of JBDHSX010000126.1, from coordinate 8,352 downwards.
GTATGAACCGCTCTATCAGACGCGACGAAAGCGCGCGAAGGCCGGCTTGGCCGCCACCGCCTGCGGAATCGTGTTCGATCGATCGACCGTCGCCCAGTACCGGCTTGTTCGCGCCCTGGCCCGCGCATTGGCGCCGGGCCTCAAGGGCGAGCTGGTTTATTTCGGCGCGAGCGTGAGCGATACCGAGCTGATGGCGACGGGGCGGGTGTTCCCGACCGGCGTTGTCGACGACAGCGACTTGCCGGACCTCATCAAGTGCCACGACCTCGGCCGGATTTTCGTGCTGGACCGTCAACCCCTGTTTGGTTCGTATCGGCTGCATGCCGCGAAGGAGTCCGGCTTGCCCCTGGCGTATTTTCGCTGGCCCTATTCCATGCGGCGGCGGAGTGATGACCTTGCCCTCGATCCGCAATTGAACGATGAAGCGGTCGTCGATGCGGTGATCAGATGGCTCGAACCCGGCGCATCGCGATGACCGTGACAGTTCCCCGCCCCGCCATGCACCGGCAGGACTCGCTGCGAAGCGCGCTTTATCATGTCGATAAGGGGCGTTATGCCGGCTATGTCGTCGATCTCAACGATCTCAGCCATCGCTATGTCGTTGATATTCTGATCGACGGGCTTCCCTTGGGCGTCCTGCGCGCCAACGAATTCGTCACCGCGCTGGCGCAGTCGGGGGTCGGCGATGGCTGCTATGGCTTTTCGCTCGACCTGGATCGGGACCTCCTGGATTCCGCCGCGACCCTCGAGGCGAGGGTCGCCAATACCGGCCAGCTCGTCGGGCTCCCGATCGATCTTGCCGCTCCGGATCGATCGCCGGATGTTCCTCCGGATGAGTGGGTCGAATGGGACGGCCATCTGCGATTTTCCGGATGGAGCAGCGCGCTGACGGAGTCGGGCGCGCGGCTGCGGGTGATCGTCGACAATGTCGACGTGCTTGATGTGGTCGCCTCAGGCTGGAAGGCGTTCGGTCAATCGCTGGACAATGCCTCCGCGATCCCGGCCTTCAATTTTCATCTGCCCGAGCGGTTCGCCGACGGCAAGCTGCGCTCGCTGCGCATCGAGGATCGCGGCGGGCGTCAACTCGCCGGTTGCCCGATTCAGTTCATCGCTTATGGCGATCGGTTCGAAGACGCCATCGCCCAACTATCGGAATCGGAAAAGGATCTGTTTCGGTCACAGGCGGTCCGTCTCTATTCTCGGCAATCATGGCCGCTGTCGCGCTATGACGATTGGTTGAGCCGGATCGACGCGCGACAGAAACCGGATCTCCGGCACACCGGCGAGATTGCCGTCATCGTCGCCGGCAACGATGGGGTCGATGAGACGCTGGCCAGCCTCGATGCGGTGGACGGCAAGTGGATCGTCGCCAACCTTCCGACCGATCCTGACGACGACAAGTTCGATGTTGCCTCGCTTCGCGAATTTTTGGGCGGCGAGGCCGGACATTGCGCCACCGTGATTTTCTGTCGGGCAGGAATAGAGTTCGCGCCCGATTGTCTCGGCCGGATCGGCGATCTGTTTGCGCGCACCGCGGACGCGCTCGTCGCCTATGGCGATCTCGGCGTCCGCTCCGAAGACGGGTTGTGCTGGCCGATCGCGTTTCCGGCCTTTGATTATGAACGCTTTCTGGAGCAGGGCTATCTAGGGCATCTCTTTGGCAGCCCGCGCGTGCGGGTTTTGGCCGGGCTTCCGACAAGCGGCGCGGTGGATCTGTTTGAAGTGGTTTTCTCGCTCATTTCCGGCCCGGAGGTCGGCTCAAAAATTTTTCACCTTCCGGGAGAGTGCGGGATTGTTCCGGCGGGGGATGCGTTCGGATCGTCCTTGGCGCTGGCGGATGCGGTCGAAGGTCACCTGGCGGCGCGCGGCATCGACGCCGCCGTTCAGCCGCGGAAGGTCGCCATGTTTCCCTCGGTTCGGGTGCGGCGCGCCGTGCCGGACTATTCGACCGAGATCCTGATCCCGACCCGCAATCGAACCGAACTGCTGCGGAGCTGCATCGATTCGATCGCGGCCGGCGCCGCCAAGGTGGATGCCAGAATTACCGTCATTGACAATGATTCCGACCAGCCCGATGCGAAAGCCTATCTGGATTCGCTTGGAGCGCGGAATATTCGGGTGCTGCGCGTGCCGGGCGAGTTCAATTTCTCGAAGCTCAACAACAGGGCCGTCGCGCGCTCGGATGCCGAGGTCGTGTGCTTGCTCAATAACGATATTCAGGCGCTCGATGACGCCTGGCTCGCGGAAATGTTGAGCCGGCTGGCGGAGCCCGACGTCGGCGCCGTCGGGGCGCTGCTCTGCACCCCGCGCGGCGTGGTGCAGCATGGCGGCGTGATATTGGGCCCGGGATTGGTCGCCGACCATGCCTTCACCGACCGCGTTTACGGCGACCCGGGCTATACCGACCTTCTCAAGGTGGCCCACCAGTGCAGCGCGGTCACCGCCGCCTGTCTGGTGACGCGACGCGACGATTACCTCAGCGTCGAGGGGCTGGACGAAGTCCTGTTTCCGATCGATTTCAACGATGTCGATTACTGTCTGAAATTGCGAAGCCAGGGCAAGCGCGTGGTCTTTTCACCCGATGCCCGCCTGATTCACTTGGAATCCGCCAGTCGCGGCCATATGACGATGACGTCGAATATTCTCCGCCGGGCGGTGTCAAATCTTCGCGGCAAGTGGCTTGAGGCTCTGACGGGCGATCCGTTTTATAGCCCGATCCTCGCGCTTGACGGCGTGCCGTATTCGGCGCTGGCCTGGCCGCCGCGGGACTTGTCTCCCCGGACCTCGGACGCCCCGGCGCCGGTCTTGATCCCGCTGGGCCTATAACGGAATTCGCGAACCGATGATGTGGGTGGGCATTCCTCGATGACAAAGTTTCTCTTTGTCCATAACAATCTTCCCGCCCAGTTCGGCCGGCTGATGGAGCATCTGGCGTCCGATCGCCGCAACGTCGTCAAGGGTGTCGGGTCGCATACCGCCAAGAAGATGAAGGATATCGAGATTGTGCGCTATCGCGTCTCGACGGACGGCTTGTCGGCGGTTCATCCCTTCGCGCGACGATTTGACATCGAATGTCGGCGGGCGGAGCAGGTGCTTTACGCCGTCGCCGGACTGCGGGCGAATGGTTTCGAGCCCGATATCATCGTCGTCCACCCCGGATGGGGCGAGGCGATCCCGCTGCGCGATATCTTTCCGGCCGCGAAAATTCTTTGCTATTGCGAGTTCTACTACGGCGTGGACGAAAGCAAGTTCGACGAGGAATTTCCTTCGGTCGGCATCGATGGCCGGGTCGGGGTCTCGATCAAGAACGCCGCGACGCTGCTGGCGCTGACGCAGGCCGATCGGGGGATTGCGCCGACGCACTGGCAAAAGTCGGTCTTTCCCAAGATCTATCAATCGCGGATCGATGTGGTTCACGACGGCATCATGACCGACGAAGTCATCCCGGATCCGCATGCGTCGATCGAGATCGACGGGGTGACGATCGACCCGGGCAGCGAAACGATTACTTATGTCGCGCGTAACCTGGAGCCTTATCGCGGCTTTCACATCATGATGCGATCGATGGTCCGCGTTTTGAAAGAACGTCCGGCGGCGCGGATCGTGATCGTCGGCGGCGACGGCGTCTCGTATGGTCGGGCGCCGATTGACGCGGCGAGTTGGAAGGACAAGATGTTGCGGGAGTTGGAGGGCGAACTGCCGCTCGACCGCATGCACTTTCTAGGCCGGGTGCCGTATCAGACCTATCTCGCGATTCTTCAAGTTTCCGCCGTGCATATCTATCTCACCTATCCGTTCGTTCTGTCGTGGTCGCTTTTGGAAGCGATGTCGGCGGGCTGCCTGGTGATCGGCTCCGATACCGCGCCGGTTCAGGAAGTGATCACCCACAACGAGAACGGATTGCTGGTGCCTTTTTCCGATATCGAGGCGATCGCCGAGCAGACGATCCAATGTCTTGAAGATCCCGACCACTTCGTGGGCCTGCGGATCAAGGCGCGGGAAACGATCGTCAAGCGATACGATTTCGCCCGGCGCTGCCTGCCGCAGCAATTGAAGATTCTGGACAAGCTGATGGCGTCGGGCGGCCAATCCCGCGAAGCCGCGGCCGACCCCGACAATGTCATCCCGCCGTTTCTGAAAAGCCGGACGTCCAAACGTAAATCGACCTGAGGACAGGCTAGACGCTTTCCGCTTTTGACGGAATCACTGTCGTCATGCGCGGACTTGATCCGCGCATTCATCATCTTCTTGAAAAATGATGGATTGCCGGGTCAAGCCCGGCAATGACGCTTCCATCAAAATAGGAAATTCTCTAGAGCATCGGACCGAAAAGTGCGAAGCGGTTTTCGCATCAATCCGATGCTCAAACAAAGAGATCGAGCGGCGAAGACGATTCCAGTTGAGCGTTCGCCGCTCGAGCCGATGCCGCCTGTCCCCGCGCGCGGGCGTTAGCGATCGCCGAACGCCGCGCCGGCGCTGTTCGACATCACCGGCTTGGGATTTTCATCGACGACGAGATGGAAGACATCGGGCCGCGCATAGTGCCCGACCACATCGAAGTCGTATTTGCCGCGGGCGATGTCGTCGAGATCGAGATCGGCGGTGAGGATGCCTTCGCCGTCGAAATTCGGCCCGGCCAGGATTTCACCGAGCGGCGAGACGATGAGACTGCCGCCGCGCATCAGCACCGTGTCCGGCGCGTTGCCCTGAATGGCGTCATAGTCGTCGGGGAAGGCGCCGCGTGTGATGTATTGGCAGGCGGAGAGCACGAAACAACGGCCTTCCATGGCGATGTGCCGCATGGTGATCTGCCAGGTGTCGCGGTCGTCCGCGGTCGGCGCGCAATAGAGCTGGATGTTCTTGGCGTACATGGTGGTGCGCAAGAGCGGCATGTAGTTTTCCCAGCAGATCACCGAGCCGACCCGCCCGAGCGGGGTGTCGAAGACCGGCAGGGTCGAGCCGTCGCCATAGCCCCAGACCAGCCGCTCCATCGCGGTCGGCATCAGCTTGCGATGCTTGCCGAGATAGCCCTGATCCGGCGAGAAGAACAGCACCGTGCAGTACAGCGTTCCGCCGTCGCGTTCCATCACGCCGATGACGACGTGAACGCCGGCGTCGCGCGCCGCCGCCGCGATTTCGGCGACTTCCGGTCCCGGCACGTCGATGGAACTGGTGTGATAACGCAGGAATTCGTCGCGACCGCGCGGCAGGCGGCCGCCGACCCGCGCGCCGAAGTCGGCGCCCTTGGGGTAGGCGGAAATCAGGGCCTCGGGAAACACCAGGAGTTTCGCGCCGGTCGCGGCCCCTTCCTTGATGAACCGGATCACCTTGGCGACGGTCGCCGCCTTGTCGAACGGCACCGACCCGATCTGAACAACACCCGCGCGAAACGTCATGTCGATATCCTCAAAGCCAATCACTGCCCGGGAAAACTAACGCAATCGACCGGCCATGGCTACAGCGCGTAGCGTCGCGCCTGCGCCGGGCGTCGTCACGGGTGGATCGCCTGTTACTTGTCAGGCGATCCCGCGATGCGCTCGCAAAATTTAATGTTTGCGCGCCACATCGCCGTGTAAAGCTTGATGAAGCCCATCGTCCATTCTTCACCATGCTTCAAAGCGGATAAAGAACCGATGACGAATGCAGCCACCACCCCAGCGGGCGACGATATCATCTGGCACGCGGTGCCGGCCGGGGAGGTCGCCGGGCGTCTTTCGACCGACGTCAACACCGGGCTCGACGGCGCGGAAGCCGAGAAGCGGCTGCGGGATCATGGCCTGAACCGTTTGCCGGCGGGCAAGAAGCGCGGACCGTTCATCCGCTTCCTCGCGCAGTTCAACAACATCCTGGTTTACGTTCTGCTCGGCGCCGGCTTCGTCAAGCTGATGCTCAACCTCTGGGTCGACGCCGCGATCATTTTCGGCGTCGTGATCCTGAACTCGCTGTTGGGATTCCTTCAGGAAGGCAAGGCGGAGAAGGCGCTGGAATCGATCAGCAACATGCTGTCGGCGGAAGCGCGCGCGATGCGCGGCGGCGAGATCCGGATGATTGCGGCCGAGAATCTGGTGCCCGGCGACATCGTCCTGCTGGAATCCGGCGACCGGATTCCAGCCGATCTGCGGCTGGTCGAGGCCAAGAACCTGCGGACCGAGGAGGCGGCGCTGACCGGCGAGTCGGTGCCGGCCGACAAGAGCACCGACGCGGTGGCCGACAACGCAACCGTCGGCGATCGCGACTGCATGGCGTTTTCCGGCACCATGGTGGTGTCCGGACGCGGCACCGGCGTGGTCGTCGCCACCGGCTCGCAGACCGAGCTCGGCCGCATCAATCAGTTGCTGGCGGACGTCAACGTGCTGGAGACGCCGCTGCTGCTCCAGATCAAGAAGTTCGGTTACGCCATCACCGCGGTCATCGGCGTCATCAGCGTGCTGGTGTTCGCCTATGGCAAATGGGTGGCGCAGAAGGACTTCGTGGAATTATTCCAGGCGGTGGTCGGCATCGCCGTCTCGGTCATTCCGGAAGGCTTGCCGGCGATCATCACCATTACGCTCGCGATCGGCGTGCAGCGCATGGCGCAGCGCAACGCCATCGTCCGGCGGCTGCCGGCGGTGGAGACGCTCGGCTCGGTGTCGCGCATCTGCTCGGACAAGACCGGCACGCTGACCCTGATGGAAATGATGGTGGTGTCCGCCGTCACCGCCGACGCCGAATACGTCGTCAGCGGCAACGGCTACGCGCCCGAGGGCGAGGTCAAGAAGGACGGCGCGCGGGTCGGGCAGGCCGATGGCTTGCGGCTTCTCGGCCAGGTCTCGCTGCTCTGCAACGACGCCGAGCTGTTTCAGCAGGAGGGGGTCTGGAAGGTCGAGGGCGATCCGACCGAAGGCGCGCTCTACCCGTTCGCCACCAAGCTCGGGATGGACCGCGAGCAGGAGCGGGCGGCCTATCCGCGCATCGATTCCATCCCGTTCGAATCCGAGCACAAATTCATGGCGACCTTGCACAAGTCGAAGGACGGCAAGGACTTCATCCTGGTCAAGGGCGCGCCCGAGGTCATCCTCGACCATTGCGACCGCCAGCAGGGCGCGGACGGCGTGGCCCACGCAATCGATCGCGGTTACTTCCAGGCGGCGTCCGACCGGCTCGCCGGCCAGGGCGAGCGGGTGCTGGGGTTCGCCTGGCTGGAAAGCCCGGCGGTCAAGAGCGGCGGCCTGACGGCGGCCGACCTGCCGAAGAACCTGGTCCTGCTCGGGCTGATCGGTCTGCTCGATCCGCCGCGCAAGGAGGCGATCGCGGCGGTGAAGGAATGCCACGGCGGCGGCATCCGCGTCACCATGATCACCGGCGATCACAAGATCACGGCGGCGGCGATCGCCAAGATGCTCGACATCGGCGACGGCAAGACCGCGGTCACCGGCACCGAGATCGAGGCGATGAGCGAGGCCGAATTGCAGGAGAAGGTGCGCGACGTCGACGTGTTCGCGCGCGCCAGCCCCGAGCACAAGCTGCGGCTGGTCAAGGCCATGCAGGACAACCGGCAGATCGTCGCCATGACCGGCGACGGCGTCAACGACGCCCCCGCGCTCAAGAAGGCCGATATCGGCGTCGCCATGGGCATCAAGGGGACGGAAGTCACCAAGGAAGCGGCGGAGATGATCCTCGCCGACGACAACTTCGCCTCGATCTCGGCGGCGGTGAAGGAGGGGCGGACCGTCTACAACAACATCGAGAAGGCGATCCTGTTCATGCTGCCGACCAATGTCGCCCAGGCGCTGGTCATCATGGTCGCGATCTTCGTCGGCTTCACCATGCCGATCACCGCGCCGCAAGTGTTGTGGGTGAACATGGTCACCTCGGTGGCACTCGGGCTGGTGATCTCCTTCGAGCCGCACGAACTCGACGTCATGAACCGGTCGCCGCGCGCGGTCGGCCGGCCGATCCTGACCGGCTTCGGCATCTGGCGCATCATCTTCGTCGGCCTGTCGCTGCTGGCGGTGACGCTGTGGGCGTTCTTCAAGATGAAGTCCTACGGCGTGTCCGACGCCATGGCGCGGACGGCGGCCGTGAACATGATCACCATCGGGCAGATCTTCTACCTGCTCAACAGCCGCTACCTGCTCGACAGTTCGGTTTCGATCCGCGCCCATCTCGGCAACAAATACCTGCCGATGGGCATCGGGGCGGTGATCGTGCTTCAGCTTCTGTTCACCTACGCGCCGCCGCTGCAACGGCTGTTCGACAACGAGCCGCTGCCGCTCCAGGTGTGGCCGTGGCTGTTCGCGGCGGGTCTGGTGTTCTTCGTGCTGGTCGAGGTCGAGAAGCTGGTGATCCGCTCGTCGAGCTCGCTGCGCCGGA
>JBDHSX010000125.1:0-11124 GCA_039808365.1 Xanthobacteraceae bacterium | reverse complement strand
AAGTTCTATCGGGCCTATGGGACAGCCGGGCTCAACCGGAAGCACGGGCGGCGATCGGGCTGGCGATTTCCGCCATCCCGCGCGAGCCGATCTCCGAGGAGGAGGATACCAGCGCCGCAGGAAAGGGTGATGCGCTGGTTCGAGCCAAGATACGGATAGCCGAACTCAAGCGGCTGATTGGACGTCGGCAGGCAGATCTGCATTTTTTTCTGTCAATCGGCTTACAAATTTTGCAGGCCGAATGACACATTAGCAAAATCAAGCAACGGGTGAAAGTCGGGACTCCTGTAAATCTCCGTTTCTTTCCAAGAGACTATATACAGTTGCGGCGATATGGGCCTCGATGCGCTTCAAGTCCCGTACAATATCAAGCTGCAAGGCGCTGATCTCGATCTGGTCCAAATGCCCCGAACGGATCTCCTTGAAGTGCCGTTCGGTCGCATCCCGCTCCAGCATACGGAAGGCCTCTTTCTCCGATACAAGCCGGCGTGCCGCTCGCGCGTCGCCAGATATGAACACATCGATTGCAAGACGAAGGTGCTCGCGCAACCGCATGTGCATCGCGTTGATACGTTCGATCGCGGCCTGCGGAAGACGGCGCCGATCCCTGATCCGTTGCGCCGCCATCTCCATCAGATTTTTGTCCACGATATCGCCGATATGCTCAAGATTGATCGCCAGCGCGAGCGTGGAAAAGATCCTTTGTCCTTCCTTGTCGCTCAACTGGTCGTGATCGATCGAGCCGATATAAAGCTGGATACTGTCATACAGGCTATCGATCACGTCGTCGGTGCGGCTGACGGCGGTGACCTTGTCGATATCGTCGCCTGAGAACGCTTCCCGCGAGCCCTCCAGCATCTGTTCGACCATGTCCGCCATATGGAGAACCTCGCGCGCGGCATTGGCGAGAGCAACGGACGGCGTGGAGAGTGCCGCATGGTCGAGGTAGAGCGGGAGGGATGGATCGCTGGCGACCGGCTGATCGGCAAAGACCTTCCGGAGAATCTTGGCAAAGGAAGGAAGAATGCCAATGAATAGAACCGCCATGATGACGTTGAAGCCGAGATGGGCGGTCGCGGCGAGTTGAGCCGGGCCAAGGCCGAAACCCGCCATCCTGCTAGCGATCGGCTCGATCAGCGGCAGGAACAGGGCGCAGCCGACGAGCCGGTTGACAAGGTTGCCGACCGGAGCACGCAATTTCGCGGATGGACCGCCCGTCGCATCGATCAATGGATTGAGCGCGCTGCCGAGATTGCAGCCAAGGACCATGGCCAGGGAAGCCTCGGTCGAGATCATGCCCGCGCCTGCGAGCGACATGACGAACAGCATCGCGGCCACCGACGAATGGGCGGCCCAGCTCAAGACAGCGGAGACGAGCAGCGCGATGACGGGATCCTGGGTCAGGGCGCTGAGCAGCATTTTCAGGGTCGAGGAGGCCTCGATCGGGCGCAGCGTCGCGACCAGCATATGCAGGGCGAGCAGCAGGAGGCCAAGCCCGATGAGAGCCTGGGCAAGAGATCGCGCGCGATTCGAGCTGGCGCGCCTGTAGACCGCGACCCCGCCGAACAGGAACAGCGGATAGACATAAGAGATGTCGAAAGACACCAGTTGCACGATAAGCGTGGTGCCGATGTTGGCGCCAAGCATCACCGCGAGGGCCGGCGTGAGGTCAAGCGCGCCGACTCCGCTGAACGAGGAAATCATCAGGGCCGTCGCCGTGCTCGACTGCAACATGGCGGTGACGCCGAGGCCCGCCAGCAGCGCCGCCGTCCGGCTTTTCAGTCCGTCCCCCAGGATCCGGCGCAATTCGCCGCCGAACGCGCGCTGCACGCCTCCGTTGATGACATGCACGCCCCACAGGAGCAATGCGACCCCGCCAAGCAGTTCAATGAGGATATGGGTTGCTGTCATGTCCTGAACTCCTGCGAGCGAAAGACAACGCCCGCGGCGTATCGCGGTTGACGCATCCCCGTTCAACGCAGGCTGATAGAGACGGGCTGATGATCAGAAAACCGCACATCGCCATCGTAGGTGATATCGTGGATGCGTGCCGCAAGCTCCTCGCTCGCAAACACGAAGTCGCAGCAATGCGGCAGACCGTAGGTCTGGTCGGTGATACAGAAGGACGGGGGATGAGGGTCATCTCCGTAACGGAGACTCCAGGCATCGAGAAGACGTGACACATGCGGCCCCGTCGCTTGTGACAGGCGCGCCTTGAGCGGGTCGTCCGGCCTCATGTTGAAATCGCCCAGCAGCAGCGTCGCGCCGGGACGTGGCGTCGGCTCGTAAGGGCCGCTGCCGTCGTTGACGGGGAATGTACTCCGTGCGCAAGCAGCGGCGTGGATTTGACGAATGGCGTCAACCTGGACGGACCGAGAATCGGCTGAGAAATACTCCAGATGCGTCGTCATAATCCGAACCGCGCCGAATGGCGACATGACGGTCGCCTCGATCATGCCGCGCGGCATGTTGCGTTCGCCGCCGGGAATCCACGGCAGGGTATGGCGAAGCACCTGCGCCACCGGATATCGCGAGAACACGACATTACCAAATCGGCGCGGCGCGCCGGTCGGATCGAAGATTTCGAGCGCCGCGCCGACGATCGCCTGATGCCGTGGGAGCAGGTCCGCGAGCGCCGCGAATTGATCGCAACCATCCGTTCGTTCAAGAGACGGCATGTTGGCCGAGACTTCCTGAAAGCACAGGATGTCCGGGTCAGCGATATCCATTGCATATTCGACGATGCGCTTGAGATCGACCCGGCCGTCCATGCCGAGTCCATATTGGATGTTCCAGGTCAATGCGCGCAGCGCCGTCATCGAATTCCCGCCCGCATGAAGGATTGGACGAATTGCCGCTGGAACAACAGGAATGCCAGGAGAAGCGGCGCTATCGTCATCACCGTCGCCGCCGTGATCACGGACCAGTCGACTCCGGTTTCCGGCGCGCCGAACACCGCAAGGCCCACCGTCAAGGGCCTGCTGCCGACCGAGTTGGTCACGATCAGCGGCCAAAGAAAATTATTCCAGTGATAGCTCGCGGAAACGAGAGCGAAGGCGACATAAGTCGGCCTGCCCAAGGGCACGAAGACGCGCCACAGGATGCCGAGAGAGGACGCTCCCTCGACCTTCGCGGCGTCGACAAGCTCGTTGGGCACGACCTTGAAGGTCTGCCGCAGCAGGAAGATGCCAAAGGCGCTGGCGATATAGGGCAAGCCTATCGCCGGGATGGTGTCGACAAGGCCGAGATTGCTCATCGTTTTGTAATTTTCGACAATGAGGACATCGGGCATGATCATGAGTTGGACCAAAACCAGCGCAAACGCGATGTTCCGGCCGGGAAATTCGAACCGCGCGAAAGCATAGGCCGCGAGCGTGGTGACGACGAGTTGACCCACAAGAACGAAACCGACAAGAAGCACGGTGTTGAGATAGTAGCGCGCGAAGGGCGCGCGACCCCACGCCTCCCTGAAATTATCCAGGGTAAGAGGGGCATCGAGGACGAAGCGGGTCGCGAACTGCGCCGGATGAAAAGCACTCCAGAACGCATAGGCGAGCGGAAGCAGCCAGAGCAGCGCCAGGGCCCATACGCCGGCCATTTCCAATCGATCGTAATTCCGTCCCATCAAGGCCAACCATCCGTCATTGGTAATGAATCCGCCGGTCGAAATAGCTGAAATTCGCGAACGCGATAGCGCCAAGAATGGTAATCAGCACCGTTGTCAGCGTCGCCGCGTAATTGGTGTCGAGATAGGAAAATGCGTTCTCGTAGATGTAGTACAGAAGCAATGAGCTGGCGTTGTCCGGCCCGCCCTTGGTCATGATGACGAGATGATCGACGAGCTTGAACGAGTTGAGGATCGCGTTGATCATGACAAACAGCGTGACGGGCATAAGCAGGGGGAGCGTGATCCGTCGGAAAAAGTACCAGCGCCCGGCCCCTTCGACGGCCGCCGCCTCCTGAAGCTCCGGCGACTGATCCTGCAACGCCGCAAGGTAGAAGATCATGAAGAAGCCGGCTTCCTTCCACACCACCATGACGATCAAGCACGCCATGACGGTTCTGGGATCGCCGAGCCAGTTATGGCTTGCTCCGCCGAATACGGCGCGGATTTGGTCGAGAAGTCCGTAATCCGGCGTATAGAAAAACAGCCAGATATTGGCGACCGCGATCATCGGAAGCACGGTCGGGGTGAAGAAGGCAAGTCGCAGGAAGCCGCGGCCGCGAATCTTCCCGTTGATCCAGACCGCCATCAGTAGCGCCAGCGCGATGCTGGCCGGTACGGTTCCCAATGCGAAGACGACGTTGTTGATCAGGACCTTGCGGAAGACGTCATCCTCAAGCATCGAACGGTAGTTTTCGAGGCCGACGAACTTCGGCTCGCTACCCCGGGCCGTGGCGAAGACGCTGTGATAGAACGTGGCGAGAATAGGAAGGTGCGTGAACGCGGCGAGGAGCACGGCCGCCGGCAGCAGCATCAGCCAGGCGGTGACGCTGATGCGCCATTTTTTTGCCCGCATGGCGGCTTGCGGCGACGTGCCTGTCAGAGATCCGGTCATCGGCAACCTGTATTGGGGCGGCCCGCACAGCGCTTCATGCGCGGGCCGCCGTTAGGGTTCAGCGATAACGTTTCAGGATTCGGTCGGCCTGATTCTGGGCCGAGCCGAGCGCGGCCGCCGGCGTCGATGCGCCGGTCAAGGCCGACTGAATGGAATCGCCCAGCAGCTTGTTGATGCGCTCGTTCTCGTGGGTCGATAGCTCCGCGACCGCGTCCGCCAACTGATCCCGCGCGACCGCCGCGGCGGGGAAACCTTCGAGATAGGCCTTCATCTCCTTGGTTTCATAGGCTGCCGGCGTGACGCCGACATATCCGGTCTTGATGCTCCACTCCGCCGCGCGCTCGGGCGCCGTCATCCACTGGACGAACTTGAGAGCGGCCTTGCGCTGCTCCGGCGTGGCGTTCTTGAAAATATAGAAATTGCCGCCGCCGGTGGGCGAGCCACGCCGCGCCTGGGCCGGAAGGACCGAGACGCCGAATTTGAACTTGGCGTCGTTCTTGACGGCCGTTAGGTTGCCGGTGGTGTGCCACATCATCGCCGTCTTGCCTCCCAGGAAGTCGGTCCGCAGCGTGCCCCACTCGACCGCGCCTTTCGGCATCACGCCGTCCTTGGCCGACAGATCGACCCAGTACTGAAGCGCGCCGACCGCTTTGTCGGTGTTGAAAAAGACTTTTTCGCCCGTGTCGTCGGCAAGTTTCTGGCCGTTCTGGATCGCCAGGGCCTGGAACATCCAGAAGGTGTAGCCCGTCGAGGGAATTTCGATCCCCCAGCGCGTGACGCCGCCGCCCGAGGCGTTGGTCTTGACGAGCTTCTTCGCCATGCTGCGCATCTCGTCCCAGGTTGCCGGCGGCTTGTCGGGATCGAGACCGGCGTCCTTGAACGCATCCTTGTTCCAGAACAGCACGATGGTCGAGCGCTGGAACGGGATGCTCCAGGTCTTGCCGCCGGTTCGGCTGGCCTCCATGAACGCCGGGTAGAAGCTCTTGAGCCAGCCGCTCTTGTCCTCGCCGACCAGTTCGTCGAACGACACGATGGCCTTTTCATCGAGGAGAGAGAACAGGTCGCTCGCGAGCAGGACCGAGAGCTGCGGCGGCTGTCCGCCCTTCATGGCGGTCATCGCCTTCGTCATCGTGTCGGTATAGTTTCCCGAATAGACGGCATGGACGCGGATGTCGGGGTTTTCCTTTTCAAACCGCTTGACGAAATCGTCCATGATGGCCGTTAGCGGCCCACCCACGGCGACAGGATAATACATCGTCAGATCGACCGCCCTGGCGGGCGTGCCGCCAAGAGCGATCGAGACGAGAAGCCCGGCGATAAGCATCGTAGCTTGCCGAAAACCCATGGCGTCATCCCTCCATTCTGTTGTTTCAGACGTTGTCTTCCCTAATTTTGCAGTCGCGGTATTGATACGATGTTGTCCGGACCAGGGTCCGGAAGGCGTCGCCCGGTCGCGGCGTCGAAGTGGTGCGCATCCGCTTCGTTCCACGTCAGTCGGATCGTGGCTCCCGCCATGAAGTCGCCGTGACCCGGATAGCGGGCCGACACCATGTCGCCGCCGACGTCGCATTGCACGATCGTGTCGGCGCCGAGATATTCGATCGCGCGCACGGTCGCCGTCACCGGGCCGCGTTCGCTAATTCTGATGCACTCCGGGCGGACGCCGATAAGCTGTCCATTCTCGCCTTTCATGATATTCATGGGAGGCGCGCCGATGAACCGTGCCGCGAAGGCGCTGCTGGGCCTGCTGTAAAGCTCCTTCGGAGAGCCGTTCTGCTCGATCAGGCCGTCGCGCATCAGGATCACCCGATCGGCCATTGTCATCGCCTCGGTCTGGTCGTGGGTGACATAAATCATCGTCATGCCAAGACGCTGCTGAAGGGCGCGGATCTCCGTGCGCATCTCATGGCGCAACTTGGCGTCGAGATTCGACAGCGGCTCATCCATCAGGCAGACCGGCGCTTCGGCAATGATGGCGCGTCCGAGCGCGACGCGCTGACGTTGACCGCCCGAGAGTTGCCCCGGCTTGCGGTCGAGGAGAGCGCTGAGCCCGACCAGATCGGCAACGCGCTTCAGGCGTTCATCGCGCTCGGCGCGGCCGACGCGGCGCACCCGCAGGCCGAACACGATGTTTTCCGCGACGTTGAGGTGCGGAAACAGCGCATAGGACTGAAAGACCATGGCGATCCGACGCTCCGCCGGCGGCAGATGGGTGACGTCGCGGCCGCCGATGGTAATCGTGCCGGCATCTGCTTCTTCGAGACCCGCGATCAGCCGAAGCGTGGTTGACTTGCCGCAGCCCGACGGGCCGAGCAGAACGAGGAGTGTTCCGTTGTCCGCCGTGAAGCTGACATCGGCAACGCCCTTGGCGCCGGCCCAGGACTTGGCCAGGTTTTTCACCACGATCTCACTCACGACTGGCGCGCTCCCTCGGACGTCTGAGGACTGAAATCGTGACAGCGCGGATCATGTTCCGGTCTCCGACATGGGATTAGTGCGGCAGTCCGCCAAAAAGCACTCGAGTCCGGCGACCTGTGAGGCGGACATAGCGAGGCCGCATTTGGTGCGACGCCAAAGAATATCGTCCACCGTCCTAGCCCATTCGTGGTGCCGCAGATACTCTACCTCCCGTAGGTGCAGGTCGCTACCGAAACCGGGGCCCAAATCTTCAAGCCGCTGGGCATCGCCGAGCATCCGTTCGGTGCGCGAGCCGTAGGTCCGTGCAAACCGTGCCGCGTATCCGGCCGGCAGCCATGGATAACGGCGTCGGAGTTCGGCTGCAAATTGCGCGGGCCCGCCTTGGCCGATGTCGCCGCCCGGTAAGGTCGCGGGCAACGCAGGCGGTTTGAGCTGCGGGAATGATGGCGCGAGTTCGCGTAACGCCTGCGCGGCCAGTTTCCTGTAGGTGGTGAGTTTCCCGCCGAGCACGGTCAGCAGCGGCGCTTCACGTCCGCCGGCGCCGCGATCCAGCTTGAACGCATAGTCACGGGTCGATGTGGTGGGGTTGCTGTCGCGTGCGTGGCCCTGTTTGAACAGCGGCCGGACGCCAGCATAGCTCCAGACGATATCGTCCGCCGCGCGCTTGCACTGGAAAAAGCGATTGACGACCTGAAGCAGATAGTCGCATTCGGTGTCTGTCGGCGTCACCTGCCGGGGATCTGCGCTGAAGGGACTGTCGGTGGTCCCGACGAGGGTCAGGTTGTTTTCATAGGGCATGGTGACGACGATCCGCCCGTCGCCTGCCTGCAGCATGGTCGCGTGGCCGCCTATGTAAAGCCGCGGCAACACGATATGGCTTCCGCGAACCAGGTTTTCGACAAACTCCGTCGGTCCGCCCAATATCTTCCGCGTCAGCGGGACGGCCCAGGGGCCGGCCGCGTTCACGAGCACCGAAGCGGCGATGTCCCGGGTCGCGCCGCTGTCGATGTCTTCAATGGTGAGACGCCAGCCGTTGGGCTGACGCTGGGCGGCATGGAGGGCGGTCCGCGGGAAAATCCGCGCTCCCATCTCGGCGGCGGCGATCACGTTGGCGACCACCAAGCGCGCGTCATCGGCCCAGCAGTCGGAATAGACATAGGCCCGGCGATAGGTGCCGTCGAAACCCATATGATCGGGCACCTTCGCAAGATCGAGGCTTTCGGTGCCTGCCAATGCGTGACGTGGCGCTAGGCGATCGTAGAGGAAAAGTCCGCTACGGATCAGCCAGGCCGGCTTGCCGCCGGGAACGATCGGCATCACGAACCGAAGCGGCCAGACCAGATGCGGAGCTAACGTCATAACGGCTTCACGTTCGCCCAATGACTCGCGCACCAGCTTGAAGTCGAAATATTCGAGATAACGCAAGCCGCCATGGATGAGCTTGCTTGAGCGGGACGACGTGCCGCTGGCAAAATCATGCGATTCGAGCAGCGCCGTCTTCAGGCCGCTTGCAGCGGCCTGAAGGGCAATACCGGCGCCGTTGATCCCTCCGCCGACCACCACGACGTCGAAGGGGGGCGATGGTGAGACGGTGGCGGTCAAGCGGGCCTGCCCTCCGTGTTCGCCTCTCTTGATTCGGGCGGCGTATCGAACCTCAGTTTGCCGGGGTTGAGGATGCCGTTGGGGTCGAACGCCGCTTTCCAGCGTTGGAGAATCTCGATGCCGCCGCCGAGCGCGTCGGATATGTAAGGCACACGCGCCAATCCTACTCCATGATGATGGGAAATCGCGGCCCCGGTCTCAAGCGCGGTTTCCATCGATACTTTCCATATCTCCCGGAGCGTGGCTTCGGCGGCGAGCGCGGATTCCGCATTCCCGAGCAGGATCACATAGAGAGACGTTCCCGTCGTATAGGTATGGGAGAAATGGCCCAGAACCTCGGTCGCCAAAGGCTTCAGCCGCTCCGTGAGCGCCCTGTAGGTCGCTCCGATCGTGGACCAGCTTCCCGCCACCTCGATCGTTTCCGCGACGCCCTCGGGACGGCCGACATAGCTTTCGATGGTCGAGAAGTCGTATCGCCGGCTCATCCACGCCGTCGCGGCCTCCGGCCCGCGACATTCTCCGCCGTGTCGCGCGCAAATGCTCCGGCAGGCCTCAAGTTCGGCCTGTGCCATTGTCACGGACCCCTCGCAGCCGAGAAACATCACCGGACTTGCGTAGTCTGGATCCTGGGTGGCATGGCGAGCTTCCGCACGATCGTAAAAGCGCAAAAGAAAGGGCTTCAGCCCCGCCGCCATGATGTCGCGCATGGCTTCGATGCCGCGATCAACGGACGGAAGATCAACGACCTCATACGATCGGGCCTCGGCGACAGGAAAAATCCGGAGAGCGACCTCGGTGATGACTCCGAAACATCCTTCGGAGCCGATGAATAGATGGCGCAGGTCGGGACCGACCGACATGCGCGGCTGAGCCGCGGTCGTCACGATCGACCCGTCGGCCAGCACCGCTGTCAGAGCGTAGCACAGCTCCTCGATCCCCCCGTAGCGGGTGGAGAATTGTCCGGTCGCGCGCGTCGCGACCCACCCGCCGACGGTCGAACGGTGGAGCGATTGCGGCGAATGGTGCAGGGTATATCCAAGGCCGTTGAGGTGTTGTTCGAGCTTGCCACCCACCACGCCGGCCTCGACGCGCACCACCAGATCCCGCTCGTCCACCGCGATGATGCGGTCCATGCGTGACAAGTCGAGGCTAATGCCGCCGCGCGTGGCAAGCGGCTGGCCAACGACCGATGAGCCCAACCCCCACGCCGTGACCGCGACGCCATGGGCATTGGCCCAGGCAAGTATCGCCGACACGTCCTGCGTCGTTTCCGGATAGACGACGACGTCTGGATGGTATGGCAGCCATCCGAGCTGGCGCCACTTGGCGGCGAGGGGCCACCAGTCGCAGGCATGGGCCGCCCGGGCCGTTTCCGAAACATCAATCAAGCGCGAATGGCCGAGAGCGGCCGTCAGGCCGGCAAGAATATCGACTCCGCCACAGTGCGAAACGCTGTCCAAGCTGTCCTCCCAGCGATTTGCGGCTGAGCTTACGGGCGATCGCAAGACCCAATCAAATCGCTTTTCATTGCCATATGTATAGATTTAATCTATTATGAGGAATGAGCATCGCTGAGCTGAAAGCATTCGATGCGGTGGCGCGCTGCCGCGGGTTCGTGAAGGCGTCCACCATGCTCAGGCGCGCGCAGCCGACCGTCAGTGTCCAGCTTCGTCAGATCGAAACCCGATACGGTGTTGAACTGGTGATCCGAAGTCGCGGCAGGGTGGTGGGCCTGACGCCGCTGGGCGAGCAGCTTCACGCCATCACGACGCATATGTTCGCGCTGGAGCGTGACGCAGATGACCTTCTGCGCCGCGCCGGCGCGAAAGATGGTGTGGAAGTGCGGCTTGGCGCGGTGGCGCCGCTCACGGCGATCAGGATCATCAATGCCTTTGAACGGGAGCACCCCGGCGTCCGGATCGTCCTGACGCTCGGAAATTCCGAAAACGTGGTGCAGCAGGTTGTCGATTGCGAGATCGAGGTCGGGATTCTCGGTGGCCACGCCGATCATCCAAACTGCAAGACGTTCGCGATTTCAAAGCCTGAGATCGTGCTGGTGGCTCACCGGAATCATCCGGGCGTGAAACGCGGATTCATAGATCGCAAGGCGTTCGCCGAGTCCACACTGTTGATCCGTGAACAAGGCTCGGAGACACGGGACCTGGCCTATCGCGAGATGGAACGCGCCGGCTATCGTCCCAAACGTATCCTTGAGATCGGCAGCCGCGATGCCGTCATTGCCGCGGCGGCCGCGCAGATGGGCCTGGCCGCGGTGTCGGCTGAGGAAGTCGACATCCAGCCGCCGCTGCGTCTCGTCCGTTTCGCGGATTTTAAAGTTCATGGAACGGTGCATGCCGTTTGCCTCGCCAGCCGCGCCAATGTTCCTCTCATCGCCAGCCTGATCGAGACGGCGCGTCGCATTCATGAGGCATAAGCTGTGAATCGGCGTGGGGGTCAAATCGCTGTAGGTATCGACGGTAACGCCCTAAAATCAACTGAGAAAGTAGTTTGGAGACGGGGTCACGATCGGCGCCGATCGTGACCC
>JBDHSX010000124.1:0-11140 GCA_039808365.1 Xanthobacteraceae bacterium | reverse complement strand
GCGCCCGCAGTTCTCTCTTTTGTTCGAGAATGGCGCACCCGACACGATTCGAACGTGTGACCTTTGCCTTCGGAGGGCAACGCTCTATCCAGCTGAGCTACGGGTGCTTGGGCCGTTGTTTAGCCGATCGGGCGGGGCCGGGCAACGGGTCGGCGGCGGTTTCGGGCCGATAACCGGATGCCGGCGCGGCCGGTCCGCGAACTAGGCCCGGAATCCTATCGGGCCCGTGGTTCGAAATGCGGATTGGGAACGGTTGTTGTCGCGCCTTCGCGGGCGGCATATCCGGGATAGCCCGTCGAAGACGGGCGTGAACGCCCTTTTAGGGGAGAGGGAGCGCGCAGAATTTCGCGGCGATGTTTCCGCCAAACGGGAATCGCTCAAGATCTTCCGGCCTGATTGCCTCGCGAGATTCGTTTTGTGCGAAGACAAAGCGGACGACCTCGGGTTGCGGCGTCGTCCCGCCTTGTTGGCGCGCGATCCGAAAGCCGGATCCCGCCCGCGGGCACCATGCACGGCATATCCAAACGCGGGTCACTCCATGACGGCGGCGTGGTCGGCGGCCGGTCCCTGCATCGACGCCTTGGTCGAGCCCATGATCAGCGCCAGCGGGATCGCGCACAGCGTCACCAGCATCACCAGCTCGAAGTCCTGCGAGAAGGCGATGATCTGCGCCTGCGCGTACAGGATGCCGTCCATCATCGCCCGTCCGGTGTCGGTTTGCAGGTTGATGATGCCGGTCACATTCGGCATCTGGAGCGCGTTGTTGAACGGATTGACGTGTTCGGCCAGCACGGCGTGAACCCGCGCGGTGCCGCTGGTCAGCTTGGCGATCACGATCGAGATGCCGACCGAGCTTGCGACGTTGCGGATCAGGGTCAGCATCGAGGTGCCGTCGGTGCGCAGATGGTTCGGCAGCGTCATGAACGCGGCGGTCGACAGCGGCACGAACACCAGGCCGAGGCCGAATCCCTGGGCCACGCTGTTGATGACGATGGTTTTCACCGGGGTGTCGGCGGTCCAGCCGGTCATGTCGTAGAGCGTAATGGCGATCAGCGACAGGCCGGTGGCGATCAGATACTTGGCCTCGAAGATGCGCATCAGCCGGCTGACCATCATCATCGCGACGAAGGTGCCGCTGCCGCGCGTCGCCAGCAGCAGGCCCGCGGTGAGGATCGGGTAGCCGAAGGCGTTCTGGAACAGCGGCGACGCCAGCGCCATGGTCGAGAACAGCACGACGCCGATCACCACCATGAAGACGCAGGCGGTGGCGAAGTTCCTGTCGGCGAAGATCGCGAACTGGATGAAGGGCCGGTCGGTGGTCAGCGAATGCGCGAAGAAATAGTAGAATCCTACGCCTGAAACGATGAACTCGATGACGATTTCCCACGAATTGAACCAGTCGAGCTGTTCGCCGCGGTCGAGCGCCAGTTGCAGCGCGCCGATGCCGACCGCCAGCGCGGTGAAGCCGAACCAGTCGAAGCGCAGGGCGGCGTCGAGCCGGGTCTCATCCATGAAAATAACGAGACCGGCGACGGTGATGATGCCGAACGGCAGGTTGACGAAGAACACCCAGTGCCAGGAATAGGTTTCGGTCAGCCAGGCGCCGAGCGAGGGGCCCATGATCGGGCCCATCATCACGCCCATGCCCCAGATCGCCATCGCCTTGGCGCGTTCGTGCAGCGCGTAGTTGTCCAGCATCACCGCCTGCGACAGCGGCACCAGGGCGGCGCCGAACACGCCTTGCAGCAGCCGGAACAGCACCATCTGGGTGATGTCCTGGGCGAGCCCGCACATCACCGAGGCCACCGTGAAGCCGGCCGAGCAGATCACGAAGACGCGCTTGCGACCGAACCGGTTGGCGATCCAGCCCACCGGCGCGGTCATGATGGCGGCGGCGACGATGTAGGACGTCAGCACCCAGTTGATCTGGTCCTGCGACGCCGACAGGCTGCCCTGCATGTAGGGCAGCGCGACGTTGGCGATGGTGGTGTCGAGCGCCTGCATGATCGTCGCCGTCATGGCGCAGATCGTCACCATGTTCCGGCGCAATCCCGGCACCGCGGCGGGGTGGGCCGCGCCGGGATGTGTCGCGGCGGTCGTCACGGCTATTGTCCGGCCGCGGCGGGAGTCCTGCCGGAGGTCCTGGCCGCGTCGAGGCCGAACAGGCCGCGCAGCGAGCGGCGATGGCCGGTGTCGATGGTGACATAGGCGCTCATGCCTGCCTTCAGGCGCTGCACCTGGGCATCGGTGTTGTCGAAGTAGATGCGGACCGGAACGCGCTGCACGATCTTGACGAAATTGCCGGTGGCGTTCTGCGGCGGCAGGATGGCGAAGACCGCGCCGGTGCCCGGGCTCAGCGAGCCGACCGTTCCCTTGAACTGGTGATCGGGGAAGGCGTCGACGTCGATGGTGACGGGCTGGCCGACCGCGACATAGGTGAAATCGGATTCCTTCGGATTGGCGTCGACCCACGGCGCCGAGGTGTCGATCACGCTGAACACCGGCGTTCCCGCCGCCACGAAGCGGCCGAGCTGGATGTTGTCGACCTGGGTGGCGATGCCGTTGATCGGCGCGCGCAACTGGGTGTGGTCGAGATTGCGCTGGGCCTCGTCGAGCGCCGCCTTGGCCTGCATATAGGCCGGAAACTCCTCAAGCGGCAGCTCCGGGTTGCCGAGCAACTGGTTCTTCGCGCCCGCGATGCGCTGTTGCAGGAGCTGATTGAGCGACTGCGCCTGGACCAGGCTGGCGATGCTCTTTTCGAGGTCGAGCTGCGAACCCGAATTGCTCTTGACCAGCGCGGTCTTGCGGTCGACGTCGTGCTGGCTGAGCTCCATGCTCTGCGCGGAGAGTTCGGACGACCGCGCGTAAAGCTTCAGATTTGTCTTGAGGTCGTTATAGCTGACGATCGCTTCACTCAGCTTCGCCTTGGCCTGCTGGACGGCGAGGCGGAACGGCTCGGGGTCGATCTCGAACAAGAGATCGCCCTTGTTCACCTGCTGGCCCTCGCGCACCGCCACCTGGTCGATCTTGCCGGAGATGTCCGGCGTGATCAGCACCTTCTGCGCGCCGACATAGGCGTTGTCGGTGGTGACGTAGCGGCCGCCGCTGAGATAGAAGGCGATGCCGCCGATCAGCGCGATCAGCGGCAGCACCACCAGAAGCAGCGGCCGGCGATAGCGCCGGAAGCCGGCGGCGGCGCCACGTTGCTGGGTCGCGGGCTTCTCTGCCGGCGGCGGCGCGGGCGGGCTGGCCTTCTGCTCGGGCGCGAGTTTCAGGGCGGGTTCAGCCATAACGGCGTTCCTTCAACTTGGTGAGCTTCGTTGCGCCCGGCGCGGTTTGCAGCGCGTCGCGCACGTTGTCCTTGATGGCTTCGAGTTGTTCCACCATCCGGTGAACCTCGGCATGGCTGAGGCCGGTGCAGGCGGTGGCGACGACCTCGGACCGCAGGGCGGCGAGCTTGGCCATCAGCGGGCGCGCGGCCTTGGTCAGATACAAACGGTTGATGCGGCGATCGGTGGCGTCGCTGCGGCGCTCCAGCAGTCCGCTCCGACACAGTTTGTCGATCAGTCGCGTCAACGTGATCGGCTGGATTTCGAGCATCTCGGCGATTTCCGCCTGCTTCAGGCCCTCGGTGCGGTTGACCTTGGCCAGCACCGCCCACTGGGTCCGCGTCAGCCCGAACTGCGCCGCCTGCTTGTCGGCGTAGAGCCGCAGCAGCCGCTGCACCTCGAACAGGGCGAACAGAAAATCGGCGTCAATGGGTCCGGATCGGGGCATCGCTCGGTTCCTAAGCGAACGATATAATAAGCAAAGCTTACGGTTTTTCCATTGGCGGTTCGCAGGAGCAGCCCTGCGGCAAATACATGGCTGACGAATTCTTAAAGTTCAGCGCGCCGGGACAGGGGACACGGCATCGTGAAAGGAGCGGGCCTCAGCCCCACTCGATGCCGGATTCCGCCGCCAGGTCGAGCGTGCTGCGCCGGCCGATGTCGTCGAAGTGCCGGTCGAGAAAGCCGCGCGCGGCGCGCTGGCCGGCGCGGTGCAGCAGCTTGAAGAAATCGAAATCGGTTTTCAGTTGGCTCGCCGCCGTCAGACGTTCGCCGAGACCGCCGAGATGGATGCGGTGAATATGCAGTTCGCGATAGGGGCCCTGTCCGGGCGCATGGCCGTCGGCGATCAATCGGTTGGCGAAATCCATGTTGCGCAGTTCGGCGATCAGCGCCGAGTTGAAGGTGATTTCGTTGAGCCGGTTGACGATCTCGGCCGATGTGCGCGGGGTGGTGGCGCGCGACACCGGATTGATCTGCACCACCAGCACGTCGTCGGCCTCGGTTTCATGCAGGAACGGAAAGATCGCCGGATTGCCCATGTAGCCGCCGTCCCAATAGGGCACGCCGTCGATCTCGACCGCGCGAAACATCAGGGGCAGCGCGGCGGAGGCCATCACCGCGTCGGCGGACAGGGAGTCGCCGGAGAAGATCCGCAGCCGGCCGGTGTGGACGTTGGTGGCGGCGACGAACACCGGAACGCCGCCGGCGCGCACCGCGTCGAAATCGACGAAGCGGGCGATCAGGTCCTTCAGCGGGTTGATGTTGAGCGGATTGAGTTCGTAGGGCGAGAAGTAACGCGACATCGCCTCCAGCCAGTTCTGGATCGGCGTGGTCGCGAACGGCATCATCGAGAACAGGCGGTCCGTCACCGCCCGTTGTAGCGCCGGCAGATCGCCGCCGGCGCTGGTCGCGCGCCAGAACTCGCCGAGCCGCCGCCGCGCCTCGTCGCGGCCGCCGCGCGCCAGACCGTCGGCGACCATGACGGCATTGAGCGCGCCGGCAGATGCGCCGGACAGGCCGGCGATCTCCAGCCGCCCGTCGGCCAGGAGATGGTCCAGCACGCCCCAGGTGAACGCGCCATGCGCCCCACCGCCTTGCAGCGCCAGATTGATCTTCCGGGGCGCGTCGGAATCGACGCCCGGCTCCGGTTTGGCGTCGGCGCTCGGCGGATCGACCCGGATCCGCCGGGTCAGGCCGTTGAGATAGGATTTCAAGGTGCCTGTCACTGCGGCTTCCTTCGGTTGCGGCGGCGCGGCCGTAGCGGGTTCCACGGCTTTGCCGCCAAGCAGAAGGTCTATTTGAGGCTTTTATGCTGCGATGCAATATAAATATTGCATCGCAGCTAACTCCTTTTGATGACACCGGGCGGGGTCGGGCGCCGGAAATTTCAGCACAGCCGGGTTATTCAGGCTAAACCGCATGCAGCGAGGTCAATTGCGATTGATGACGATGAGCAAACCGGTGTTCCC
Organism: Xanthobacteraceae bacterium; assembly: GCA_039808365.1. Lineage (GTDB taxonomy): Bacteria > Pseudomonadota > Alphaproteobacteria > Rhizobiales > Xanthobacteraceae > 62-47. Next base: position 5,841 of record JBDHSX010000124.1, on the reverse strand, counting down.
GACACCCGATCACGATCACGGCCGCTGCGCCGCGGATGCCATCGCGCATGCGGAGCAGGTGTGCGAGGGCCGCGCCCAGAAACTGACGCCGATTCGCCGCGCGGTGCTGGAGGCGCTGCTGTCGAGCCATCGGCCGCTGGGCGCGTATGAGGTGATCGATCAACTGGCCGCCCGGCGGGCGCGTCCGGCGCCGATCACGATCTACCGCGCGCTGGAGTTTCTGATGGCGAATGGTCTGGTGCATCGGATCGAAAGCCGCAACGCCTATCTGGCCTGCGCCCACGACCACGACGCGGCGTCGATGGTGGCGTTCCTGATCTGCGAGCGGTGCGGCTCGGTCGGGGAAATCGTTGCCGGCGCGGCGACGCAAAGCCTGAACGACGCCGCGCGCCGGACCGGGTTCGCGCCGAAACTCTCGGTGGTGGAGATCACCGGGATCTGCGCGCATTGTCAGGCGGCGGCGTGACCAGCCCGGCTCGAAATCGGGCATGCACGATCAAACAATCTCGGCGTCGTCCCCGCGCAGGCGAGGACCCCTGGGTCCGAACCCATAATTATTGTTCGAGAGGTTTTGATGGTGTGACTCACTTGCTCCGGATTTGAGATCGGGAGGAGGTGGTGATGTCCGGCTTGTTTTGGTTTACGGATGAGCAATGGGCTCGGATCGAGGCGTTGCTACCGAGAAATCAGCCGGGCGCCGCAATCGTCAACTGGTGGCTCTGAATGAGTCCGGAATAACTCGCGGTGTTCGCTATTTTGAACGGTTTCGCCTCAATGGATTGAGGCGAAACGCTGCGGCGTACGGGGTCCTCGCTCGCGCGGGGACGACCGCTGTCGTGTTGTAAATCCGCATATAAATAAATTTCCGGTCAGACTCTGAGGATCAGCCCCACGGGCCACGGCGCGCGCCGCCGCCGTTCCATGGGCCATGCGGAGCGGCCGGTCGCGGCGGCTGCGGTGGAGCGAAACTACTGCCCGACTGCGCGGCGAGCCGCTGCAGCGCCGCGATGCGATTCGCGGTCGCGGGGTGGGTGGCGAACAGGTTATCCATACCCTGCCCCGACAGCGGATTGATGATGAACATGTGCGCGGTCGCCGGCGCGCGCTCGGCGTCCTCGTTCGGCACCTGATGCGCCGCGTTCTCGATCTTCGACAGCGCCGAGGCAAGCCACATCGGCTGACCGCAGATGCGCGCGCCCATCTCGTCGGCGGCGTATTCGCGGGTGCGGCTGATCGCCATCTGCACCAGCATGGCGCCGAGCGGGGCGAGGATCATCATCGCCAGCGTGCCGATGATGCCGGGACCATTGTTGTTGCGGTGGCCGCCGAAGAACATGCCGAATTGCGCCAGCATCGAGATCGCGCCGGCGATGGTGGCGGTGATGGTCATCAGCAAGGTGTCATGGTGCTTGATGTGCGCGAGCTCGTGCGCCACCACGCCGGCCAGCTCCTCGCGGCTCAGCGAGGCCATCAACCCGGTGGTCACCGCGACCGCGGCGTTCTGCGGATTGCGGCCGGTGGCGAAGGCGTTCGGCTGCGGATTGTCCATGATGAAGACGCGCGGCATCGGCAGCCCGGCGCGCGCAGCCAATTCCGCGACCATGCGGTGCAGGTCGGGCGCGGTGCGGGCGTCGACCTCGTGGGCGCCGTACATCGACAGCACCATGCGATCCGCGTTCCAGTAGGCGAACAGGTTGGTCGCGGCGGCGATCACCAGCGCGATGGTCGCGCCGCTGCCGCCGCCGATCAGATAGCCCACGCCCATGAACAGGCCGGTCAGACCCGCCAGCAGGATCGCGGTGCGAAGATAGCTCATCGGTCCCTCCTCCGCCGCGCCCAGGCGGAGCGCGGCCTCGCGGTCAGATGGGGACGATAGCCGCGCTTTCGCAAGAGCGCGCGACAACGGAGCGCGACAACAGGCCGCGACCGGACGGTGGCGCCGTCAGTCCAACGTCACGCCGAACAGCTTGCGCAGCTCGACATAGCCCTGCTGCTGCTGCGACCAGTTGCGGCCGCCGATGACGCCGCCGTCGACCACCAGATCGGCGCCGTTGACGAAGGTCGACTCGTCGCTCGCCAGGAAGACCGCCGCGCGGGCGATGTCGTCCGGCAGGCCGCCGCGCGGGATCGGCTGCGCCGATTTGAACACATCGGCCATCATCTTCGCCTTTTCGTCGGCGGCCCCGGCTTCCAATCCGAGCGCCTTGGCGAAAATCCCGGTGGCGATCGCGCCCGGCGAAATGCTGTTGACGCGGATGCCGGCCTCGCCCAGCTCCATCGCCACGCATTTGGTGAAGTGGATCACCGCCGCCTTGGCCGCGCCGTAGACCAGCGACGTCGAATAGCCGCCGAGATGGCCGGCGATGCTGCCGTTGTTGATGATGCTGCCGGAGCCCTGCCGGCGCATATGCGGCGCGGCGTGCTTCATGCCGAGCATGACGCTGCGCACCAGCGTCGCCATCGCGGCGTCGAACCGCGCCACGTCAAGCCCCTCGATGCCGCCGGTCTGCGCCGGGCCGCCGGCGTTGTTGAACAGGCAGTCGATGCGGCCGAAGCGGTCCACCGCGGTCGCGATCAGCGCCTGCATCTGCGCCTCGTCGGTGACGTCGGTCTGCTTGAAGACGCAGGCCGCGCCGAGCTTGCCCGCCAGCGCCTCGCCCTCGGCGGCGCGCCGCCCGGCCGCGACCACCGTCGCGCCCTCGGCGACGAAAACCTCCGCCGTGCGCCAGCCGATGCCGCTGGTGGCGCCGGTGATCACCGCGACCTTGCCGTCAAGTCGTCCCATTGCGAGTCTCCCCTGAATGATGTCCGGCGCGGATCATATCGGACACGCCGCCGCCATCAACCGCGCCGCCACGGCAAAATTTTCAATGCGGCGCGGGATCCATACCCGCGATTAACTATTTCGCCGGATTGTTGCGCCTGATGCCTCGCCTCGTGCAGCGGAGTTAAAATGCGTAAATTTCCGGTTCTCGTCGCCGCCGCCGCCGTGGCGACCGTCAGCGTCATCGGCGTGACGGCCAAGTACTATCTGAATTCGAGCGCGGTCCAGACGGCCGCGAGCGCCAAACCGGAACTGACCACCGGCTCGATCGACACCCGCTGGCCCAAACCTGGCGTCGAACGCCAAGCCGCCGCCGAACCGGCGCCGCAGGTCGCGGCGCCGCAGGCCCGATCGCTGCAAACCGCCGCCGCGTCGGGGGCCGTGCCGTCGTCCGCTCCGGAGAAGCGCGCGGCCGCCGCCAAGCCGGCCTGCGACAATCCCAACGCGCTCGGCGTGTCGCGCACGGTGCAGATCGACACCACCGGCGGTCCCGGCTTCGGCATGTCGCAATATCGCGATTATGATTTCCTGCAACCCGGCGAAGTGGTGTTGACCTTCGACGATGGCCCCTGGCCGGTCTCGACGCCGATGGTGCTGGCGGCGCTGAAGGCCGAGTGCCTGCAGGCGACCTTCTTCAACATCGGCGAACATGCGATCTGGCATCCCAGCGTGCTGAAGCAGGTGATCGCGGCGGGCCACACGGTGGGCACCCACACCTGGTCGCACAAGAACCTCGCGCATCTCCCCTTCGATCAGGCCAAGGAGCAGATCGAAAAGGGCATCAGCGCGGTGACGATGATGGCCGGCACGCCGATCGCGCCGTTCTTCCGCTATCCGCAACTGCGGCAGACCCCGCAACTGAAAGCCTATCTCGCCGAGCGCAATATCGCCGCGTTCTCGATCGACATCGATTCTCAGGACTTCAAGGTCAAGAAGCCCGATCTCCTCGTCACCTCGATCATGACGCAGTTGAAGAAGACCGGGAAGGGCATCATCCTGATGCACGACCTCCACAAGTGGAGCGCGCAGGCTGTGCCGGAACTGCTGACTCAACTCAAGGCCAACGGCTACAAGGTAGTCCACCTGAAGCCCAAGGGCACGCTCGCCACCCTGCCGGAATACGATGCGATGATCGCGGCGGCGGTGCAGCCGGTCAAATCCAGCAATGCGCGGGCGATGTCCTCCGTGGTGCAGACCGTCGACTGACGGCTATTTCCGAACACCGTCGTCATTCCGGGATGCGCGCGCTTGGCGCGCAGGCCCGGAATGACGGTTGTTAGGCGACCTCAGTTGATCGCGAGCTTGCCGGTCGGCAGATCGGGGAAATCGTCCTCGATCTCGGGCTTCGCCAGCTTGCCGTTAAAGGTCAGCCCGCCCTTGCCGCTAGCGATCTTGACGTGATCGCCGTCGCGTACCTCGCCGGCGAGGATCATCTCGGCCAGCGGATCCTGCACGCTGCGCTGGATCACCCGCTTCAGCGGGCGCGCGCCGTAAGCCGGATCCCAGCCCTTTTCCGCCAGCCAGTCGCGGCCCGAGGCACTCAGATCGAGCGTGATCTTGCGATCCTCCAGCAGCTTTTGCAGCCGCTTGAATTGGATCGCGACGATCGAGCCCATCTCGCTGCGCTGCAAGCGGTGGAACAGGATGATCTCGTCGATGCGGTTGAGGAATTCCGGCCGGAAGTGCGCCCGCACCATGTTCATCACCTGGCCGCGCACTGCATTGGTGTCCTCGCCCTCCGGCTGATTCACCAGGAACTCCGAACCGAGGTTCGAGGTCATGATGATCAGCGTGTTGCGGAAGTCCACCGTGCGGCCCTGACCGTCGGTCAGGCGGCCGTCGTCGAGCACCTGCAACAGCACGTTGAACACGTCCGGATGCGCCTTCTCGATCTCGTCGAATAGCACCACCTGATAGGGCCGCCGCCGCACCGCCTCGGTCAGCGCGCCGCCCTCGTCATAGCCGACATAGCCCGGAGGCGCGCCGATCAGCCGCGAGACGGAGTGCTTCTCCATGTATTCCGACATGTCGATGCGCACCATCGCGGTCTCGTCGTCGAACAGATAGGCCGCGAGCGCTTTCGTCAGTTCGGTCTTGCCGACGCCGGTCGGGCCCAGGAACATGAACGAGCCCATCGGCCGGTTCGGGTCCTGCAAGCCGGCGCGGGCGCGCCGCACCGCGGTCGAGACCGCGCGCACCGCCTCGGCCTGGCCGATGACACGCTCGCCCAGGCTCTGCTCCATGCGCAACAGCTTCTCTTTCTCGCCTTCGAGCATCTTGTCGACCGGCACGCCGGTCCAGCGCGACACCACCTGCGCGACGTTGTCGGCGGTGACGGTTTCCTCCATCATGGTCGAGCTTTCGCTGGCCTCGATGTCCGCCAGCCGCTTTTCCAGCTCGGGAATCCGGCCATAGGCCAGTTCGCCGGCCTTCTGGTACTCGCCGCGGCGCTGGGCGTTGGCGAGGTCGCTGCGCGCCTGATCCAGTTCGCTCTTGAGCTTGGCGGCATCGGACAATTTGCCCTTCTCCGCGTTCCAGCGCGAGGTCAGGTCCGCCGACTGCTTCTCCAGATCGGCCAGTTCCTTTTCCAGATTTTCGAGCCGCGTCTTGGAGCCGGCATCGTGCTCCTTCTTCAGCGCCTCCTGCTCGATCTTCAGCCGCACCACCTCGCGGTCGATGTTGTCGAGTTCTTCCGGCTTGGAATCGACCTGCATCTTCAGCCGCGCCGCCGCCTCGTCCACCAGATCGATGGCCTTGTCGGGCAGGAAACGGTCGGTGATGTAACGGTTCGACAGCGTCGCCGCCGCCACCAGCGCCGAGTCGGCGATGCGGACGCCGTGATGCTGTTCGTACTTGTCCTTGAGGCCGCGCAGGATCGAGATGGTGTCTTCCACCGTGGGCTCGGACACGAACACCGGCTGGAAGCGCCGGGCCAATGCGGCGTCCTTCTCGACGTGCTTGCGATATTCGTCCAGCGTGGTGGCGCCGATGCAATGCAGTTCGCCGCGCGCCAGCGC
>JBDHSX010000123.1:0-11365 GCA_039808365.1 Xanthobacteraceae bacterium | reverse complement strand
GATCTGGAGATCACGGCGGACTGCAGCAATGGCTTCGAGACAAATGGGGCGCTGCGTATCAATATCCAGGCGGTCAAACATGCCCACGGTCGAAACTATAGGCGGGCTTTCGCGCCACGTCCGCGTCCCAGATGTTCGTTCCGTCCCTTGCTCTTCGTGCAAGCGCCGTTCCGGCGGAAATCAGCAGCCGTAGCCTACCATCGAGGGCAAGCGGCGGCATTTGGCGGGCCCTTCGGATATCAGCGTAAAAATCCGGTGTCGGCAGGCCGCAGTCTAACGGACCGGTGGTCGCACGAGAATGCCCGCAATATCTTCATGAGGTCGTGGGATAATATGTGTCGACACTACCGTACCCACTTTTTCCGCGGCCGCCCGCCCGGCTTCGACCGCAGCCTTCACTGCGCCGACGTCGCCCTGAACGATAATGGTGATGAGTCCTCCGCCGGGCTGCTGCTTGGTCAGCAACCGAACATTCGCGGCTTTCACCATGGCGTCGGCAGCTTCCGTTGCCGCATTGAGTCCGCGTGTTTCAACAAATCCAAGCGCCTGGGAAACTGACATCGGTTACGCCTTTCGTGCTCGCGCAAGCTTGACCCTCAGGATATCCGCGGTACCCGTTGAGGATGAAAACCGCCGGTATCCGACATCGTGAAGCAACGACAGAAACTGGCCGTCGATGTTGCCCGCTCCGAGAATGCCGACCTCGTCATTTGTGTGGCTTCCGATCCGTTCGAGATTGTTCGCGATAAAGTCGGGTGGCTCGCGGAATGGATTGGCGCGCGCTAATCCTTGCTCGCAATACGCGTCGAGCACCGACGGCATTTGCATGACGTGCATCGGGTAGCCACAGGCCGTACGGATGATTTCGTTGGGATCCAGCCAGATCGTCGTCCCGGTCGCCCTGATATCGGCGATGCGGGTCAGCAGAATGGCATTCTGAACGAGCAACCCGGCTGCAAGCCCGGCGTCGTTTTGAACGCCGGATCTGAATGCTTCGAATTCCACGAGCCCAGTGATCCCTCCGGCGAAGATCCGTACACGGCTCCGATCCTCGGGCGCGCAAGACTCCGAGATTCCTTCCAGCATCGCTCTGTTAAGATGCCGGTTGCCGAGCGGCAGAAACTGCGTCGCCGGTATGTCGTCCCAATTGGAGATGAGATCTCGCGCGCGTTCGGAGCCCAACTGCGGAAGCCGCAGGTGAACGGGCCCTTGCCTCACCAACGACAGCAGATGGCTGCAAGCCTCACGAACGATGGCGCGGATTTTCTCGACCACCGATTCCTGTCCGCCTTCCTGGGTGAGCAGAGAAATATTCTCCGTGAAGGCGTTCAGACTGCCGCGCGCCATCACGAGATCGGTCAGCGACAGCAGTCCGATGCCCGACGCCGACGCCCGCGCGGCGAGGCCCGTCTCGACATCCCCGCGCGGCGCGAGCCATATTTCCGCCCCTGAAAGCCGGTCCGCCATTTCGAGGAAACGTCTCAGCGACGCATCGTGGCCGGTGGCGATCCGGATCGGGACAATGCCTTCATAGACTTTACCGTCGGAACCATCGATGGAAACCAGCGCGCCTTCCTCGAAAACGCGACCGCCGACCGTGAAGCACCGGTTGTCGAGATCCACAGAGATGGCATCGCACCCGACGATGCAGGGCTTGTCCAGCGCGCGCGACACGACTGCCGCATGACTCAATGCGCCGCCGCGCGCGGTCACGATGCCATTTGCAGACAGCATGCCCCGAATGTCCTGCGGGCTGGTTATGGGGCGGAGCAGCACCACGCTTTCACCGCGTTCGGCCCGTTCGACGGCCACGTCGGAATCCAGCACGATGGCGCCGGATGCCTGTCCCGGCGACGAACCGAGGCCCTGCGCCAGCAGCGGCGCCGCAGCAAGCTTTTCGGGATCGAAGCTTGGCTTCAGGAGCTTGACGATCTGTTCGAATGATGCTCTACGCACCCCGACTTCGGGCGGGATAAGCCCTTCTTCCACGAGATCGGATGCGATGCGAACCGCAGCCGCCGCGGTCCGTTTCGCGGCCCGAACCTGAAGCAAATAAAGCGTGCCGGATTCGACCGTGAACTCAATGTCGACCGCATCACTGTAGATCCGCTCCAGCGTTTCGCCGTGACGTGACAGCGCGTTGAAGATCGAGGCTGGCATCGCGGCATCGGACAGCTTGATCGGGGTATGCGTACCCGCAACGAGATCCTCACCCTGATGGCCGACGAGATACTCACCATAGAGCGTCTTCGTTCCATCGTTGGGATCGCGCGTGAATGCGACGCCGGTCCCGGAATTGTCGTCAGCGTTTCCGAAGACCATCGCCTGGATGGTCACCGCCGTGCCGAGATTATCCGGGATTTGATGGTGCTTGCGATAGGCCTTGGCGCGCGGACTGTTCCACGAACGAAAGACCGCTGCGACAGTCTGGATAAGCTGGTCGTGCGGGTCCCGGGAGATATCAAGCCCCTGACCCGAAAAATGAGCGAGAATTGCCTGCTCGAGATCGAGGAAAGCCCGCTGGGAAGGCATCCTGGCCGCTCGATCCGCCTGACTGCGGATGCTGTCGGCGAGCTCATCCGCATCGAGATCGAGAACAGTCTCGGCATACATCCGCCAGAACCGCAGCCAGCTATCAAGCACGAAGCCGACCTTGCCGGTAGATCGGGCGAACCGGAAAGCAGATACCGCAGTGAGTCCCAGATTGAGGATCGTGTCCATCATTCCGGGCATGCTGATCGCAGCACCGGAGCGGACCGACACCATCAGAGGACGTTCGACGGAGGCGAAAGAGTGCCCGGTCTTGCGCTCAAGAACGGTCAACCCTGCCCTGATTTCGGCTTCGATCGAGACCCGGCCGTCATCGGACTGAAAGGCGTGGAACGCATTGGTGCCGATGACGATCGCCTGGGGGATCGGAATCCCGGCCAGAGCCATCCGGGCGAGCCCCGCAGCTTTGCCGCCGTAGCTTGTGACGTCATCGGGGTCAATCTCATCGATTCCGCGAACATAGAAACCGTTCATGCCAATGTCGTTCATCTCGTGCCCCGCATTCACGCAGTATCTCGCGGACGCCCGAGAACGGAAAGGATGTCCTCGTGAAACTCGAACCAGATATTATGGATCGAGTCGACCATGGGGCTGCAGATATAGTCTTTGTTTCCCTGATCGCTGCGGGCCACGGAGTCGCCGAAGCGACGCACATATTCCGTATAACGCGGGATCCGTGTCACCAGGCTATCGATCATTTTCATCAGACGCTCGACCGACTTGATGAGCTTTGCCTGGCTTCCGTCGTCGCCTCCGCTGCTTTGCCAATCCGTTACATGCTTGATGAACTGCGTGTTGAGGGTCTCGAACCGTTCGTACCATTGCTGAAGCTCGGGAGACATCCGCAGTTCGCCGTAGGTCCGGTTATAGTGATCGAGCACGGCCTTGGAGCCTTCGGGAAAAAGCAGAAACTGGGCGCCGACGCGCTGACCCATCCCGTCGCGCTCGGCCTGATCCAGAATCTTGCTCACGGCGCCGGCATCAAGCCGGGTCGCGGCGACGATCGCCTCCGGACCAGCCATCTTGTTGAGATGCGCCGCGTTCAGCACGAGAAACGCATCGTTATCCAAAGCCGTCATGTCCAGTGTCCCTGCCAGAGCGTCCTCCGGCGAGGGATGCCGGAGGACTTGTCGCGAAGGTGTTATCGCCAGAAATACTTCGAACGATTGAGGTCCGTCCCTTCGGGGAACGGAAGATAACCCTCGCCCGAGAATATCTTCTGCGGAACGACCTGACCGGCAAAACCGCGTTTGTCGATCTCGTAGTAGTAGTTCGCCACCCGCCGGTCGATCTCCCAGAAGTCGTAATCCCGGCAGGCTTTCTCGTAAGTGCCCGCAATACGCAGATGCGGAAGGATCATGTCGATGTAATAGACATACATTCCGTTCTCGATCAGCGTGCGGCGCGGCATCCGCGACATCTTCGTATAGAGCTTGAAGGTGGCCTGCTGGATGCCGTTCAGATGCTTTTCAAGGTCCTTGATGCGCACGTTAAAGACCTCGCCCATCGGCGTATTCCACTTCTCACGCACGAACACCGCGCCGCCGACCACGGCCTCGATATAGTTCTTCGGCCGCGTGAAGGTGGTCGAAATGTCATTCACGCGGATTTCTTTCAGGCCCATCTTCGCGGGATCGATCACGAGACAGAGCGAGTAGCAGTGCGGCACCTTCTCATGCTCGCAGACGTCGCTCCAGTCGTAAACCTCCTCGTTCGTGAAGAGATCGCGGATGATCATGATCTTCCCGTCGGGAAGTTCGTACGGCCCGGTATCGCCGAGGCCGAGGCGGCAGTCATAATGATCCAGGAACGATAGAAGCTCGGCCGCCGCATTGAAGCGCTGGAAAGCTCCGGCCTGATCGCTGTCGGGTTCAAAATATTCGATCTGCGGTTTCAACTGATCGATCAAGCTCTGCTCGTGAATGCGGCAGCGGTAGCGATCCTGCGAATTAAGGATATAGCCGTCCTGCCGCTTGCCCCAGAGCACGCGTTGCATAAACTTCAGGATAACGTTGCTTTCGCGCACGTAATCGCGCGCCTCGATAGCTTCGAGCGCGAGCAAGCCGCAACGCCCCATGCCGAAGCCGACGGCGCCGATACACCAGTCATGCACGCAGTTGACCTTGATGCCGATCTCGCGGCGCGCCGTGGCGCCGATGTCCATGACGCCCTGCGCGCCGATTTCATTGGTCGTCATTTCGAGAATTTCGGGCCAGCGCAGAAATTCGTTCATGAACGCCAGGATCTCGTATTGCTGGCGCGGAATCATGCCTGAGACCCCCTCGGTCGCGCGCATCACCAGTACGTCCCAGATGTTCCAGGCAAGATAGTTGTTGAGGTCGTTGAGTTCATCGAGCGTGAACTGGTCCTTCAGCACGTCCTGCTTGGTGACCATTTCGAGCACTTTCGATTTTGCCCGCTCTTTCATGATCCGGTCGCCGAGAATGCCGTCCGGCACCGGCGGGAGACCCTTGAAATTCCCTTGATAGACGAGATCCTGAAAGCGAAGCCCTTCATCCGCGGGCAGATATCGATCTTTATAGCTGGACATGCGTTTCCTCCCTTTAATCCCCGGCCTGACTGATCAGAGCGCCACGACCCTGCCGACCTCGGCATCATCGGCGTGGATCTCAACCTTTTTCCCTTCGAGCGCCTCGACGACCGCATTGAAGTGAGCGTCATTGTCGCCGCCGATCACGTAGCGCGCATCGCTCGACGTCAGATACGCCGTCATCACGCAAGGAATCTGAAATTCGCGCGACAGGATGCCAAGGTGCGATTCAGGCGCGCCCGACATCGTGATGACTCCGATCGCACCCATGCTCAGTGCCGGGGCGAGGAACGTCGTGGTCCCGCCCTGTACCAGCAGGATATGCTCCTTCAACTTTCCGCTCTGGATGAGCTGAATGACCGATTGCGGATTCGGCAGGTACTTGATCACGCCCGACGGTCGTTTTTTGGTTTCGAAGCTGTTGTAGCCCTCAGCGAGTACGGTCATTGCATTTCCTCCGTTTTAAAATTTTAAGGTTGCCTTCAGTTTAAGGTCCGAACTTCTCTTCGGATTCGTATGAGGCTCGCGCGCAGGATGTCGTCGACGACCGGCGGTGGCGCCGCGCGCGCCGGGCCGGAGACGCGATGCGTCAGGGCCGCCGCATTTGCGAGAGCCCTTCGGCGGCGGATCCTCGCGGCCGCCACCGCTTCGTCCCCACACGAATTGCAGCCGCAATTGCAGCTCTTGTGCTGCTGCTCCGCGGTGGCAGGGAGACTGCATCCGGGTTCGACGCCTTCCGGAAAGAGATGCGAAAGGATTTCCTGTGGCCAGATCGCCACGAACTCGGCGCCGGCTGCGGTGAGCTTGTCCTCCGGATGCATTCCCCAGGACACGCCGACGACACGAATGCCGCACTCCACCGCGTGGAGCACGTCGCCGACGGTGTCCGTCACCAGCACGATCTGGTGACGCAGGATATCGGCCGGCCGGTGATTTTCCGCATAGGCAGGCTCGCAGTGCCGATTGACCGAATAGCTCGCATCGGACAGGAAACGCTGCACGCAGGCGCGCTTGTCCGGCTCCACGTCGCCGCCGAAGACATGCGAAAAGCAATGTTGCAGCCCCGCCGTCGTCAGGATGCGCCGGATGGTGGCCGTCGCATTCGACGACACTACAGCAAGCGCACACGCGCCGGCGATGCCCCTGATGACATCGACCATTCCTGGCACGAAAGGCGGGTCGTATTCCTGCTTCAACAAGCCGAGGAAGTGCGCAGCCACCTGCTTCGCGCGCTCCTCGCTCCCCGCGATCTTGCGGATCGAGGCAAACATGTTTCCTTCGAGCAGCCGAAAATAGTCATCCTGAGTTTCGATGCCGAGACGGAATTCGGCGTTCGTCTTGGAAAACACCCGCCAGGATGATTCGCGCGTCTGGACCAGCGTTCCATCGAGATCGAAGAGGATGGCCTTCGGCATCGCTTCAGACCTCTGCGGCGACCGGCCTGCGCGTCTTCGCGGACGCATTCAGCCGCGTGAGCTGCGGTGCCTCGAAGAAGTCCATGATTTCGCCGTAGCCGCGCATACCATTGCACTCCCACTCGGCGAGCACATTGAACGTCACCATGTTGGGCCAACATTGCCAAGGGAAGGTATTCAGCCCGCGGCCTTTCAGGCACCACTCCCGGTCGTTCTTATCGACCAGAACAAGCTCGACGCTCTCGGCATAGCGCTCACGCCGGCGAACGGTCCGGCCGTGGCCCGTTTTCAGGCCATAAACCTCGCCCTTCTCGACGACGTATCCGTGAGTCAGAACGAGTTCGGCGCCGTTGTCCTCCGGGTCGAAACTGAAAATGACGTGGATCGCCAGATCGTCCGAAAAATGTGCGTGCAGCCACGACATGTTCGGGGCGCCGCGTTCCGGGCGCGGGCCCCAACTATGGTCCATGGTGGAGACGCAATCGATCGGATAGCGCTTGCCGCGGATGGAAACGCTGCCGCTCACATGGCCGGTGAGGTCGAAGTGGCCGTTGTAGGCCGTTCCCCAGGCGAAATGACCGCTTTCGTCGGTCTCGGCCAGCGCTTTCGCCTTCATCGGATCCATCTCGGGATCCTGGATGTCGAACGGGACCATGATCGCCTTGAAATCGACGTCGATGGTCGTGCCTTCGCGGTCGTCGTAGCGGATCGTCCAGTCCATGTTGGGCTTGGTGCACCTCACCGATAACCCGTTCGCAAGAGTGTAATCGGCAAGATCGGCCGGGATCGGGAGCGACGACTGGAGATCGACGAAATCGGCCTCCCACGGCGCGTTCGCATAGCCGGTGTTCATGCAAATCGTCGATCCGACGATCCCCAGATTGGGACGAAACAGCGCGTAGACGCCGACATTCAACCTTGCTTCTGCGTTGTAAAACCCGAAATAGTTGGTTTCCGCCCAGTTGGGTTGTTTCGGATCCGTTTCATGGAAACGGACATCCTCGTCCTTGATCATTTTTTCCTCCCTTGATCGCCACAGGGGCCGTCCGAGAATGGTCCCTGCATCGATCACGGTGCAGGGTGCACACGGCTCCCGCTTCGGCACATGGGGCAAAGGGACAGAAAAATCACCCAGAATTATCTCGCAGGGATAAGGCGGGTCCGGACCGCCAAGCCTACTATTCCGGCAAACATGGCGGTCTGCGCCTTGCCGGGAGGACGTCGAGGTGAAGCTGGGTCGGGTCATCGGGACCGCAGTCGCGACCGTGAAGTCGAGAGGGCTGGAGTCCTTCAAGTTGCTGCTCGTCCGCGATTTCCAGGACGACGCGGGAAATCCGCCAGACAGTTCATCGGATTATTACCTCGCCATCGACACCGTCGGGGCAGGCGTCGGCGAGATCGTTCTCGTCGCGTTCGGCAGCGCCGCCAGGCTGTTCGCAGGGTCGCTCGACGCGCCCGTCGACGCGGCCATTGTCGCAATCCTTGACACCGTTCGCGTCGGAGACAGGTCGGTTTTTGAGCGACGCTGACGGGCAAGATTCATCCACACAACCATCATCATCTGCCAACAAGGAGACATCAGATGGCCATCACCCCCACCCCGGCATCCGGCGCGAAAGGCGCGTTGGGCCTCATTGAAACCAAGGGCCTTGTCGGCGCGATCGAAGCCGCCGACGCCATGGTCAAGGCCGCGAACGTGCAGCTCATCGGCCGCGAGCAGATCGGCGGCGGTCTCGTCACCGTCATGGTTCGGGGCGATGTCGGCGCCGTAAAGGCCGCGACCGATGCCGGAGCGGCCGCGGCCGGCAAGGTCGGCGAGATCGTCTCGGTTCACGTCATCCCGCGCCCGCACGAGGATGTCGAAACCATCCTCGGCAAGGGCTGAGCCCGCGTGATCTGACCGGCACGTGGTTCAGGCACCGGAGTGAGCATGAATAAGATTGCAAATTTTGACTCCGATCTTGCGGCTATCGCGGAAGCAAGAACGCGAGCGCAGGAAGCCAGGCGGGCCTTCGAGCAGTTCGAAGGCACCGAGCAGGCAAAACTCGACGAGATCGTGCGCGCGATGGCCAGGGCGGGCTCGGCCGCGGCCGAGAAGATCGCACGGATGGTGGTCGACGAGACCGGATTCGGCGTTTACGAAGACAAGATCTACAAGAACTTGTACAATACGGAGTTCGTCGCTCGAGCCATGCTGCCGATGCGCACCGTGGGGGTGCTCTGGGTCGACGAGAAAAACCGTGTGACAGCCATCGGCAGCCCGGTCGGGGTCATCGCCGGCATCATTCCGGTGACGAATCCGTCGTCGACGGTCTTTTTCAAATGCCTCGCCTCGGTCAAATCGGGCAATGCGATCGTCTGCGCGCCCCATCCACGGGCCGCGCACAGCAGCACCGCGGCGACGGAGGTGATGGCGGAGGCCGCCGTCAAGGCGGGAGCGCCCGCGGGCCTGATTTCCTGCATCTCGAACGTGACGCTCGAAGCGACGGCCGAACTGATGCGGCATCGCGACGTATCGCTGGTGATGGCGACGGGCGGGCCGGGCATGGTGCGCGCCGCATATTCGAGCGGCAAACCGACGCTGGCCGTCGGCGCCGGCAATGTCCCGGTCTATATCCATCGCTCGGTGAAAGACGTGCGGGAAGCCGCGCTGATGGCGATCACGTCCAAATCGTTCGATAACGGAACGGCTTGCGTCGCCGAACAATCGATCGTGATCGACGAGCCGGTCGCCGCCGAGGCGCGCATTGCCTTCGAGCAGCAGGGCACGCTGTTTCTCAACACGGAAGAAGCGAAACGCCTGGAAAGGCTGCTCTTTACCGAGAGCGGCGGGTTGCGGCCGAGCGAGGTCGGATTGTCCGCAAAGGTTCTCGCGTCGAAGATCGGCGTCACGCCGCACGACAATACGCGCGTGCTGGGCGTCGAACTCAATGCCGTCGGCCGCCAGGAGCCGCTTTCGGCGGAGATTCTCGGTCCGGTTCTCTCCTTCTATCGGACCGCCGATGCCGTGGCGGGCTACGAACGTTGCCGGCAGATTCTCGCCTTCGGCGGCGAGGGGCACACCCTTGGACTGCACTGCGAGGATGACGACGTCATCGCTCGCTTTTCGTCGCTCAGGGCCGGCCGGATCGTCATCAACACGCCGACGCTGTTCGGAGGAATGGGCTTCAGTTGCGCTACGGACCCGTCTTTCATGCTCGGTACGGGAACCTGGAGCGGCTCCATCGTTTCCGACAACGTCACCCCCCTTCATCTGATCAACATCAAGCGTGTGGCTCATGAAATCCGCCCCTGGCGCAGTCTCTACGAACTGTCGGCAGGCCGCCACAATGCTTAGCCGCCCGCCGAAAAACCAGATCGCGATCGAGGCCGCCCGCGATTTTCTGGTCAAGGCCGGCCGCAGGCGGCGCGTGCGGCCCAGCGGCGTGCTTCGCTTCGGCGTCGATCTCGGCACCGCGACGGTGGTGATCGCGGCGGTCGATGCGGCTGGCGCTCCGGTCTACTGGAATTCGGTCGGATGTGGCGCGGTGCGCGATGGCGTCGTCGTCAATTTCAGTGACGCCGTCGCCGCGGTGTCGAAGCTCAAGGCCCAGGCCGAGGACGCGCTTGGAGTGGCCGTCGAGAGCGCCGCGACGGCCTATCCGCCCGGCGTGCCGCAATCCGACGCGCGCGCCTGTCGGTTCGTCCTGGAGGCCGCGCGCATCGACTGCCGGGCGCTGACGGACGAGGTATCCGCCGCCCAGGCGCTTCTGCGGATCGATTCCGGAGCCATCGTCGATGTCGGCGGCGGCTCGACCGGGGTGGGCGTCGTTCAGCAGGGCCAGATCGTCTCGCTGGACGACCGCCCGGGCGGCGGCCACCATCTCAACCTTATTCTTGCGGGCGCGCTGGGCATTTCGATTGAGGACGCTGAGGCGCTGAAGATCGCCGGACGGGCCGAGCACGCCGCAATCCTCAAGCCCGGCATCGAGCGTATCGCCACCTCGATCGCGCGGCAGATTGGCGGCATCGCGGTCGACGCCATTCATCTGGTCGGCGGCGCGGTCATGCTGCCCGGCACGGACGAGATCATATCCCGTTTTCTCGGACGACAGGTCCACGCCTATCCGCACTCCGACCTCGTCACCCCTTTCGGCATCGCAATGAGTTGAGAACATGAGTCTGCAACTGCGTACCTATGCTTTCATCGACAGCATGCAGCCCCAGGCGGCAGCGCATGTCGCGGCGACATCGCCGGGCGACGTGCCGGTCGCCGGGATGTCCCAACTGTTCATCGAGGTCGCTCCCGGCAACGCCATCTTCCGGGTCGCCGACATCGCATTGAAGGCGGCCGACGTTCGCCCCGCGATGCAGATCGTCGAGCGGGAGTTCGGGCTGCTCGAAATTCATTCGCGGACACAGGAGGAAGTCATCGCTGCCGGCGAAGCGGTCCTGGACTATCTGGGGCTGACGATAGCCGATCGAGTGAAGCCGAAGGTCGCCTCAACCGAACTGATCACGAACGTCAATCCGTATCAGGCGCAGCTCATCAACAAATGGCGCAAGGGCAACCTTCTGCTTCCACGGCAGAGCCTGTTCGTCCTCGAAGCAAGCCCCGCCGCCTATGTCAGCCTTGCGGCGAACGAAGCCGAGAAGGCGGCGAACATCAACATCGTCGAGGTCCGGGCAGTGGGCCGGTTCGGCCGCATGTTCATCGCCGGCACCGAGTCCGAGGTCAAGGCGGCGATGGAGGCGGCCATCGACTGCCTGGCGCAGGTGGAGGGACGCGAAGCATGAGCGTCATCACTGCCGAACACATCGAACGAGCCGGCCCGCGGCTTGTCATCGCCAAGTGCGACATCATGACGCC
>JBDHSX010000122.1:0-11382 GCA_039808365.1 Xanthobacteraceae bacterium | reverse complement strand
TAGTTACTCCACGCCATCACAATTCGTCATTGCGAGGAGCGTGAGCTCCGAAGCAATCCAGTCCTTGCTTTGCGGCCCCTGGATTGCTTCGCTTCGCTCGCAATGACGGCTATCGAATGCAATGACGGCGTGGTGATCGCTCACAGCCACGGCGCGGGGGTGTCCATCGCGATCAGCTGATCGACATCGATGCGCGGCCGCACCACGGCGTAGCGGTCGTCCTTCACCAGCACCTCGGGCACCAGCGGGCGGGTGTTGTAGGTGCCGGCCTGCACCGCGCCGTAGGCGCCGGCGGTCATGATCGCCAGCAGGTCGCCCGCCCGCGGCTCCGGCAGGGTGCGGCCGAGCGCGAGATAGTCGCCGGTCTCGCACACCGGGCCGACCACGTCGGCCACCAGCACCGGCGCGTCCGGCGCGGCGGCGCGCACCGGCAGGATCTGGTGATAGGCCTCATAGAGCGTCGGGCGGATCAGGTCGTTCATCGCGGCGTCGATGATGACGAAGTTGCGGGCGTCGCCGTGCTTCACATAGATCACCCGCGTCACCAGGATGCCGGCGTTGCCGACGATCATGCGGCCCGGCTCGAACATCAGCGTGCAGCCGAGATTGTGCGTCACGCGCTTGACCATCTCGGCATAGGCCAGCGGCTCCGGCGGCGCGGCGCGGTCCTCGTAATAGGGCACGCCGAGGCCGCCGCCGAAATCGACGTGGCTGATGGTGTGGCCGTCGCCGCGCAGCACGGTGACGAACTCCGCCATCAGCCGGAACGCCGCCTCCATCGGCCCGAGATCGGTGATCTGGCTGCCGATATGCATGTCGACGCCGCTGACCGCGATGCCGGGCAGTTTTGCGGCCCGGGCGTAAACCTCGCGCGCGCGCGAAATCGGGATGCCGAACTTGTTCTCCGACTTGCCGGTGGAGATTTTCGCGTGCGTCCCGGAATCGACATCCGGATTGACGCGGATCGAGATGTGCGCGACGCGGCCCATGCCTGAGGCGATCCGCGACAGCAACTCAAGCTCTGGCTCGGATTCGACGTTGATGCAGCGGATGCCGTGCGACACCGCGAGCCGCAATTCATCGGCGGTCTTGCCGACCCCGGAAAACAGGATCTTGCCGGCGGGAATGCCGGCCGCCAGGGCGCGCTTGAGTTCGCCGCCGGACACCACGTCGGCCCCGGCCCCCAACTTCGCCAGCGTGCGCAGCACCGACTGGTTCGAATTGGCCTTCATGGCGTAGCAGACCAGATGATCGGTGCCGGCGAAGGCGTCGCTGAAGACGCGAAAGTGCCGCTCCAGCGTCGCGGTCGAATAGCAGTAGAACGGCGTTCCGACGGCGTCCGCGACCGTGGACAGGTTGACGGCCTCGGCGTGCAGCACGCCGTCGCGATAGTCGAAATGGCGCATCGGAATTCAGTCCAGCAGCGGATCGAGAACGAACGGCCTGTTGCGCCCCCTGGCCGCCTTCGGCTCCCGGTTGTTTTCAGGCGACGGATTGAACAGGCCGCCCTTCTCCTGAGGCGCGGCATCCTGCGACGCCGCCGGCTGCTGCGGCGCGTTGGGCGGCAGTTCGAGCGGGCCTTTGCGCCCGCAACCGGCCAGCGCCAAGGTCGCGGCGGTCAACAGAATCACGGTCCATCGGGACGAGGCCGGGCAAGACATGCGGCTCACAGCAGGGTTCCCCAAAAATGCGGCGTCACCATACAAAGATCGAACGCCGCTGGCGAGCCCCGCGACGCCAGGAAATTCCGGCCAACCATCAGGCGCGGCCCGATTTTTGCTCTTTTTCCAAGCGTTTGAGCCACGCCTTGGCCTGCGCCCGGACATTCTTCGGCGCCGTGCCGCCGTAGCTCACGCGGCTTTTCACCGAGGCTTCCACCGACAGCACGTCGAGCGCCGCCGCGGTGATTTTCGGCTCCACCGCCTGCATCTCCTTGAGCGGCAATTCGTGCAGCGCCACGCCTTTTTTGGCGGCGAGCGCGACGATGCGGCCGGTGACGTGGTGGGCGTCGCGGAACGGCATCTTCAAGGTGCGCACCAGCCAGTCGGCCAGATCCGTGGCGGTGGCGTAGCCTTCGCCGGCGGCGAGTTTCATCCGCGCCGCGTCGGGTTCGAGATCGCGCACCATGCCGGCGATGGCGCGGATCGCCAGCGCGATCGCGGCGAACCCCTCCATCGCGCCTTCCTTGTCCTCCTGCATGTCCTTCTGATAGGCCAGCGGCAGGCCCTTCATGACGATCAGCAGGCCGTTGAGCGCGCCGATGACGCGGCCGGTCTTGGCCCGCACCAGTTCGGCGGCGTCCGGGTTGCGCTTCTGCGGCATGATCGAGGAGCCGCTGGTGAACTTGTCCGACAGCCGCACCAGACCGACCAGCGGCGAGGTCCAGATCACGATCTCCTCGGCGATCCGCGACAGATGCACCGACGCAATGGCCGACGCCGACAGCGTCTCCAGCACGAAATCGCGATCCGACACCGCGTCGAGCGAATTGGCCATCGGGCGGTCGAAACCGAGCGCTTTCGCGGTGGCATGGCGATCGACGGGAAACGAGGTGCCGGCCAGCGCCGCCGCCCCCAGCGGGCTTTCGTTGAGCCGCTTGCGGGCGTCACTGAAGCGGCCGCGGTCGCGCGCCGTCATCTCGACATAGGCCAGCAGATGGTGGCCGAAGGTGACCGGCTGCGCGGTCTGCAAATGGGTGAAGCCGGGCATCACGGTGTCGGCGTGCTCGAGCGCGCGCTCGGCCAGCGCCTGTTGCAGGCCGGCCAGCGCCGCGTCGATGGCATCGATGGTGTCGCGCACGAACAGCCGGAAATCGGTCGCCACCTGATCGTTGCGCGAGCGCGCGGTGTGCAGCCGCCCCGCCGCCGGACCGATCAACTCGCTGAGCCGGCTCTCGACATTCATGTGAATGTCCTCCAGCGCCCGCTTGAAGGTGAATTTGTCCGCCGCGATCTCTGACAAAATCGTGTCTAGACCTTTGCCGATGTTTTTTGCATCAGTGGCGGAAATAATGCCCTGCGCGGCAAGCATGGCGGCGTGCGCCTTGGACGCGGCGATGTCCTGCGCGTAAAGGTGGCGGTCGACGTCGATGGAGACGTTGATTTCCTCCATGATCGCATCGGGTCCACCCTCGAACCGGCCGCCCCACATCTTGTTGCTCATGTCGTGTCGCTCTTGGTGCCCTGGTTTCGGCGTCTTGCCACTCGATTTCCCGTATAAGCCCTGCATAGCCGCATCGCACCCCGGATGACAAACGATATGCCCGACAATCCGCCGCCCGCCCGCCCCAAATCCCGCCGCCTGCCGCTGCTCGTCAGCGCGATCGTGGCCGGCGCCATCGTCGGCTACGGCATCGTCCACCAGTTCGGCGCCATGCGGCAGGGCGCCGGCGGCGATCCCGATTGCGCCGGCGCCGCGGCGCTGGCGCAGAAGATCGCGCCGCTGGCGACCGGCGAGGTGGCGGCGCTGACCATGGTCTCGAAGCCGATGAAGATGCCCGATCTCGCCTTCGAGGACGGCCAGGGCAACCCGAAAAAACTCTCGGACTGGCGCGGCAAGACCGTGCTGCTCAACCTGTGGGCGACGTGGTGCGTGCCGTGCCGCAAGGAGATGCCGGCGCTGGACCGGCTGGAAGCCAAGCTCGGCGGCGACGCCTTCCGGGTGGTGGCGGTCAACATCGACACCCGCGACCTCGACAAGCCGAAAACCTTCCTGAAGGAGGCCAACCTGACCCGGCTCGGCAATTTCAGCGACGCCAAGGCCAAGGTGTTCCAGGATCTCAAGAGCATCGGCCTGGCGCTGGGGATGCCGACCTCGGTGCTGATCGACGGCAAGGGCTGCCAGATCGGCAACATGGCCGGCCCCGCCGAATGGGACAGCGCGGATGCCGTCAAGCTGATCCAGGCGGCGATCGCGCGGTGATGAACCAAATGTGGCACGCCGCCGTTGGCGGTCCATGCGCCGATCGCCGCAAACCGGTTTCGAAAGGAGATGCCCATGACCCCGCACGGCCATTTCAACTGGAATGAACTCTGCACCCGCGACGCCGAGCGGGTGAAGCAGTTCTATCGCGAGCATATCGGCTGGGACTACGAGGCGCGGCCGCTGGCCGGCGGCGGCACCTATTGGGTGGCGACGATGGGCGGCGTACCGGTCGCCGGCATCTACGAGATGTCCGGGCCGGAATTCGCGCAGATGCCGGACAACTGGATGCCCTATCTCGCGGTCGACGACGTCGATGCGCGGGTGAACAAGGCGGTCGCGGCCGGCGCGAAGCTGATGAAGCCGATCTTCGAGATTCCGAATGTCGGGCGGCTGGCGATCCTGATGTTGCCGGGCGGCGCGGCGATGGGCTGGATCACGCCGGTCGGCTGATCCGGACGGACGCGCGACCGCCGCGCCATCAACAAACCACGTCGCCGGGCTTGACCCGGCAATCCATCTTCTTGAGAAGATTCTTCTTTTTGGATGGATGCGCCGGGCAAGCCCGCGCGTGACGTTTCTGTTTAAACGAAGCTGCGATAAACCCGCGCACTCTTAGCTCCAAGGCTGCTAGCTCCAAGGCTGCCTTTATAGCGAATCCAGAAATTCCGGTGACGGCTTGCGCGTATGATGCTATGGATTGCGTCATATACAATCAAATATAACGATGAAAACGCCGACGTCGGATAACAGGGAGCGCAGACCAATGAGCGATTTCAGTCTTTTGATCGATGGCCAGATGCAGCCGGGCGACAGCACCATGCCGGTGGTGAACCCGGCGACCGAGGAGGTCATCACGCAGTGTCCGCGCGCCTCCAAGGCGCAGCTCGACAAGGCGGTGGCGGCCGCCAAGGCCGCGTTCCCCGCCTGGGCCGCGACCCCGATCGAGGAGCGCCGCAAGCTGATCGTCAAGATGGCGGACGCGATCGAGGCCAACGCCGGCGAACTGGCGCGCATCCTCACCAGTGAGCAGGGCAAGCCGCTCGCCGACGCCACCGGCGAAGTGATGGGCATGGCCGGCTTCTTCCGCTATCTCGGCTCGCTCGAACTCAACATGCGGGTGATCGAGGACTCGGAGGGCCGTCGCGTCGAGGCCTATCGCCGTCCGCTCGGCGTCGTCGGCGCCATCATCCCGTGGAACTATCCGCTGCTGATCCTCGGCTTCAAGCTGCCGCCGGCGCTGCTGGCGGGCAATACGCTGGTGGTGAAACCGGCGCCGACCACGCCGCTCGCGACATTGAAGTTCGCCGAACTGGTGGCGGATATCCTGCCGAAGGGCGTGCTGAACGTGATCGCCGACGCCAACGACCTCGGCGGCGAGATGACCAAGCATCCGGACATCCGCAAAATCTCCTTCACCGGATCGTCGGCGACCGGACAGAAGGTGATGGCGAGCGCGGCGGAAACGCTCAAGCGCATCACGCTCGAACTCGGCGGCAACGACGCCTCGATCGTGCTCGACGACGTCGATCCCAAGAAGGTCGCGCCGGGCATCTTCGAGGGCGCGTTCCAGAACAGCGGGCAGGTCTGCCTCGCCATCAAGCGGCTCTATGTGCATGAGTCGGTCTATGACGAACTCTGCGAGGAACTGGTCAACATCGCCAGGAACACCGTGGTCGATGACGGCTCCAAGCAGGGCACCAAGCTCGGCCCGTTGCAGAACAAGATGCAGTACGAGAAGGTCAAGGGCTTCCTCGACGACGCGCGCAAGAACGGCAACATCATCGCCGGCGGCAAGGCGATGGACCGCCCCGGCTATTTCATCGAGCCGACCATCGTGCGCGACATCAAGGAAGGCTCGAAGCTGGTCGACGAGGAGCAGTTCGGCCCGGTGCTGCCGGTGATCAAGTATTCCGACAGCGAGGATGTGATCCGCCGCGCCAACGCCACCAATTACGGTCTCGGCGCGTCGGTGTGGTCGTCCAACTCGGAGCGCGCGCACAAGGTCGCCGAGCGCATCGAGGCCGGCACCGTATGGATCAACAAGCATCTCGACATGGCCCCGCACATCCCGTTCGGCGGCGCCAAGCAGTCCGGCATCGGCACCGAATTCGCCGAGGAAGGGCTTGCGGAGTTCACCCAGCTTCAGATCATCAACGAAGCGCGCTGAAGCGACGGCATGACGAATATTGCTCCGGCGGCGCGCCATCGCCGCCGGAGTCTTTTTTGAGAACTCCGGGTGCAGGCCGCATGTGTGGCGAGCCTGGACGACGCGCGCGGAGCGCTGGAACAATTTTAAAATCCGACCGATCCGGTTCCAAAACCCGACTCACAATTTCGTGAATCCCGCAAAGTTGCTGCAACCTCAACGTCGTAACGCGCTGTGGCATTGCGCCGCCGCAACATTTGTTGCGCTGCATTCTTGTCGCGTTACTTTTGGGAAAACAAATCGGGTCAAAGTTCGAATCAACGACGCCGCGCGGTCCTGCTGTCGCGGCGTGCGGGTGATTCATGTTCGAGAGTTGGGATAGCGAGACAATGCAATTGATGATGCGACGAGGCGTGCGATCCGGACTTGGTTTGATGTTGCTGCTCGCGGTCGCGCCGATGCTGTCCGGATGCGACGAGCCGGCGTCGGCGGTCGCGGCGCAGCCGGCGCCGCCGCCGGAGGTCACCTTCGTCAGCGTCAGGCCGCAGCCGTTCGCCGTGGTGCGCGAATTGCCCGGCCGCATCGCGCCGATGCGCGTCGCCGACGTCCGCCCGCAGGTGTCCGGCATCATCGTCGAGCGCCTGTTCCATCAGGGCAGCGACGTCAAGGCCGGCGATCCGCTGTACCGCATCGATCCAAAGCCGTTCGAGGTCGATCTGATGGCGCAGGAGGCGGCGCTCGCCAAGGCCGAGGCGGTGCTCGATCAGGCCAACCGGCACGCCCGGCGCATCGAAACCCTGACGCAGCAGCACGTCGCCTCCGAGGCGCAGCATGAGACCGCGATCGGGGCGAAGCGGCAGGCCGAGGCCGACGTCGCCGCGCGAAAGGCCGATGTCGCCCGCGCCCGGCTCAACCTCGGCTACGCCACCATCCGCGCGCCGATCGACGGCCGCATCGGCGCGGCGCTGGTCAGCGAGGGCGCGCTGGTGGCGCCGGGCGACGCCACCAATCTGGCCTCGATCCAGCAACTCGATCCGATCTATGCCGACTTCACCCAGTCGGTCTCCGACCTCAACAAGCTGCGGCGCGCCTTTGCACGCGGCGATCTGGAGCAGATCGCGCCGGGCGCGGCCAAGATCAAGCTGATCGTCGACGACGGAACCTATTCGCACACCGGAAAACTGCTGTTCTCGGAAGCCAAGGTCAACGCCGAG
Source organism: Xanthobacteraceae bacterium (assembly GCA_039808365.1). Taxonomy (GTDB): domain Bacteria; phylum Pseudomonadota; class Alphaproteobacteria; order Rhizobiales; family Xanthobacteraceae; genus 62-47. Next base: position 4,098 of record JBDHSX010000122.1, on the reverse strand, counting down.
ACCGGACAGGTGACGCTGCGCGGCGAGTTCCCGAATCCCAACGGCGAATTGCTGTCCGGCATGTATGTCCGCGTGCTGATCGAGCAGGGCATCGACACCGACGCCATCGCGGTGCCGCAGCAGGCGGTGCAGCGCTCGCGCGACGGCGGCAGCGAGGTGTTCGTGGTGCGGCCCGACAACCGCGTCGCCGTGCAGGCGGTGCGCACCGGCGCGGTCCACGGCGGCCAGTGGCTGATCACCGACGGCCTCAAGCCCGGCGACCGCGTCGTGGTCGAGGGCTTTCAGAAATTCGCCGCCGGCGACGAGGTCAGGCCGCTGCCGCTGCGCGAGGTCGCGACCGGCTCGATCGCGGCCGGCGATATCAAGGTGACCCCGGCGTCGATCAGCGATTGAGCCGCCGATGCCGTCATTCTTCATCGACCGTCCGATCTTCGCCTGGGTCGTCGCGCTGTTCATCTGCCTGATCGGCGCGATCTCGATTCCGTTCCTCGCGGTGGCGCAGTATCCGATCATCGCGCCGCCGTCGATCTCGGTGTCGACCAGCTATCCCGGCGCGTCGCCGGAAAACCTCTACAACAGCGTCACCCGGCTGATCGAGGAGGAGCTCAACGGCGCCAACGGCATCCTGAGTTTCGAATCGACCAGCGATTCGCTGGGGCAGGTCGAGATCACCGCGTTCTTCCAGCCCGGCACCGACGTCGAGATGGCCTCGGTGGACGTGCAGAACCGCATCAAGCGCATCGAGTCGCGGCTGCCGCGCGCGGTGTTGCAGCAGGGCATCCTGATCGAGGAAGCCTCCAGCGCGGTGTTGCAGATCATCACGCTGTCCTCCACCGATGGCAGCATGGACGAGGTCGCGCTCGGCGATTTCATGGTCCGCAACGTGCTCGGCGAAATCCGCCGCATTCCCGGCGTCGGCCGCGCCACGCTGTATTCGACCGAGCAGTCGCTGCGGATCTGGATCGATCCCGACAAGCTGGTCGGCTTCAACCTCACCGCCGACGACGTGACCAAGGCGATCAACGCCCAGAACGCGCAGGTGGCGTCCGGCAGCGTCGGCGCCGAGCCGAGCAACAAGGATCAGAAGACATCGGCGCTGGTGCTGGTGAAGGGTCAGCTCGGCTCGCCCGACGAGTTCGGCGCCATCGTGCTGCGCGCCAATCCCGACGGCTCCACGGTGCGGCTGCGCGACGTCGCCCGCGTCGAGATCGGCGGCATGGGCTATCAGTTCACCACGCGGCTGAACGGCAAGCCGGCCGCCGGCCTGTCGGTGCTGATGTCGCCGACCGGCAACGCGCTGGCGACCGCCGCCGCCGTCGAAGCCAAGATGAAGGAACTGGCGAAGTTCTTCCCGGCCAACATCAAGTATGAGATTCCCTACAACATCACGCCGGTGGTCAAGGCCTCCATCACCAAGGTGCTGCACACGCTGATCGAGGCGGTGGTGCTGGTGTTCCTGGTGATGTTCCTGTTCCTGCAGAACTTCCGCTACACCATCATTCCGACCATCGTGGTGCCGGTGGCGCTGCTCGGCACCTGCGCGACGCTGCTCGCCTTCGGCTACTCCATCAACATGCTGACGATGTTCGGCATGGTGCTGGCGATCGGCATATTGGTGGACGACGCCATCGTCGTGGTCGAGAACGTCGAGCGCATCATGGCGGAGGAGGGGCTGCCGCCGAAGGAGGCGACCCGCAAGGCGATGTCGCAGATCACCGGCGCCATCGTCGGCATCACCACGGTGCTGGCGGCGGTGTTCATTCCGATGGCGTTCTTCCCCGGCTCGGTCGGCGTCATCTACCGCCAGTTCTCGGTGACCATGGTGGCGGCGATCGGCTTCTCCGCGCTGATGGCGCTGTCGCTGACGCCGGCTCTGTGCGCCACCCTGCTCAAGCCGGTGAAGCCGGGGCACGGCCATGCGCGGCGCGGCGTCTTCGGCCTGTTCAACCGCGCCATGGCGCGCACCCGCGACCGCTACACCGGCGTCGTCGGCTGGTCGCTGAAGCGCGCCGGACGGCTGATGATCGTCTATGCGATCCTGCTGGTCGGCCTTGGCTGGGCTTTTGTGCGGATGCCGGCGGGCTTTTTGCCGATCGACGATCAGGGCTTCATCACCACCGACGTGCAGACGCCGGCGGATTCGTCGTTCGCCCGCACCGCGGCGGCGGTGAAGACGGTCGAGGATTATCTCGCCAAGCGCGACGGCATCGAGGACGTCACCTTCCTCACCGGCTTCTCCTTCCTCGGCCAGGGCATGAACACCGCGCAGGCGTTCATCACGCTGAAGGACTGGTCGGAACGCGGCAAAAAGGATTCCGCCGCGGCCATCGTCGACGATATCAACAAGACGATGGAAGGACTGCGCGACGCGAAAATCTCGGCGTTGCAGCCGCCGCCGATCGACAATCTCGGCAACTCGTCGGGCTTCAGCTTCCGCTTGCAGGATCGCGGCCAGAAGGGCTATCGCGCGCTGCGCGACGCCGCCAACAGACTGGTGGCGGACGCCAACGCCAGCCCGGTGTTGCAGAAGGTGTTCATCGAGGGTCTGCCGGAGGCGCCGGTGGTCAATCTGATGATCGACCGCGAGAAGGCGAGCGCCTTCGGCATCACCTTCGAGGACATCAACAACACCATCTCGACCAATCTCGGCTCGGCCTACATCAACGATTTTCCCAATCGCGGGCGCATGCAGCGCGTCATCGTGCAGGCGGATTCGCCGGACCGCATGAACGCCGACGACATCCTGAGCTACAGCGTCAAGAACGCGCGTGGCCAGGTCGCGCCGCTGTCGTCGTTCGCCACCATCGAATGGGCCAAGGGGCCGAGCCAGGTCGTCGGCTTCAATTACTATCCGGCGGTGCGCATCAGCGGCGAGGCGCGGCCGGGCTTCACCTCGGGCGACGCCATCAAGGAGATGGAGCGGCTCGCCGGCCTGTTGCCGCGCGGCTTCGGGTACGAATGGACCGGCCAGTCGCTGCAGGAAAAGCTGTCCGGCGCGCAGGCGCCGCTGCTGCTGGCGCTGTCGATCCTGGTGGTGTTCCTGTGCCTCGCGGCGCTTTACGAGAGCTGGACCATTCCGCTCGCGGTGCTGCTGACGATCCCGCTCGGCATGGTCGGCGCGGTGATCGCCTCGATGCTGCGCGATCTGCCCAACGGCGTCTATTTCACGGTGGGGCTGGTGACCATCATCGGCCTCGCCGCCAAGGACGCCATTCTCATCATCGAGTTCGCCAAGGATCTGCGCGCGCAGGGCAAGCCGCTGGTCGCGGCGACGCTGGAAGCCTGCCAGCTCCGGTTCCGGCCGATCGTGATGACCGGCCTCGCCTTCGTCTGCGGCGTGCTGCCGATGGTGGTCGCCAGCGGCGCCGGCGCGCGCAGTCAGCAGGCGCTCGGCACCGGCGTGATGGGCGGCATGATCGCGGTGGTGATCCTGGCGCTGCTGATGGTGCCGGTGTTCTTCGTGTTCGTGCAGCGGCTGTTTTCGCGAGCGGCGCGGCAGGAGAGCGGCGAGCCGGCGGTGCCGGCGGCGGCCCCGGCGGAGTAGGTCAGCGGCCTACCGTTATCGCCTTGGAGCCTGACCAGAAACGACGCGTCATCGTCCGCGAAGGCGGATGATCCAGTCATCCGGGCGCTGGCGGGAAATTTGAGGCGATAGGAAATACTGGATCCTCCGCTTTCGCGGAGGATGACGTTTGCTGTGTTGCATGTGCGGACTTCCAGCACGAAAACCGTCGTCCCCGCGCAGGCGGGGACCCATACGCCGCGGCGCTTCGGCTCCATCACCTGAGCGAGGTTGTCTGGAGCGGGTTTGGTTTAGATGGAATTGTCATGCGCGGGCTTGACCCGCGCATCCATCAAAAAAGAGGAATCGTTTCAAGAGGATGGATTGCCGGGTCAAGCCCGGCAATGACGCGTCTTGTTTCCGTCAAAAGACAACCCTCTCTCATCACAACCACAGCCAGGGGTTATGGGTCCCCGCCTGCGCGGGGACGACGCCGGGAGTGTTTGCTCACCGCGCCCGCTACCCCGCCCGCATCTCGGCCTTGATCATGTCGGCGGCCTTCTCGCCGATCATGATGGTCGGCGCGTTGGTGTTGC
>JBDHSX010000121.1:0-11397 GCA_039808365.1 Xanthobacteraceae bacterium | reverse complement strand
GGCGATGTCCTGCGCCGCTCCGCGAAGCGGCTCGGCGACAAGACCGCGGTGAAATGCGGCGCGACGACCTGGACCTATGCGGAATTCAATACGCTGTGCGATCGTCTCGGCCGCGGGCTCGGCCAATTCGGCGTCGCCAGGGGCGACCGCGTCGCGGTGCTGTCGCGCAATTCCCATGCCTTCGCTTTGTTGCGCTTCGCGCTGGCGCGCATCGGCGCGGTGATCGTGCCGATCAACTTCATGCTCAATCCGGAGGAGATCCGCTTCATCCTCGCAAGCTCCGGCGCGACGGTGCTGGCGGTCGGCCCCGACTTCATCGAACAGGCCCGCGCCGCTTCCGCCAGGGACTGCGCGGTGAAATCGCTGGTGTGGCTGCCGGGCGAACAGCCATCCACGCCGCCGGCCGGCATGACCACCATGGACAATCTGCTCGATGCCGACGCCACGCCGATCGACACCTATGTCGACAGCCGCGACCTCGCCCAGATCATCTACACCAGCGGCACGGAATCGCTGCCCAAGGGCGCGATGCTGAGCCATGAGGCGGTGATGTGGCAATATACCAGTTGCGTCATCGACGGCGACATGACGGAAGGCGACGTCATGCTGCACGCGCTGCCGCTCTATCACTGCGCGCAGCTCGACGTTTACCTCGGGCCCGCCACCTATCTCGGCGCGACCAGCGTCATCATCAGCCAGCCGTCGCCCGACCTGATCCTGTCGATGATCGCGCGCCACGGCATCACCTTGTTCTTCGCGCCGCCGACGGTGTGGATCGGAATGCTGCGCTCACCCGATTTCGACACGACCGACCTGAGCAGCCTGAAGAAAGGCTATTACGGCGCCTCGATCATGCCGGTGGAAGTGCTGCTCGAATTGCAGCGCCGCCTGCCCAAGGTGCGGTTCTGGAATTTCTACGGCCAGACCGAGATCGCGCCGGTCGCCACCGTCCTCAAGCCGGAGGACCAGTTGCGCAAGGCCGGCTCCGCCGGCAAGCCCGCGCTCAACGTCGAGACCCGCGTCGTCAACGACGCCATGGAAGACGTCGCGGTCGGCGAGGTCGGCGAGATCGTGCATCGCTCGCCGCATCTGTTGTCGGGCTACTACAATAACCCCGAGAAGACGGCGGAAGCTTTCAGAGGCGGCTGGTTTCACTCCGGCGATCTCGCGACCGTGGACGCGGACGGCTACATCACCGTGGTCGACCGCATGAAGGACATGATCAAGACCGGCGGCGAGAACGTCGCCAGCCGCGAGGTCGAGGAAACCATCTATCGTTTGCCGGAAGTCTCGGAAGTGGCGGTGGTCGGCCTGCCCGATCCGCGCTGGATCGAGGCGGTGACGGCGATCGTCGTGGTCAAGGCCGGCCAGTCGCTGAGCGAGAGCGCGGTGATCGATCATTGCGCGCGGGCGATGGCGCCGTTCAAGACGCCGAAGCGCGTCATCTTCGTCGACAGCCTGCCGAAGAATCCCAGCGGCAAGCTGCTCAAGCGCGAACTGCGCCAGCGTTATCTCGCGACGGCCGCGGAGTAGCGGCGCAAGACCGGGAGAGGATCTCCATCAAAACTCGCCGACCGCCGCCAACAGCCGCGCGATATCCTGCGGCCGCGACAGGCGATGGTCGCCGTCCCGCACCAGGGTCAGCACCACGTCGTCGCTCGGCAGGCACTCGGTGAGACGGAAGGCGTGACGCCATGGCACGTCCGGGTCCTGCGCGCCCTGAAGAATCCGCACCGGGCAGCCGATATCGATGCTCGCGCCGAGCAGGAGATGGTTGCGGCCGTCCTCGATCAGACCACGGGTGATCGGATAGGGATCGCCATATTGCGACGGCCGCAGCCACACCCCGTTGACATCGATCTCGCGCTTCACCGTGTCGGGGAAACCCTTCCACATCAGTTCCTCGGTAAAATCCGGCGCCGGCGCGATCAGCACCAGGCCGGCGAGCGGCGTGCCGCGCCGCTTCAGTTCGCGCGCCACGAGCAGCGCGATCCAGCCGCCCATCGAGGAACCGACCGCCACCGTCGGCCCCTTGCAACAGGCGTCGAACACCGCCAGCGCCTCCTCCAGCCAGCGCCCGATGGTGCCGTCGACGAAGCGACCGCCGGATTCGCCATGGCCGGAGTAATCGAAGCGCACGCAGGCGCGGCCGTGCTCGGCCGCAAAGGCGTCGAGCGCCACCGCCTTGGTCCCGGCCATGTCGGAATTGAAGCCGCTGAGCCAGAACAGTCCCGGCGCCCCGCCCGCTCGTGCCCGCACCGCGATCCGGCGGCTGGCCTCACCCTCGCCAACCGTGAGGAAGTCCGGGCCGCCCTCGGCTTTATCGGTCATGAATGGTTTCTCCGTCGGTCCGCCGCGCCTTGCAGTGTCGCTTGCGTAACCGCCCGGCGCAATCTATGTGAGCAGAACCGCGACGGCAGCGTGACCAAAATGCCGCGCGGCAAGGGTTTTGCCGCGTAGCGGCCGGGGCGATGCTTGCCCGCCGGCGCGGTTTCCTTCAGACTACAGCTTTCATTCACAATCCTGGAGAAGCCCCCATTCGCCGTCCCAATAGAGCCCCGCCCGTCGCCGCCAAGGAAGGGCCGCGCACCAACGATGAAATCCGCAACGCCCAGATTCAGCTGATCGATCAGGACGGTGTCAATCGCGGCACCGTCGAGACCATCGCCGCGATCAAGATGGCCGCCGAAGCCGGCATGGACCTCGTCGAAATCTCGCCGAACAACAATCCTCCCGTCTGCAAGATCATGGACTACGGGAAGTACAAGTTCCAGGCGCAGAAGAAGGCCGCGGAAGCCCGCAAGAAGCAGAAAATCGTCGAGATCAAGGAGATCAAGCTCCGGCCGATGATCGACGATCACGATTACGACGTGAAGATGCGGGCGATGAAGCGGTTCTTCGAGGAAGGCGACAAGGTCAAGATCACCTTGCGCTACCGCGGCCGCGAGATGGCGCACCAGGACATCGGCACCAAGCTGCTCGACAAGGTGAAATCGGAAGTCGCCGAGATCGCCAAGGTGGAGCAGGACGCCAAGTTTGAGGGCCGTCAGGTCGTCATGGTGCTGGCGCCGCGCTGAGCGGGCCAGCCCGGTTCCATCGGAAACCCATCGACGGTCGTCCCCGCGCGGGCGGGGACTGCTAAGCCGCTGCGGTGGTGAGGCGGAAAGCGCCTCTCCCCCGTTGCCTTTCGGCCCATCCTCTGCCATAAGCCCGATCTTCATCGCCCGGCTGATTTAGGGCTGCCGTGGCGGTGAGCGTGCGGATGGGTTCCGGAAAGGAACAATCGAGCACTTTCAACGCTCTAGCGAGCATTTTGGCCGCGCGCCGCCCCTTGGGGCAGTTTTGCCGTGGCTTTGAGGAGAGCCAAATGCCCAAGCTGAAGACCAAATCGGGCGCCAAAAAGCGCTTCAAAGTGACCGGGACCGGCAAGGTGGTGTCCGCCCACGCCGGCAAGCGACACGGCATGATCAAGCGGACCAAGAAGCAGATTCGTCAGCTTCGCGGCACCCGCATCATGTTCAAGACCGACGGCGAGAACATCAAGAAATATTTCTTGCCGAACGACTGACGGCCAACCTGTCGCAATCCTGAATTTCCCAGTCATTTGAAGGAGATCGGTCATGTCTCGCGTTAAACGCGGTGTGACGGCTCACGCCAAGCACAAGAAAGTCTACAAGATCACCAAGGGGTTCTCCGGCCGCCGGAAGAACACCATTCGCGCCGCCAAGGCCGCCGCCGACAAGGCCGGCCAGTACGCCTTCCGCGACCGCAAGCGCAAGAAGCGCACGTTCCGCGCGCTGTGGATTCAGCGTCTCAACGCCGCCGTGCGGCCGCTCGGCATGACCTACAGCGTGTTCATCAACGGCCTTGCCAAATCGGGCATCACCGTCGACCGCAAGGTGCTGTCGGACCTCGCCATCCACGAGCCCGCCGCGTTCCAGGCGATCGCCGAAAAGGCCAAGGCCGCGTTGGCGGCCTGAGCGTAGCTGCCCGGCATCAATCTCTGACATTGCATGATGTCGTCATCGCCGGGCTTGACCCGGCGATCCATCGCTCTTCACAGGATGGATGCCCGGATCAAGTCCGGGCATGACGCTGTGCGGAGGATGGTCATGTCCAATCTCGAAGAACTGCAACACTCCATCCTCGCCGACATCGCCGCCGCCAGTGACGAGGCCGCGCTGGAAGCCGTGCGCGTGGCGGCGCTGGGCAAGAAGGGCTCGATCTCGGCGCTGCTCGCCACCCTCGGCAAGATGTCGCCGGACGAGCGCAAGTCCGAGGGCGCGAGGATCAATCTCGCCAAGGACGCCGTGACGCAGGCGCTGACCGCGCGCCGCGAGGTCCTGAAAAACGCCGCGCTCGATGCGCGCCTCGCATCGGAAACCATCGACGTCACGCTGCCGTTGCGCGACACTCCGGCGGAAGCCGGCCGCATCCATCCACTGAGCCAGACCTGGGACGAACTCACCACCATCTTCGCCGACATGGGTTTTGCGGTGGCCGAGGGTCCGGACATCGAGACCGACGACTACAACTTCACCAAGCTGAATTTCCCCGTCGGGCATCCCGCGCGGGAGATGCACGATACCTTCTTTTTCAATCCGAAGGAGGACGGCTCGCGGCTCTTGCTGCGCACCCACACCTCGCCGGTGCAGGTGCGCACCATGCTGAGCCAGAAACCGCCGATCCGCGTGATCTGCCCCGGCCGCACCTATCGCATCGATTCCGACGCGACCCACACGCCGCAATTCCATCAGGTCGAGGGACTGGTGATCGACAAGGGCTCGCATCTCGGCCACCTCAAATGGATCCTGCACGAATTCTGCAAGGCGTTCTTCGAGGTCGATCACATCAACATGCGGTTCCGGCCGTCGTTCTTTCCGTTCACCGAGCCGTCGCTGGAGGTTGATATCCAGTGTCGTCGCGACAAGGGCGAGATCCGCTTCGGCGAGGGCGAGGACTGGCTGGAAATTCTCGGCTGCGGCATGGTGCACCCCAACGTGCTGCGCGCCTGCGACATCGATCCCGACGTTTATCAGGGTTTCGCCTGGGGCATGGGCATCGACCGCATCGCCATGCTGAAATACGGCATCGCCGACCTGCGCCAACTGTTCGAGGGCGACGCGCGCTGGCTCAATCACTACGGCTTCAAGCCGCTCGACATCCCGACGCTCGCGGGAGGACTCAGTTCGTGAAATTCACCCTCTCCTGGCTGAAGGATCATCTCGACACCGACGCGCCGCTGGAACAGTTGGCCGACAAGCTCACCATGATCGGGCTTGAGGTCGAGCACATCGAGAACAAGGCCGAGCAGCTCAAGCCGATCCGCATCGCGCGCGTGGTTTCCGCCGTGCAGCATCCGAACGCCGATCGGCTGCGGGTGTGCATGGTCGACATCGGCGACGGCGGCGATCCGGTGCAGGTGGTGTGCGGCGCGCCCAACGCGCGCGACGGCCTCGTCACCATCTTCGGCCCGCCCGGCACCTACATTCCCGGCAAGAACATCACGCTCAGCGTCGGCTCGATTCGCGGCGTCGAATCGCGTGGGATGCTGATCTCCGGCGCGGAGATCGAGATTTCCGACGACCATAGCGGCATCGTCGAACTGCCGGCGGACGCACCCGTCGGCGCGTCCTATGTCGAATGGGCGAAACTGATCGATCCGGTGATCGAGATCAATCTGACGCCGAACCGGCAGGACGCCACCGGCGTCCACGGCATCGCGCGCGATCTCGCCGCCGCCGACATGGGCCGGCTGAAAGACCCCGGCATCAAGCCGATCAAGGGCGAATTCCCCTGCCCGGTGCAGGTCAGCGTCGAAGACGCCACGCTGTGCCCCGGCTTCGCGCTGCGCCTGGTGCGCGGCGTGAAAAACGGCCCGTCGCCGGAGTGGCTGCAACAGCGCCTCGCCGCCATCGGCCTGCGCCCGATCAACGCGCTGGTCGATATCACCAACTTCATGACCTACGACCGCGCCCGGCCGCTGCATGTGTTCGACGCCAAGAAAGTAAAGGGCCACCTCACCGTGCGACGCGCGCGCGACGGCGAGGAGCTGTTGGCGCTTGACGGTCGCACCTACAAGCTCGACGACAGCGTTTGCGTCATCGCCGACGATCATGGCGTCGAATCGCTCGCCGGCATCATGGGCGGCGAGGCGTCGGGCTGCGACGAAAACACCACCGACGTCCTGATCGAATCGGCGCTGTGGAACGAGATCAACATCGCCCAGACCGGCCGCAAGCTCGGCATCAATTCCGACGCGCGCTATCGCTTCGAGCGCGGCGTCGATCCGGCCTTCATGGTGCCGGGGCTCGAACTCGCGACCAAAATGGTGATGGAATTTTGCGGCGGGACGCCGTCGGACAATGTGGTGGTCGGCAAGGCGTTTCCCGACGACCGCGTCATCGACTATCCGCTGTCCGAACTGAAGCGCCTCGCCGGCATCGAGGTGCCGCTGCCGGAGGCGCGCGGCATTTTGCAACGGCTCGGCTTCATGGTGGCGGGCAACGGCCCGGTGGTGAAGATCGCGGTGCCGTCATGGCGCACCGATGTCCACGGCAAGGCCGATATCGTCGAGGAGATCGTGCGCATCGTCGGCGTCGACAAGGTGCCGATGACGCCGTTTCCGCGCGGTGACAACCCGCGCAAGCCGGTGCTGACCACGCTGCAATCGCGCACCCGCCGCGCCCGGCGCGCGCTCGCCGCGCGCGGCATGGTGGAGGCGGTGACGTGGTCGTTCATCGCCAAGCCTCACGCCGAACTGTTCGGCGGCGGCCAGCCCGCGCTGGCGCTCGCCAATCCCATCGCTTCGGATCTCTCCGACATGCGGCCCTCGCTGCTGCCGGGACTGATCGCAACGGCGCAATCCAATCATGACCGCGGCACCGATGACGTCGCGCTGTTCGAGGTCGGTCAGATTTTTCGCGGTGACCGCCCGCGGGATCAGTTCACCGCCGCGAGCGGCATCCGGCGCGGCTTCGCCTCGTCGCAGGGGCTTGGTCGCAACTGGAGCGGATCGGCACAGGCGAATGTATTCGACGTCAAGGCCGACGCGCTTGCGGTGCTGGCGGCGGCCGGCGCGTCCGTACAAGCGTTGCAGATCGCGCCCGGCGGCGGCGACAGGTTTCCGGCGTGGCTGCATCCCGGCCGCGCCGCCGCGATCCAGATGGGGCCGCAGAACGTGCTCGGCCATTTCGGCGAGTTGCATCCGCGCGCGCTCGAACAGCTCGGCGCCGACGGCCCGCTGATGGCGTTCGAGGTGATCCTCGACCGCATTCCCGAGGGCAAGGCCAAGGCGACGCGCGCCAAGCCGCCGCTCGATCTGCCGGCGTTCCATCCGGTCGAGCGCGACTTCGCTTTCATCGTCGCGCGCGACGTGAGGGCGGCCGACCTCGTGCGCGCCGCCCAGGCGGCCGACAAGAAGCTCATCACCGGCGTCACCGTGTTCGACGTCTACGAGGGCAAGGGCATCGATCCCGACAAGAAGTCCATCGCCATCGCCGTGACGATCCAGCCGCGCGAGAAGACGCTGACCGATCAGGAGATCGACGCCATCGCCGCCAAGATCGTCGCGGACGTGACGAAAAAGACCGGCGGCGCGCTGCGAGGGTAACGCGCCGACGCGCGCGCTTCGTCATTGCGGGCGAAGCGGGGCAATCCAGAAAGCCGCAAGGCAAGGACTGGATGGCTTCAGCGCTCACGTTCCGCGCAATGACGGAGAAATTCAACACCGGCATGCCCGGCCTCTTGTCAGGCATCCCCGCTTCGGCCGATCCTCTGTCGTTCCGGCGCCGCTTCGGTTGATCCATCGCAGGCCATCCATGACCCTCCCCGGCCTTGACGGCGTCAGTATCGCGGCGATCGCCGTTCTCGCCGCCACCACGTTCGTCGCGGGCCTGGCGCGTGGCTTCTCCGGCTTCGGCTCGGCGCTGATCTTCATGCCGCTGGCGAGCGCGGCGATCGGGGCGCAGGTCGCCGCGCCGCTGCTGCTGATCTTCGAGATGATCGCCGCCGCGAGCCTGGTGCGGGACGCGGCGCGCATCGCCAACCGCCGCGAGGTGATGCTGATGGTCGTCGGCTCGCTGGTCGGCGTGCCGCTTGGTACGCTGTTCCTGCTTCATGCCGATCCGCTGGCGGTGCGCTGGATGATCGTCGCGCTGATCGTGCCGTTGCTGATTCTGATGATGGCGGGGTGGCGCTATCCGCGTCCGCCGACCGCGCCCGCGACCATACTGGTCGGCGCGCTCGCCGGCTTCTTCGGCGGCGTGGCGCAGGTCGGCGGCCCGCCGGTGGTGCTGTACTGGCTGCGCGACGCCGCCGCCGCTGCGGTGACGCGCGCCAGCATCATCCTCTATTTCGCGGTGTCGGACGTCATCATCCTCGCGAGCTATCTGTGGGGCGGGCTGTTCACGGCGGCGGTGATCGGCCTCGCGCTCGTCGCGGGGCCGTTGTTCGGCGTTGGGCTGTGGATCGGCACGCATATGTTCGGCTTCGCCAGCGACACCACATTCCGCCGCGTCTGCTACGCGCTGATCGCCGTCTCGGCGCTGGTCAGCCTGCCGCTGTTCGACGGCTGGCTGCGCTGACTCCCGAGCGAGGACGACATGGGCCGCGTTGCGGTTGCCGCGAGTCTCGTCCTGCAATGATGGGAGGAAGACATCACCGGTGCCGCTTTTTCGCGCGCGACTTCTTCGGCGGCGGCGGAGGCTTGGCCGGGCCGATCTTCTTCAGCGCGGCGTCGGCGGCGCGCTCGCCCGATTCCCACGCGCCCTCGACGGTGCCGAACAAGGTCTCATGGGTCGCCTCGCCGGCGATGAAGACGTTGCCAAACGGCTGGGCGAGAATTTTTCGCGCCCCGGCCGCGCCGGGCGCCGCCGCCGACATCGCGCCGCCGATCAGGGCATCGGCATTCCAGCGCGTGGCGAAGCTGCGTTCGATTTTTGCGACCGCGTCATTGCCGAACAGCCCGGCGAGCCATTCGCGCGCGAACGCCACCATGGCGTCCTCGCCCTGCGCCGCAATGTCCGCGCCGAATCGCCCGGCGACATCGATGGTGCACAGCGACGAACCGCCGATATTGGCGACCAGCGACGCGGTGCGCGCGTCCTTGCCGCGCTCGATCAAACTCTCGTCGCGGCCGAGCCCGAGCGGGTTGCCCGGCATCTGCAACGCGATGCGATCGTAGCTGCCGAGACCGAGACCGGACGCCGCGTCCAACTGCCGCTTCGGCAGGTCGGGCGCGAAAGCGATGCGGCTAGAGGCCAGCACGTTGGTCGAGACGGTGACGATGGCGGCGCGCGCGACAATCCTGCCCGCCGGCGTCTCCACTGCGACATCGCGATCGTTCCACGACACCCGCGTCGCCGCGGTGTCGAGCGCGACCGGCACGTCGTCGCCGAGCCGCGCCAGCAGCGCGCCGAGGCCCTGCCGACAGACGATGGCGGCGACGCGCTCCCGCATCCGCGCGCGATCCACCGTCGAGAGATCGCGCAGATCCTTGCCGGTGGCGCTGGCGCCGAGCACGAAATCCACTGTCGCGGCCCAGTCCCCGAGGTCGTTCGGCAGCACCAAGGCGCAGGCGACATCGCGGCCGTCGCGCGCGGCGGCGTCAATGGCGCGGCCGGCGTGCACCAGCGCCGTGAGAAAATCCTCCGCCTCGCCGGCGCGGGCGTTGCGGCGGCCGACGCGGATCTTCTGGCCCATCATCGCCGGCGCGATGTCAAAGCCGCTCGCGCGCGCGAGCTTCACCAGCGGATTGCCGTCGGGGTTGTAGAGCGAACGCGCGCCGCGATCGAACGGCACGCCGAACAGCGCGGGATCGGTGCGGCAGCGCCCGCCGATCCGCGGCCCCGCCTCGATCACCACGACACTGCGCCCGGCGGCCTTGACGCGCCGCGCCGCGGCGAGCCCGGCCGCGCCGGCGCCGATCACAACAATGTCAACCTCGCGCGGCGGCGGCGCGGCCATGATGCGCGACAACGGCAGCGCGGCGAAAGCCACCGGAGCCGTCAACACCGTTCGACGCGAAAGTGTCATGCGTGCATGTCTGTTTCGAGAGTCGTGGTTGCCGAAATCTGAACGATTCCGGGAACGCACGGGTAAGTTGCCGCATCCATTGATGCGCGGCAACCGTCATGATGAATCGACGGTGAACACCCGGTCATGAGCATGAACCAAATTGCAATGGCTTGTCGCCATGCTTGAAAACCGACGAAGCGGTCGGAACGAACCGCGCGGGACCGGTCTCATGGGCTTCATGCTCGACGCCATCGGCAAACTGATCGCCGGCTATCTCCAGAAGGAGACGCCGGGATATGAACCCTTCACGCCCAGCGATCCGGACCGGCTGCGCGACATCATCATGCCCGGCGACGTGTTGCTGATCGAAGGCAACAGCCGCATCTCCGGCATCATCAAATACCTGACGCAATCGACCTGGTCGCATGCCGCGCTCTATGTCGGACCGATCACCGGCGCGGCGGAGCCGAACGGCGAACCGCATGTGCTGATCGAGGCCAATGTCGGCGAGGGCGTCATCTCGGCGCCGCTGTCGAAATATTTTCCGTATCACACGCGGCTGTGCCGCCCGGTCGGCCTGTCCTTCGAGGACCGCGAGACGGTGTGCCGCTACACCATCAACCGCATCGGCTTCGGCTACGACACCAAGAACATCGTCGATCTGGCACGCTATCTGTTTCCGCTGCCGGTGCCGCAGCGGTTCCGGCGCCGCATGATCGCGCTCGGCTCCGGCGACCCGACCAAGATCATCTGCTCGGCCCTGATCGCCCAGGCGTTCGAGGCGGTGCGCTATCCGATCCTGCCGAAGATCACCCGCACCCGGAGCCGGCAGGCGCGGCGCGAGATCCTGCACATCCGCGACTCCTCGCTCTACATGCCGCGCGACTTCGACATCTCGCCCTATTTCGCCATCGTGAAGCCGACCATCGAGCGCGGCTTCGACTACACCGCACTGCACTGGGCCGATCGACAAAAGCCGCTCGTGGAGGGGGCGAGCCCCTTCGATCCCTTTCCGGCAGCCTCCGCCGAAACATTCGAAGGGAACCGGGAAACCCCGGCGCTTACTCCTGAAGCGACTGACCCGCCGACGCGTGAAGCTGCCGAAGAAATGAGCGTTTGAGCCGGATTACGCGGCGCGGAAAGCGGCCTGTATTTCCAGGGCCGCACGCCATCCGTCATTGCGAGCGAGGCGAAGCAATACAGTCTTTTCAAATGGTTATGGGTGCCTGGTCGCCTGCGCTCTTCCCAACGACGGAATCGACCACTTGAAATGGCTCGAAGAGCTGCGCGAAATTGTCGCAGCTTGCATATTTTCCGATCAAGGGTTGTTTGAAAAACCGGCAGCGCTCTTGTAAACCAGCGCGCGAGCGTCGGATCGCG
>JBDHSX010000120.1:0-11468 GCA_039808365.1 Xanthobacteraceae bacterium | reverse complement strand
GTCGGCCTCGGCCTCATCGGCACGCTCGGCGCGCTCAACCGCAAGCCGGCCTCGGTGCTGCGCAACCTGTAGCGGCAACGCCGGAACACAAACGCCGTCATGCTCCGCGAAGGCGGAGCATCCAGTACCTCGTATTGGTTCAAATGTCCCATTTGCCCGCGCGGAAGACTGGATCGTCCGCCTTGGCGGACGATGACGTCGCGTTTCCGGTCGGCCTCTCGGACCATTGCCAGCGGCGACCGCTTCGGGTTCCCGGGTTAACCGCTTGTTTACGGTGGATCTCGAGTCTGAACGGCGCGCCGGCTTCTCGTGGCGGCATGCTGCGGAGCGACATTCAGCCGCGCGTGGAAGCTTGCGGCGAGTGTGCTAGTTTACCACATGACAGCTTGGGTCAGACGCCGGTTCGACCGCATCGAATTCATGTCTCCGAATTCATGTCATCGAGGGCGGCATCTGGTATAGAGTTTCGCGCTGGCGGCGCGAGCCCTTCGCACCTCGCCAGACAACTTGAGGGTTTCGACCATGTCGGACTTCGACCGTAACTATGCTTCTCCTTTCGGCCGGGCCGCCGGGCGGGTGGACACCGCCGCCATCGACGCCGGCCTGCGCGCTTACATGCTGCGCATCTACAACTACATGACCATCGGCCTGGCGATCACCGGCCTCGCCGCGCTCGGCGTCTACATGGGCGCCGTCACCGGCGACCCCTCGGCCGCCGCGGCCAAGGTCGGCAGCACCTACCTGACCTCGTTCGGCGTCGCGATGTTCGTCAGCCCGCTGAAATGGGTGTTCATGCTGGCGCCGCTGGCGATGGTGTTCGTGATGTCGTTCGGCATCAACCGGCTGAAGCCGGCCACCGCGCAGATGCTGTTCTGGGTGTTCTCGGCGCTGATGGGCGTCTCGCTGTCGTCGATCTTCCTGGTGTACACCCACACCTCGATCGTGCGGGTGTTCTTCATCACCGCCGCCTCGTTCGGCGCGCTGAGCCTCTACGGCTACACCACCAAGCGCGACATGACCGGCATGGGCTCGTTCCTGATGATGGGCCTGTTCGGCATCATCATCGCCAGCCTGGTGAACATCTTCATCGCCTCCTCGATGCTGCAGTTCGTGGTGTCGGTGATTGGCGTGCTGGTGTTCGCCGGCCTCACCGCCTGGGACACCCAGCGGCTGAAGAACGATTACATCTACGGTTACGGCGGCCAGGGCGGCGACGTCGCCGACCGCGCCGCCATTCTCGGGGCGCTGTCGCTCTACCTGAACTTCATCAACCTGTTCACGCTGCTGTTGCAGCTTCTCGGACAGCGCGATTAAATCGGCCGGCGAGCCCCGGCGGATCGAAGCCCCGGCCAAAAGCCGGGGCTTTTTCGTTGTCCGCCCGATGATGGGCGGGCGCGCCCGACGGAGAATCGATGTCCACCGCTCAGATCAGACCGGCCGTCGCGGCGGACCTGCCCGCCATCACCGCCATCTACGACCGCGAGGTGCGCGAGAACACCGCCACCTTCGAACTGACGCCGCCGGATCTCGCCGAGATGACGCGCCGTTTCCAGGCCCTGCGCGACGGCGGCTTCCCCTATCTTACGGCGACCCTCGACGGCGACGTGCTCGGCTATGCCTATGCCGGCCCCTACCGGCCGCGCCCGGCCTATCGCTTCACGGTTGAGAACTCGGTCTACCTCGCCCCCGCCGCGCAGCGGCGCGGCGTCGGCACCCAGCTCTTGCGGCACCTGATCGCCGAATGCGAGCGGCGCGGCCAGCGCCAGATGATCGCGGTGATCGGCGATTCCGCCAATGCCGGCTCGATCGGCCTGCATCGCCGCTGCGGCTTTCAGATGATCGGCACCCACCCCGATGTCGGCTTCAAGTTCGGCCGCTGGCTCGACACCGTGATGATGCAGCGCGCGCTGGGCGAGGGCGCGGCGACGGTGCCGGCGGACGACTGATTCGCGGGCCGTCCTCGCGAGGAGCGGGGCGACGGAGCAATCCAGTCCTTGCCCATGGTTTTCCGGATTGCTTGGCGGAGCCTGTGCTCGGACGGCGTGAAACGCTGATCCGAGGGCTGGCAATGACGGCGGATATACCGCTGCAGCCGCTACACCAGCGCCAGCTTGCGGTCGATCACCAGCAGCACGCGGTCGAGGTCGTGGCCGCGCCGCAGGATCAGCCCGCCCTGCGAGATCACGCTGTAGGCGCCCTGCTTGCGCGCCAGCCGCGGGTCTTTCTCGATGCGATAGATCGGCACCTCGGAGGCGCGGCGGAAGATCGAGAACACCGCCTTGTCCTTGAGAAAGTCGATGGCGTAGTCGCGCCACTCGCCGTCGGCGACCATCCGCCCGTAGAGATTGAGGATGCGGTTGAGTTCGAGACGGTTGAACGTGACGTTGCCCGTGAACGTGACATTGCCCGGCGGCGCGACCGCCGCGCGCTCCGATCCGCGGCTTTCCTCCGGACCGGCCTCCCCCGACGTCAAACTCATCGGCGCCTCCTGTCATGCGGATGATATGATCGCCCCGACCGGTCCGCGCCGCAAGAGCGAATGCGCCGACGCCGGCCCCACGCGCGATTCACGGAAACGTCAGGCAAATCATAATACGGCCTAATTTCCGCCAAGCCGACGCCGCGCTGGCTTGCGATAACACAATCACTGCGTCGGCCCGGTTCTGTCGGACCCGGTTTCCTCAGCCCCCAGCCCCCCGGGGCCTTCAGGATCGGGCCAGTACGCAGGGAAGTTGATCCGGGACCAACGAAAGTTGGTCCTTTTGTTTTTAGCGGCCTATTTCACCCCGCGTCTGTCGCCCGGGTCTATGGCCTCGGGCCCGCGAGGATCATCGCGGCCCCGGCCAGACAGAGCGCGGCGCCCCCGATATCCCAGCGATCCGGCCGAATCCCCTCGATCGCCCACAGCCAGCACAGCGACGCCACGATATAGACGCCGCCATAGGCGGCATAGGCGCGGCCGGCCGCCGGCGCATCGACCAGCGTCAGCAGATACGCGAACAGCATCAGCGAGGCGACGCCGGGCGCGAGCCACCACGCCGGCTTGCCGAGCCGCAGCCAGGCCCAGAACGAGAAACAGCCGGCAATCTCGGCCAGCGCCGCTCCGATATAGGCGGGGATGGTCATGCCGGCAGAGGCAATCAGTGCAGCGGCGTGAAGGCGGCGCCGAGCATCGCGCCCGGCCGCTCGCGGGTGCCGTCCTGGACATAGACCGCGGCGGCGTCGACGCCGTCGCGCGCGATGTTCTCCATCGGCACGCTCCAGCTCGCGGTCTCGCCGGACCAGTCGCCGACCTTCAGCCAGTTGCGGACGACGTTGTGATAGACGATTTCGCGGCCGCGATTCTCGCCGCGCGCGATCGCGATCGGCACCGCGCGCGAGATCGCGCAAATCCAGATTTCGCCGCGGCGCGCGGCATGCTCGGGCGAGGTCGCCGTCACCGTGATGTCGAGTTGCTTGCCGGCGACCGTCATCGACACCGGCACCGACATCACGCCGTTGGCTCGCTTGGTGTCGCGCATCGCGTCGTCGATGGCGGCGCGGTCGCTGCCGATCAGGTGACGTTCGCCGTTGACGATCATCTGCGGGGTGTAGACGTCGCGATCGCCGCGCATGCGCGAATAGGCTTTCTGCCGCTTGCTGAAGCGCGCATCGGCCAGCGTGTCCTTCCAGCCGAGATAATCCCAGTAATCGATCGGCATCGTCAGCGCGACGACGGTCGGGTCCTGCGCCAGTTCGCCGAGAATCTTGTCGGCGGGCGGACACGACGAACAGCCCTGCGACGTGAACAGTTCAACCACCGCGCGCGGCGACTGGGCGGCGGCCGGTTGAAGCGTCGCCATTACGGCGATAACGCCCGCAATTCCCGACCATCGCAGTAAACCCGTCATCGCCATCGTTGTTTCCATTGGGACCGGCGCTTCTCGCTGCGTCCGGACCAACCCTGTCAGATCGCCGACATCAGGCCGTCAAAAGCGGAAAGGCGACCTTTTCATAGGCCGCCTTCCCGTCACGCTCCACTCACTTCACGGTGAGGCAAACTGCCGCAATGCAACTCACGCCGCGAGGCGGCGCAGCACGTAATGCAGGATGCCGCCGTTGCGATAATATTCCAGCTCGTCCAGCGTATCGATGCGGCACAGCAGCGGCACCTGCTTCACCGCGCCGTCGCTGGAGACGATCTCGGCGACCAGCTTCTGACGCGGCTTGAGATCGCCCTGAAGCCCGCGAATGGTGACCTGCTCGTCGCCCTTGAGGCCGAGCGACGCCCACGACGTGCCTTCCTCGAACGTCAGGGGCAGCACGCCCATGCCGACCAGGTTGGAGCGATGGATGCGCTCGAAGCTCTGGCAGATCACCGCGCGCACGCCGAGCAGCGTCGTGCCCTTGGCGGCCCAGTCGCGCGACGAGCCGTTGCCGTATTCGGCGCCGGCGAACACCACCAGCGGCACCTGCTCCGCCTTGTACTTCATCGCAGCGTCGTAGATCGTCATCTGCTCGCCGTCGGGCCAATGCTTGGTGAGGCCGCCTTCGGGAATGTTGCCGTCGGCGCCCTTCAGCATGTGGTTCTTGATGCGGATGTTGGCGAAGGTGCCGCGCATCATCACTTCGTGGTTGCCGCGCCGCGTGCCGTACTGGTTGAAGTCGGCGGGGCGCACCTGATGCTCGGTGAGATACTTGCCCGCCGGCGAGGTCAGCTTGATCGAGCCGGCCGGCGAGATGTGGTCGGTGGTGATCTTGTCGCCGAACAGCGCGAGGATGCGCGCGTTGACGATGTCGGTCACCGGCGCCGGGGTCTTGGTCATGCCCTCGAAATACGGCGGGTTCTGCACATAGGTCGAGGCCATGTTCCAGCGATAGGTTTCGCCAGCGGTGGTCTTGATCTTGCCCCAGTTGGTGTCGCCCTTGAACACGTCGGCGTATTTCTTCTTGAAGATCTGCGAGGTGACGTACTTCTTGATGAAGGCGTTGATCTCCTGCGTGGTCGGCCAGATGTCGCGCAGGTAGACCGGCTTGCCGTCCTTGCCGGCGCCGATCGGCTCCTTGGTCAGGTCTTTCGTCACGGTGCCGGCGAGCGCGTGGGCGACCACCAGCGGCGGCGAGGCCAGATAGTTGGCCTGCACGTCCGGCGAAACGCGGCCCTCGAAGTTGCGGTTGCCCGACAGCACCGCGGCGGCGACGACGCCGTTGTCGTTGATCGCCTTGGAAATCTCCGGCGCCAGCGGGCCGGAATTGCCGATGCAGGTGGTGCAGCCGAAGCCGACCAGATTGAAGCCGACCTTGTCGAGATCCTGCTGCAAGCCGGAATTGGCGAGATATTCGGCGACCACCTGGCTGCCCGGCGCCAGCGAGGTCTTCACCCACGGCTTGGCCTTGAGGCCCTTGGCCGCCGCCTTGCGCGCCAACAGGCCGGCGGCGATCAGCACGCTCGGGTTCGAGGTGTTGGTGCAGGAGGTGATGGCGGCGATCACCACGTCGCCATGGCCGACGTCGAAGTCGCGACCCTCGACCGGATAGCGGCTGGCGATATCGTCGGCCTTCTTGTACTCGGTTGCCATCGCCGCGCTGAACCCGCCGGGAATGGTCTCCAGCGCCGCGCGTCCCTCCGGCCGCTTCGGGCCGGCCATCGACGGCACCACGTCGCCGAGGTCGAGCACGAGCTTCTGGGTGAACACCGGATCCGGCGAATCGGCGGTGCGGAACAGGCCCTGCGCCTTGGCGTATTTCGTCACCAGATCGACCCGCGCCGGCTTGCGGCCCGAGGTCTTCAGATAGTCGATGGTGGCGGCGTCGACCGGGAAGAAGCCGCAGGTCGCGCCGTATTCCGGCGCCATGTTGCCGATGGTCGCCTTGTCGGCCACCGACAGGTGATCGAGGCCGGGGCCGTAGAACTCGACGAACTTGCCGACCACGCCGAGCTTGCGCAGCATCTGCGTCACGGTCAGCACCAGGTCGGTGGCGGTGACGCCCTCGCGCAGCTTGCCCTTGAGCTTGAAGCCGACCACTTCCGGCAGCAGCATCGACAGCGGCTGGCCGAGCATGCAGGCTTCCGCCTCGATGCCGCCGACGCCCCAGCCGAGCACCGCGAGGCCGTTGACCATGGTGGTGTGCGAATCGGTGCCGACCAGCGTGTCGGGATAGGCGACCTCGAAGGTGCCGGTCTTGCGGCCGATGGTCATCCTCTCCTTGCGGGTCCACACCGTCTGGGCGAGGTATTCGAGATTGACCTGATGGCAGATGCCGGTGCCGGGCGGCACCACCGAGAAGTTGGTGAACGCGCCCTGACCCCATTTCAGGAACTCGTAGCGCTCCTTGTTCTGCTTGTATTCCTCGGCGACGTTCTTGGCGAACGCCTTGTTGTCGCCGAAGAAGTTGACGATCACCGAGTGGTCGATGACGAGATCGACCGGCACCAGCGGATTGATCTTCTCGGCGTCGCCGCCGAGCGCCTGCATGGCGTTGCGCATCGCCGCGAGATCGACCACCGCCGGCACGCCGGTGAAGTCCTGCATCAGCACCCGCGCCGGGCGGAACGCGATTTCATGCTCCAGCGCGCGCTTGCGCATCCACTTGACGACGGCGAGGATGTCTTCCTTCTTGACGGTGCGGTCGTCCTCGTTACGCAGCAGGTTCTCCAGCAACACCTTCATCGAATAAGGCAGCCGCGAGATTCCCTTGAGGCCGTTCTTCTCGGCCGTCGGCAGGCTGTAATACACATAGGTCTTGGCGCCGACCTTGAGGGTTTTGCGGCATTTGAAGCTGTCGAGCGAGGTCATGTGGAGCGATCCCAATTGTGGTGACGGACACCCGGCGCGCGGTACGAAAACACCGTCTTGGCCGGGCCGACTGTCTTGCAGGCGCGCATTGTGTGCTGCATCAAGACCCGGCTTATAGAATGTTTCTAGCAGCGCCGCCACACCGACCATCGCGTTTGCGCAATGTGAAATGGATGAGCCGCGAAATCATGGGAAGCGCAGTCATGCGGCTCACGGCAAGCCAACTCAGATGCGTCCGCGGCGGGCGCGAAATTTTCGCCGGCCTCGACTTCACCGCCGACGCCGGCGAGGTTTTGGCGGTGGTCGGGGCCAACGGCGCCGGCAAGACCTCGCTGTTGCGGCTGATTGCCGGGCTGATCGCGCCGGCCGGCGGCAGCGTCACACTGGCGGGCGGCGACGACGACCTGTCTCCCGCCGAGCAGGCGCATTATCTCGGCCATCGCGACGCGCTCAAATCGGCGCTCAGCGTGACCGAGAACCTGGCGTTCTGGCGCGCCGCCCTGGGCGGCGGCGAGGCCGACCTCGACGCCGCGCTGACCGCGGTCGGTCTCGATCACATCGCCGGGCTTCCGGCGGCCTATCTCTCGGCCGGGCAGCGGCGGCGGCTGTCGATCGCCCGGCTGCTGGCGGTGAAGCGGCCGCTCTGGCTGCTCGACGAGCCGACCTCCTCGCTCGACAGCGGCGGGCAGGCGATGATGGCGGAACTGATGCGCGGCCATCTCGAAGGCGGCGGCATCATCGTCGCGGCCACCCACCTGCCGCTCGGCATCGCCGCGCGACAATTGCGGATCGGGGAGTGGGTGTCGTGATGGAGGCGCTCGTGTCCGCTGCCACCCCCACCCCCGACCCCTCCCCGCCATCAGGGCGTTCACGCCTGTCTTCGACGGGCTATGGCGGAGGGAAGCAGAATCGCTTCGGCGGGGAGGGAGCGCTCGCTCCCCCCTTGTGGGGGAGGGCTGGGGTGGGGGGCCCCCACGGACAACCCATCGACAAAGCCCCACTCCGGAGCGTCGCATGACCGCGCTTCTCGCCCTGCTTCGCCGCGACATCCAGGTGGCGCTGCGCGTCGGCGGCGGCGCGCTGATCGGCGTGCTGTTCTTCCTCACCGTGGTGGTGCTGATGCCGTTCGCGGTCGGCCCCGACCTCGCGCTGCTGAAGAAGCTCGGCCCCGCCATCCTGTGGCTCGGCGCGCTGCTGGCGAGCCTGTTGACGCTGGACCGGCTGTTCGCCGCCGACCATGACGACGGCTCGCTCGACCTTTTGACCATGAGCCGGACGCCGCTCGAACTGATCTGCCTCGCCAAGGCGGTGGCGCACTGGCTGGTGGCCGGCCTGCCGCTGATCGTCGCCACCCCGATCCTCGGCCTGCTGCTCAACCTCGACGGCGACGCCACTCTCGCCGTGGCGCTGACCTTGCTGGCGGGCACGCCGGCCCTGACCTTCACCGGCATGATCGGCGCGGCGCTGGCGGTGGCGCTGCGGCGTGGCGGCCTGCTGCTGGCGGTGCTGGTGCTGCCGCTGTCGATTCCGGTGCTGATCTTCGGCGTCGCCGCCGCCAACGCCGCCGTGATCGAGCCGACCGGCTTCGCCGCGCCGTTCTCGATCCTGTGCGCGCTGTCGCTCGCCGGCCTGGTCATCGGTCCGCTGGCGGCGGCGGCCAGCCTGAGACATGGGCTGGATTGACCGTGCGGCTATCGGCCCCATCAACTCTCACGGAAACGGCCGGGAACCGACCCCGGACACATTGCCTGCGGCGCGCGCGGCGACTATCAGGACGGCCATGACGCTGATCGACCTCGCCAACCCGACCCGCTTCCTGTCGCTGACGGCCAGAATCCTGCCGTGGCTGATGGCCGCGACCGCGCTCCTGCTCGCCGTCGGCCTCTATCAGTCGGCGCTGGCGCCCGACGACTACCAGCAGGGCGCGACGGTGAAGATCATGTTCATCCACGTCCCCAATGCGTGGCTTGCGATGTTCGTGTGGGGCGTGATGAGCCTGTCGGCGCTCGGCACCCTGGTGTGGCGGCATCCGCTCGCCGACGTCTCGGCCAAGGCGGCCGCGCCGATCGGCGCCGCCTTCACCTTCCTGGCGCTGGTCACCGGCTCGCTGTGGGGCCGCCCGATGTGGGGCACCTATTGGGAATGGGACGCGCGGCTGACCTCGATGCTGATCCTGTTCCTGATGTATCTCGGCCTGATCGCGCTGTGGCGCGCGGTCGAGGACCCCTCGCGCGCCGCGCGCGCGGCCGCCGTGCTCACGCTGGTCGGCGCGATCAACATTCCGATCATCAAGTTCTCGGTCGACTGGTGGAATACGCTGCATCAGCCGGCCTCGGTGCTGCGCCTCGGCGGCTCGACCCTCGACAAGGCGTTCCTGATCCCGCTTCTGGTGATGGCGGTGGCGTTCTCGCTGTTGTTCGTCACGCTGCACCTCGCCGCCATGCGCAACGAGATCCTGCGCCGCCGCGTCCGCGCGCTGCAAATGCAGCAAGCCAGCCAGCCGCGCCGGTGATGACGATGTCGCTCGGCCCCTACGCCTTTTTCATCGTCGCGTCCTACCTCGCGGTGGCGCTGGTGGTGCTCATCCTGATCGGCTGGATCGTGGTGGATTATCGCCGGCAGACGGCGCGGCTGCGCGCGTTCGAGGCGCGCGGCGTGACGCGGCGCTCCGGGCGCGGCGCGGCGGATCTGCCATGAGCGAAACACCCCGCGACAACGCGCCGCCAAAACGGCGCTGGCTGCTGGCGCTGCCGCTCCTCGCTTTCGCGGCGCTGGCGGCGCTGTTCTGGGTCCGGCTCGGCGACCGTGACGTGTCGCGGATTCCCTCGGCGCTGATCGGCCGGCCCGCGCCGCAAACCGTGCTGCCGGCGCTCGACGGCCTCGTCCGCGACGGCGTCGCGGTGCCGGGCATCGACGCGGCGACGTTCAAGGGCAAGGTCAGCCTGGTCAATGTCTGGGCGTCGTGGTGCGTGCCGTGCCACGAGGAAGCGCCGCTTTTGACCGCGCTCGCCGGCGACAGCCGCATCCAGATGGTCGGCATCAACTACAAGGACCAACCCGACAACGCGCGCCGCTTCCTCGGCCGCTACGGCAACCCGTTCAGCCATGTCGGCGTCGACGCGAATGGTCGCGCGGCCATCGAATGGGGCGTCTACGGCGTGCCGGAAACCTTCGTCGTCGGCCGCGACGGCAAGATCGCCTACAAGCTGATCGGCGCGATCACGCCGGAGAACATCGATCGCGTGCTGCGGGTGGAAATCGAGAAGGCGCTGAAGGCGGGGTCATGATCCATCTTCGCCGTCGATCTCGCCCGGCATGTCGACCACCACGCGGCCGCCGGCGATGTCGACGGTCGGCACCACGGCGTCGGTGAACGGCAGCAGCAGGGTCGCGCCTTGCGGCGGCGCGATCTCGATCACGTCGCCGGCGCCGAAATTATGGACCGCCACGACGCGGCCGATCGGCGCGCCGTCGGGCGCGACGGCGGCAAGATCGATCAGGTCGGCATGGTAATATTCGCCGTCGCCGGCCGGCGGCAGTTGTTCACGCGGCACATAGAGTTCAAGGCCGTTGAGCTTCTCGGCCTCGTCGCGGGTGGTGACGCCCTTCAGCGTCGCGACCAGATGATCCCTGGCCTGCCGCGCGTGGCTGACCTCGAATTGACGCGCGCCGTCCCTGGTCGAAAGCGGACCGTAGTCGAGCACCGCGAAGGGGTCCTCGGTGAAGGTCCACAGCTTCACCGCGCCGCGCACGCCATGCGCGGCGCCGACGCGGGCGATGCAGACCTGTCGTTTGTCCGAGGCGGGCACTGGCTAGCATCCGTCATTGCGAGAAGCAAAGCGACGAAGCAATCCAGTGCTTGCCTTGTGGCCTTCTGGATGGCTTCGCTTCGCTCGCAATGACGAAAGCATTACTTCGCGTCCGCCGCCTTGCGCTCCTTGCGCGGCACGGCCTTTTCCGGGTTGTTGCGCGGCGCGCGCTTCTTGACGCCGGCGGCGTCGAGGAAGCGGGCGACGCGGTCGGACGGCTGCGCGCCCTTGGCGAGCCACGCCTTGACCTTCTCCATGTCGAGCTTCAGCCGCAGCTCGCTGTCCTTCGGCAGCAGCGGATTGAAGTGGCCGAGGCGCTCGATGAAGCGGCCGTCGCGCGGAAAGCGCGAGTCGGCGACGACGACATGATAGACCGGGCGCTTCTTGGTGCCGGCGCGGGCGAGACGGATAACGACGGACATCTAGTTCTCCTTTGATCGATCGATTCAGATTGGTTGAGTGATGAGTTTCGTCATTGCGAGGAGCGAAGCGACGAAGCAATCCAGTTCTTACTTCGTGGCCTCTGGATTGCTTCGCTTCGCTCGCAATGACGGTGAGGAACGCGTCGTTCTCATTTCTTCTTCCCCAGACCGGGAAAGCCGCCGAGGCCGGGCAAGGTCGGCTTGCCGCTGAGGCCGGTGAGGCCGGGCAGGTTCGGCAGGCCGCCGCGCAGGCCAGGGGGCAAGTCCTTCGGCAGTTGCGGCAGGCCGTCGGGGCCTTTGAGAAGCTTGTCGGCCATCGCCTTCATCTGCTCGGGCGAGGGCATGCCACCGCCAAATCCCATGCCACCAAGACCCATGGCCTGGGCGATGCCGGCCATCGGGCCGCGCTTGCCCGAGCCCATCATCTTCATCATGTCGGCCATGTTGCGGTGCATTTTCAG
>JBDHSX010000119.1:0-11570 GCA_039808365.1 Xanthobacteraceae bacterium | reverse complement strand
CGCAGAAGCGCGCCTTCGTTGACCCGCAGTTCGATCACGGCGTCGAGGGTCACCCCCTTCGACTTCAAGAGTTTGTCGAGCGCCACGGCCTGCGGCACCGTGCGCGGAAAGCCGTCGAGGATGAAGCCGTTTTTGGCATCCGGCTCCTCGATGCGGTCGGCGATGATGCCGACGACGATCTCATCCGGCACCAGCCCGCCGGCGGCCATGATGTCCTTGGCCTTGAGGCCGACCGGCGTTCCCGCCTTCACCGCGGCGCGCAGCATGTCGCCGGTGGAAAGCTGGACGATGCCGTGCCGCTGAACGATGTGTTGCGCCTGCGTTCCCTTGCCCGCCCCCGGCGGCCCGAGAAGAATCAATCTCATTTACGTCGGCCCCTCAGTTTCGACTTGCGTATCAAGCCCTCATACTGGTGCGCCAGCAGGTAGCCCTGAACCTGCGCCACCGTATCCATCGTCACGCTGACCACGATCAGCAACGATGTGCCGCCAAAATAGAACGGAACCGAAGCGTACGAAATGAGAATCTCGGGCACCAGACAGATCACCGCCAGATAGATCGCGCCGACCACGGTGATGCGTGAGAGCACATAGTCGATATATTCGGCGGTGCGCTCGCCGGGACGGATGCCGGGGATGAAGCCACCATGCTTCTTCAGGTTGTCGGCGGTCTCGGTCGGGTTGAACACCACGGCGGTGTAGAAGAACGTGAAAAACACGATCAACACGAGGTAAAGCACGAGATAGAGCGGCCGGCCGTGGCCCAGATTGGTGTTGAGCCACTGCAACCACTCCGGGCCGGAGCCGGCGTTGAAGTTGGCGACGGTGGTCGGCAGCAGCAGCAGCGACGACGCGAAGATCGGCGGAATCACGCCCGAGGTGTTGAGCTTGAGCGGCAGATGCGAGGACTGGCCCTCGAACATCTTGTTGCCGACCTGACGCTTCGGATACTGGATCAGCAGCCGGCGCTGCGCGCGCTCGACGAACACGATGACGGCGATGACAACCACCGCCATCAGCAGAACGGCGAGAATCACCGCCGTGGACAGCGCGCCCTGCCGGCCGAGTTCGAGCGTCGAGGCCAGGGCCGACGGCAACTCGGCGACGATGCCGGCCATGATGATGAGCGAGATGCCATTGCCGATGCCGCGCGCGGTGATCTGTTCGCCGAGCCACATCAGGAACATGGTGCCGCCGGTCAGCGTCAGCGCCGTCGAGATCAGGAAGAACGGGCCGGGCTGGCTGACCACGTTGCCGGCGCCCTGCAAGCCGACGGCGATGCCGTAAGCCTGCAACACCGCGAGCACCACGGTGAGATAGCGGGTGTACTGGTTGATGACCTTGCGCCCCGCCTCGCCTTCCTTCTTCAAGGCTTCCAGCGACGGCACCACCGAGGTCAGAAGCTGAAGGATGATCGACGCCGAGATGTACGGCATGATGTTGAGCGCGAAGATCGCCATGCGATCGATGCCGCCCCCCGAGAACATGTTGAACATGCCGAGGATGCCGCCCGCCTGGGTGCGGAAGATCTGGCTCCACACCCCGGGATCGATGCCGGGCAGCGGAATGTAGGTGCCGAGCCGGTAGACCAGCAGCGCGCCCAGCGTGAACCAGATCCGCTTCTTGAGCTCGTCCGCCTTGGCCAGCGCGGAAAAGTTGAGATTCGAGGCGAGTTGTTCAGCAGCAGAGACCATGACCAGCTTTCTCCCGCGCCCCGGGCACCGTCATGCCCCGCCAAGGCGGGGCATTCAGCAGACGCCGGATGTCTATCACAGCGGCATCTTGCATCATTCGTCCATGGCGGACGATGACGCGAATGTTACGCCGCTTCGCCTTCGTCGTTTTTCGGCGCCAGGATCTTGACCGATCCGCCCGCCTTCTCGATGGCTTCGATCGCCGATTTCGACGCGCCGTGAACCTCGACGGTCAGCTTGGCCTTGATCTCGCCACGACCGAGCAGCCGCACGCCGTCCTTAGGCCGCCGCAGGACGCGCGCCTTGACCAGCGACTCGGCGTTGACGACGGCATTGGCATCAAGCGTCTTGGCGTCGATCGCCGCTTGCAGGCGGTCGAGATTGACCTCGGCGAAGTCGAGCCGGAAGATGTTGTTGAAGCCGCGCTTCGGCAGCCGCCGATGCAACGGCATCTGGCCGCCCTCGAAGCCCTTGATGCGCACGCCGGAGCGCGCGGTCTGGCCCTTGCCGCCACGGCCGGAGGTCTTGCCCTTGCCGGAGCCGATGCCACGGCCGACCCGCATCCGCTTTTTGCGGGAACCGGCGTTGTCGGCGATATCGGTGAGTTTCATCGTCCTGTCCTCATCGTTTCCGTCACGGCCCTGCGCGTGTCCCAGTCAGCGTTGACTGAATCAACAAGACGCGGCTGCCCGGCGCAAGGCCGGGCCCGACGGCGAATTCCTACTAGTCTTCCACCACGCGAACGAGGTGGTGAACCCGGTTGATCATGCCGCGAACCTCAGGCGTATCCTGCAATTCGGCGACGCGGCCGATCTTGTTGAGCTTGAGGCCGATCAGCGTCTGCCGCTGCACCTGCTGCCGGCGGATCGCGCTGCCCGTCTGCATGACCTTGATCGTCTTTGTGGCCTTGGCCATCGTCATTCACTCCGGAACGGTCCATTCAATCCGGGATCGGCCGGGTCGGCGGCCTCAAGCCGCGCCCGGCCTCGATCCCGCGTTAGTCGGCGGCGACCTCGGCATCACCGCCGACGCGACGCGCCTGCAAGGTCGAAACCTTGATGTTGCGGCGGGCGGCGACCGAGCGCGGCGAGTCCTGATGCTTCAGCGCGTTGAAGGTGGCGCGGACCATGTTGTACGGATTCGACGAGCCGATCGACTTCGCCACCACGTCCTGGATGCCGAGCGTCTCGAACACCGCGCGCATCGGGCCGCCGGCGATGATGCCGGTGCCCGCGGGCGCGGCGCGCAGATAGACGCGACCGGCGCCGTGACGGCCGGCGATGTCGTGATGCAGCGTGCGGCCTTCGCGCAGCGCGACGCGGGTGAGGTTGCGCTTGGCCGATTCGGTGGCCTTGCGGATCGCCTCCGGCACCTCGCGCGCCTTGCCGTGGCCGAACCCGACCCGACCCTTCTGATCGCCGATCACGACCAGCGCCGCGAAGCCGAAGCGCTTGCCGCCCTTGACGACCTTGGCCACACGGTTGATGTGGACGAGCTTGTCGACGAACTCGCTGTCGCGCTCCTCGCGATCCCTGCTCCGTTCGCGTCCGCCGCGTTCGCGTTCACCTGCCATGGTGTTTTCCAATCCTTGCGGGGTGACAACCCCAATCCATCTGTCCGTTCAACTAAATCTTAGAAGCTCAATCCGCTCTCGCGCGCAGCGTCCGCCAGCGCCTTGACGCGGCCGTGATAGAGATAGCTGCCGCGATCGAACACCACTTCCTTGACGCCGTTCTTCACCGCGCGCTCGGCGAGCAGCTTGCCGACCGCCGCCGCCGCGTCGATGTTGGCGCCGGTCTTGCCGCCCTCGCGCATCGCCTTCTCCAGCGAGGAGGCCGACGCCAGCGTCTCGCCCTTCTGGTCGTCGATGACCTGGGCGTAGATGTGCTTGGACGAACGGAACACCGACAACCGCGGACGGCCGTTGGCGGCGCGACGCAGCGACAGCCTCACGCGCTGCTGACGCCGGGCATTCGTAACTTTCATCTTCGACATGACCGGCTCCGTTACTTCTTCTTGCCTTCCTTGCGGAAGATGAACTCATCGGCGTAGCGCACGCCCTTGCCCTTGTACGGCTCCGGCGGACGATAGCCGCGAATCTCGGCGGCGACCTGGCCGACGCGCTGCGAATCGTTGCCGGCGATCACGATCTCGGTCGGCTTCGGCACGGTGATGGCGATGCCCTCCGGGATCGCATACACCACGTCGTGGCTGTAGCCGAGCGCGAGCTGCAGGTTCTTGCCTTGCAGCGCGGCGCGATAGCCGACGCCGGTGATTTCCAGCTTCTTCTCGAAACCCTTGGTGACGCCCTCGACCAGGTTCGCCACCTGCGCGCGCGCGGTGCCGTATAGCGAGCGCGCCCGCTTGGTCTCGAACCGCGGCGCAACCGTGACCGCGCCGTTCTCGAACTTGACCTCGACGTCGTCGTGCACGACGAACTGAAGCTGACCCTTCGGCCCCTTCATCTTGACGGTCTGGCCCTCGACGGCCGCCGTCACGCCGGACGGCACCGCGACGGGCTTCTTGCCAACTCGTGACATGTCTGAATCCTTCCTCAGAACACCGTAAAGAGAACCTCGCCGCCCACGTTCGCTTCACGCGCGTCGTGGTCGGCCATGATTCCCTTCGGCGTCGACAGCACCGAGATGCCGAGGCCGTTGTTGACGCGCGGCAGGTTCTTCACCGACGCATAGACCCGGCGGCCCGGCTTCGACACCCGCTCGATCTCGCGGATCACCGGCTCGCCGTCGAAATACTTCAATTCGATCTCCAGCTCGTTGCGGCCGGAGGCGTGCTCGACGCTGGCGTAGCCGCGGATATAACCCTCGGCCTTCAGCACATCGAGGACGCTGGCGCGCATCTTCGAGCCCGGCGTCGACACCTTCGACTTGGAGCGCATCTGCGCGTTGCGGATGCGGGTGATGAGATCGCTGATCGGATCGTGCGTGGACATGCTCGCGCCTCCTTACCAGCTCGACTTGACGAGACCCGGAACCAGGCCCTTGGAGCCCAGTTCGCGCAGCGCGATGCGGCTCAGCTTGTTGAGCCGGTACACCGAGCGCGAGCGGCCGGTCAGTTCGCAGCGATTGCGGATGCGCGTGGCCGACGAGTTACGCGGCATCTCGGCGAGCTTGAGGGTGGCGGCGAACCGCTCCTCCATCGGCTTCGACTTGTCGGCGATGATGGCCTTCAGACGCGCGCGCTTCGGCCCCGCGTTCTTCGCCATCTTCTTCCGACGGTTGTTCTTCTCGATCGAACTCTTCTTCGCCATGCTTGGCTCCTGGGTATCCGCGTTTGAGAGGCTTCTCAGCGTCTCACTGCCGGAACGGGAAATTGAAAGCGGTCAACAAGGCGCGCGCCTCGTCGTCGGTCGTCGCCGTGGTGCAGACCGTGATGTCCATGCCCCTCGGCTCCCCGGCCTTGTCGAAATCGATCTCGGGGAAAACGATGTGTTCCTTGAGGCCGAGCGAGTAGTTGCCACGGCCGTCGAAGCTTTTCGGGTTCAGGCCGCGGAAGTCGCGCACGCGCGGCAGCGCGACGTTGATCAGGCGGTCGATGAAGTCGTAGGCGCGCGCCTTGCGCAGTGTCACCTTGCAGCCGATCGGCTGGTTCTCACGCAGCTTGAAGGTCGCGATGGCGACGCGCGAATAGGTCACGATGGCCTTCTGGCCGGCGATCAGCGACAGGTCGCCCGCCGCGGTCTCGGCCTTCTTGCGGTCGTTGACCGCCTCGCCGACGCCCATGTTGATCACGACCTTGTCCAGGCGCGGCACCTGCATGACGTTGGCGTAGCCGAACTGCTCGATCAGCTTGGCCCGAATGCTCTTGTCATATTCCGCGCGAAGCCGCGGAACGTAAGCGGTCTCAGCCATCGATCTCTGCTCCCGAACGCTTGGCGACGCGCACCTTGGTGCCGTCCGCCTGAATCTTGAACCCGACGCGCGTCGGCTTGCCGTCGCGGCCGACGATGGCGATGTTGGAGAGGTGGATCGGGCTCTCCTTGGAGATGATGCCGCCCTCCTGGTTCTGCGTCTGCTTCTGGTGGCGCTTCACCATGTTGACGCCGCGCACCAGGGCGCGGCTCTCCGCCGGACGCACCTCGAACACCTCGCCGGTGCGGCCCTTGTCACGGCCCGACAGCACGATGACCTTGTCACCCTTGCGAATCTTGGCGGCCATCACAACACCTCCGGCGCAAGCGAAATGATCTTCATGTGGTTCTTGGCGCGCAGCTCGCGCGGCACCGGCCCGAAGATGCGGGTGCCGATCGGCTCCGACTGGTTGTTGATCAGCACCGCCGCGTTGCGGTCGAAGCGGATCACCGAGCCGTCGGCGCGGCGGATGTCCTTGGCGACGCGAACGACGATCGCCTTCATGACGTCGCCCTTCTTCACCTTGCCGCGCGGTATAGCTTCCTTGATCGACACGACGATGATGTCGCCCACGGAGGCATAGCGGCGCTTGGATCCACCCAGCACCTTGATGCACATGACACGGCGTGCGCCTGAATTGTCGGCCACGTCGAGGTTGGTCTGCATCTGAATCATTGATGCACCTCGTCCTCTTTCTGCTGCGCTCGTCGCGCTTTGAAGCCAAGCCCGCCGTCACTTCGTGGCGGCCGGGCGGCTCGTCTGAAACGGTTGCCCTCAGGCGGTTTTCTTCTGCTCGCCCCGGACCACGGTCCAGCGCTTGAGCTTGGAGATCGGCTTGCTTTCCTCGATCCACACCATGTCGCCCGGCTTGAACTCGTTGTTCTCGTCGTGCGCGTGGTAGTTCTTGGAGCGGCGGATCGTCTTCTTGTAGATCGGATGCGTGAAGCGGCGATCCACCCGCACCACCACGGTCTTCTCCTGCTTGTCGCTGACGACCACGCCCTGCAAGGTACGTTTCGGCATCTGTAAGCCCCTTACTTCGTCTTGGCGGCGCGCTTCTGCGCGGCGACGGTCTTGATACGAGCGATGTCGCGACGGGCCTCGCGCAGCCGCGAGGTGTTCTCAAGCTGCCCGGTGGCGCGCTGGAAGCGCAGATTGAAGCGCTCCTTCTTCAGATTGGCGATGGCGTCGCTCATCTGGTCTTCGCTCATCGCGCGGATGTCATCGAGTTTCAATTCGGCCATCACACCCTCACTCGGCGATGCGCGCGACGAAGCGCGTCTTGATCGGCAGCTTGGCGGCCGCCAGCGTCAGCGCCTCGCGCGCGATCTGCTGGTTGACGCCGTCGATCTCGAACATGATGCGGCCGGGCTTGACCCGCGCCACCCAGTATTCCGGCGAGCCCTTGCCGGAGCCCATGCGGACTTCGGCCGGCTTCGACGACACCGGCAGA
Organism: Xanthobacteraceae bacterium; assembly: GCA_039808365.1. Lineage (GTDB taxonomy): Bacteria > Pseudomonadota > Alphaproteobacteria > Rhizobiales > Xanthobacteraceae > 62-47. The sequence continues at coordinate 4,552 of JBDHSX010000119.1, read as the reverse complement.
TCCGGGAACACCCGGATCCAGACGCGGCCGGCGCGCTTCATGTGGCGCGTCAGCGCGCGGCGCGCGGCTTCGATCTGGCGCGCGGTGATCCGGTCCGGCGCCATCGCCTTCAGGCCGAACTGGCCGAACGCCAGCGTCGCGCCCGAGGACGCGGTGCCGTGGATACGGCCCTTGTGCGCCTTGCGGAACTTGGTTTTCTTAGGTTGCATCATGGCTTACGCCCTCAAACCTTCCAATTCAAATCAGGCGGCGTCGCGGCGCGGACGCGACGAGTCGCCCTCGGCCATCCGCTTGTCCTGGGCCATCGGATCGTGCTCAAGGATTTCGCCCTTGAAGATCCAGACCTTGACGCCGCAGGTGCCGAACGTGGTGAACGCCGTCGCCACGCCGTAATCGACATCGGCGCGCAGCGTGTGCAGCGGCACGCGGCCTTCGCGATACCACTCCATCCGCGCGATTTCGGCGCCGCCGAGACGGCCCGAGCAGTTGATGCGGATGCCTTCGGCGCCGAGACGCATCGCCGACTGCACCGCGCGCTTCATGGCGCGACGGAACGCGACGCGGCGCTCAAGCTGCTGCGCGATCGATTCCGCCACCAGCGTCGCGTCGAGTTCCGGCTTGCGGATTTCGACGATGTTGATGACGACGTCGGACGACGTGATGTCGGCGACCTTCTTGCGCAGCTTGTCGATGTCGGCGCCCTTCTTGCCGATCACCACGCCGGGACGCGCCGAATGGATCGTCACGCGGCATTTCTTGTGCGGCCGCTCGATCACGATGCGCGCGACCGCGGCCTGCTTCAGTTCCTTGTGCAGCAGCTCGCGGATCTTGACGTCCTCGTGCAGCAACCGGCCGTAATCGTTCTTGCCGGCGTACCAACGCGAATCCCAGGTCCGGTTGATGCCCAGGCGAAGCCCGATCGGATTGATCTTTTGACCCATCGTTCTCTCCCGCGCGTCTTAAGCGGCTTGTTCCGCTTCAACCTGACGAACCACGATCGTCAGTTGCGCGAACGGTTTGAAAATCCGACCCGAACGGCCACGGCCGCGCGGCGCGAAACGCTTCATCACGATGCCCTTGCCGACATGCGCCTCGGAGACGATCAGGTCGTCGACTTCGAGGTCATGGTTGTTCTCGGCGTTGGCGATCGCCGATTCCAGGCACTTCTTGACATCGACCGCGATCCGCTTGCGCGAGAATTGCAGGTCGGCGAGCGCGGCCGACGCCTTGCGGCCGCGGATCATCTGGGCGACCAGATTGAGCTTCTGCGGGCTGACGCGCAGCATCCGGGCCACCGCCTTGGCCTCGTTATCCGGGAGGCTCCGTTCGCGCTTGGGCTTGCTCATGGCTTCGTCCTACTTCTTGGCTTTCTTGTCGCCCGCATGGCCGTGGAAGGTGCGGGTCGGCGAGAACTCACCGAACTTGTGACCGACCATTTCCTCGTTGACCGACACCGGCACGAACTTCTGCCCGTTGTAGACGCCGAAGGTCAGGCCGACGAACTGCGGCAGGATGGTCGAGCGGCGGCTCCAGATCTTGATGACGTCGTGACGGCCCGAGGCGCGCGCGGCGTCCGCCTTCTTGAGCAGCGAGCCCTCGACGAACGGGCCTTTCCAGACTGAACGAACCATGTCCGGCGATCCTTATTTCTTCCGCTTGTGGCGGCTGAGGAGAATGAACTTGGTGGTCGACTTGTTCGACCGCGTCTTCTTGCCCTTGGTCGGCTTGCCCCACGGCGTCACCGGATGACGGCCGCCGGAGGTGCGGCCTTCGCCGCCGCCGTGCGGGTGATCGATCGGGTTCATGACGACGCCGCGGTTGTGCGGGCGACGGCCCATCCAACGCTTGCGGCCGGCCTTGCCGATCGAGGTATTCATGTGATCCGGGTTCGACACCGCGCCGATCGAGCCACGGCAACGGCCATGGACCAGACGCTGCTCGCCCGAGTTCAGCCGCAGGATGACGTAGTCCTGATCGCGGCCGACGATCTGGGCGTAGGTGCCGGCGGAACGCGCGATCTGCCCGCCCTTGCCGATCTTCAGCTCGATGTTGTGGACGATGGTGCCGACCGGCATGTTGCCGAGCGGCATGACGTTGCCCGGCTTCACGTCGACGTAATTGCCGGCGATCACCTGGTCGCCCACCGCGAGGCGCTGCGGCGCCAGGATATAGGCCTGTTCGCCGTCGGTGTATTTGATCAGCGCGATGAAGGCGGTGCGGTTCGGGTCATATTCCAGACGCTCCACGGTCGCGGCGACGTCGACCTTGGCGCGCTTGAAATCGACCAGGCGGTAGGTCTGCTTGTGACCGCCGCCACGGAACCGCACGGTGATGCGGCCGGTGTTGTTGCGGCCGCCGTTCGAGTTCTTGCCCTCGGTCAGCGCCTTGACCGGCTTGCCCTTGTAGAGCGCCGAACGATCGACCATCACCAACTGGCGCTGGCCGGGCGTGGTCGGATTGAATTTTTTCAGTGCCATCGTCGTATCCGCCTTACAGCCCGGTGGTGACGTCGATGCGGTGGCCCTCTTCGAGGGTCACGACCGCGCGCTTGGAGTCCGACTGCGATCCGAGATGCCCGCGGAAGACCTTGGTCTTGCCCTTGCGCACCAGCGTATTCACGCTCTTGACCTTGACGTCGAACAGCTTCTCGACCGCTTCCTTGATCTGCGGCTTGGTCGCCTTGGCGGCCACCTTGAACACGACCTTGCTGTGCTCGGAGGCCGTCGTCGCCTTTTCGGTGATGACCGGGGCGACGATCACGTCGTAATGCTTCGCATCGATTGTCATTTGAAGCGCGCCTCCAGCGCATCGACCGCCGCCTTGGTCAGCACCAGCTTGTGACGGCGCAGAATGTCATAGACGTTGATGCCCTGGATCGGCAGCACGTCGATGTTCGGGATGTTGCGCGCGGCGGTCGCGAAGCCGGCGTTCAGCTCGGCGCCGTCGATGATCAGCGCGTTGCTCAGGCCGAGCCCGGAGAAGTGACCGACCAGCGTCTTGGTCTTGGCGGCTTCCAGCGCGGCGCTGTCGAGCACGATCAGGCCGCCGTCCTTGGCCTTGGCCGACAGCGCGTGCTTGAGCGCCAGCGCCCGCACCTTCTTCGGCAGATCGAAGGCGTGGCTGCGCACCACCGGACCGAAGGCGCGGCCGCCACCACGGAACTGCGGCACGCGCGCCGAGCCGTGACGGGCGCCGCCGGTGCCCTTCTGCTTGTACATCTTCTTGCCGGTGCGCCAGACGTCGGCGCGCCCCTTGGTCTTGTGGGTGCCGGCCTGACGCTTGGCGAGCTGCCAGTTGACGCAGCGCTGGATGATGTCCTTGCGCGGCTCAAGACCGAAAATGGCGTCGGAGAGCTGGACCGAGCCGGCTTCCTTGCCTTCAAGCGTGGTGACTTTCAGTTCCATCTCACGCACCCTTTTCTTCGGTCGCGGCCGGCGCCTCAACTTGGGTCGCCGCGTCCGCCTGCTCGCCCGCGAGCTTGAACTTGCCGGGCTTCGGCGCGTCCTTCGGCAGCGCCTTCTTGACGGCGTCGCGCACCGCGATCCAGCCGCCCTTGGAGCCGGGCACCGCGCCCTCGACCAGGATCAGGCCGCGCTCGACGTCGGTCGAAACCACCCGCAGGTTCAGCGTGGTGATGCGGTCGACGCCCATGTGGCCGGGCATCTTCTTGTTCTTGAAGGTCTTGCCGGGATCCTGACGGCCACCGGTCGAACCGATCGAACGATGCGAGATCGAGACGCCGTGGGTGGCGCGCAGACCGCCGAAATTCCAGCGCTTCATGCCGCCGGCGAACCCCTTGCCGACCGAGGTGCCGGTGACGTCGACGAACTGGCCGACGACGAAGTGATCAGCCTGGATTTCCGCGCCGACCGGGATCAGCGAATCCTCGGAAACGCGGAATTCGGCGACCTTGCGCTTCGGCTCGACCTTGGCGACCGCGAACTGGCCGCGCTCCGCCTTCGGCATGTAGACCGACTTGCGCGCGCCCGAGCCGAGCTGCAACGCGACGTAACCGTTCTTCTCGTTGGTGCGATGACCAAGCACCTGGCAATTGCCGAGCTTCAGCACGGTCACGGGGATATGCTCACCGGCTTCCGTGAAAACCCGTGTCATCCCGACCTTTTGTGCGATCACTCCGGAGCGCATCGGCGTGCTTCCTGTTGTTTCTGTCCCGAGGGACAATGACTAAATCTGTTTCGCATAACCCGATCCGGAAACCGGATCCTCAAGGTCATGCCCTTAAAGCTTGATCTCGACGTCGACGCCGGCGGCAAGGTCGAGCTTCATCAGAGCATCGACGGTTTGCGGCGTCGGATCGACGATGTCGAGGAGGCGCTTGTGCGTGCGCATCTCGAACTGTTCGCGGCTCTTCTTATCGACGTGCGGCGAGCGGTTGACGGTGAACTTCTCGATGCGCGTCGGCAGCGGAATGGGTCCGCGAACCTGCGCGCCGGTGCGCTTCGCCGTATTCACGATCTCGCGGGTCGACGTATCGAGGATCCGATGGTCGAACGCCTTGAGACGGATGCGAATATTCTGGCCGTTCATTGCC
>JBDHSX010000118.1:0-11591 GCA_039808365.1 Xanthobacteraceae bacterium | reverse complement strand
GCGCTCTAGGGTCAGATGTATGCCCCGTCTTTTGCAAGAATATCGAGTCGCCACCCGAAGCGATGGCGCGACGGTCGTGAGTGAGATTACATTCGAGGACGTCGAGGTGCGGCGGGCGAACCGCCGGCTTCTGTCGATCCCCGCGCTCCGGCTTGAGGCGCGGCGCATCGGCGTGATCGGTGACAACGGTTCCGGCAAGAGCACAATGCTTCGCCTTATCAATGGTCTGTTGTTGCCGACCGGCGGGCGGGTTGTCGCGGCGGGGTTCGAGACCGCGCGGCATCGCAAGGAATTGCCGGCGCAAATTGGCTTCGTCTTTCAGAACCCGGATCATCAGCTCATCTTCCCGACCGTTGGCGAGGAGATCGCATTCGGGCTGACCGAGCGCGGGATGCCGGCGCGTCAGGCGCGACAACAGGCGCTGGCGCTGCTGGACCAGCACGGTTGCGCCGGCTGGGCCGATCGCAATGTCAATGAACTGTCTGGTGGCCAAAAGCAGTTGGTCTGCATTCTGGCGGTACTCGCGACCGAACCATCGATCCTCTTGATGGATGAACCGTTTGCAAGTCTTGATCTGCCGACCCGGCTGATATTATCCCGGAAGATCATGAATCTCCCGCAACAGATCGTGATGGCGTCCCATGATCTCGACCTGCTGGCGCGGTTCGACCGGGTGATCTGGCTCGATGGGGGACAGATTTGTCAGGATGGCTCGCCGGCCGACATACTGCCAGCTTATCGTGCGCATGCGGCGATGGCCGCCAAAGCGGATCTCGTCAGCGGATGATGACCGACGGCCTCGCGCCAACGACCTGGCTGCACCGCGTTCCCGCCGGCGTCAAGCTCGCCGGTCTGGCGCTGTTCAGCCTGTTGCTGTTGCCGGTCGATGACTGGCGGATTCTCGCCGGCGTTCTGGCGGCGGTTCTCGCCACTTACGCCGGCTTCGGGCGCGCCGGCGTGGCGCGGCTGGCATTGTTGCGGCCGCTCGTGCCGCTTCTTGTCATTGTCGGCGGCGTGCAGGCGCTGTCGAGCGGCTGGCAGGCCGGCATCGTGGTCAGCCTGCGGCTGCTGGCGATGCTGCTGCTCGCCGATCTCGTCAGCATGACGACGACGATGACCGCGTTGATGGATGTGCTGGCGCCGCTATTCAACCTGCTGCGCCCGCTTGGCGTCAATCCGCGCAAGATGGCGCTTGCGGTCGCGCTCGTCTTGCGCTTTGTCCCGGTGCTGCTGACGCGATGGCGCGCCCGCGAGGAAGCCTGGAAGGCGCGCAGTCACCGTCGCGTGCCGGTGCGGCTCTTGGCGGTTTTCCTGGCCGATATTCTGCAACTGGCCGACCGGGTCGCCGAATCGCTCGATGCGAGGGGCTTCGATACGGCCGCCGCTGATCGTCAACGCAAGCTGTCATAGGAGAGGTCACGTGGAATCCCGAGCCATCGTCCGTATCGCCCTGATGGCGGCCGTCATCGGCGTGCTGGGCATGCTTCCCGGCGTGATGCTGCCGATCGCCATGGGGGTGCCGATCACCGCCCAGACGCTTGGCGTCATGCTGGCGGGGATCATTCTCGGTCCGCGTCACGGCGCGCTCGCGGTGTTGCTGTTCCTGTTCGTGGTGCTGCTGGGGGCGCCGCTGTTGTCGGGCGGTCGCGGCGGGCTCGGCGTGCTGTTTGGGCCGTCGGTCGGTTTCCTGCTCGGCTTCGTCCCCGCCGCGTTTGTCTGCGGATGGGTGATGGAGCGACTCAGGGCATGGCCGGTGTTCGCGGCGGCACTTGCAGCCGCCATCGGCGGCGGCATTGCGGTGGAATATGCCTGCGGCATCGTCGGCCTGATGGCGATGGCGCGGATGAGCCTGCCGCAGGCGCTGGTCGCCGTCGCGGTCTTCGTGCCCGGCGATGTTCTGAAGGCGCTGGCGACCGCCTTCATCGCCGAAGCCTCCTATCGCGGCTATCCCGCCGCGATCGCGAGCCGGGCGTGACCGGCCACCATACCATCACCGCGACGCTGCCGCACCATGCGCGCGAGCATCCCGACCGTATCGCCGTGATCTGCGACACTCACACCATCACCTGGCGTGAACTCGATCGGGCGGTGAACCGCCTCGCCGCGCATCTTGCCGGGATCGTCCCGGTGGGACGCGGCGTGGCGTTGCATCTGCCGAACGGCCCGGCGCTGGTGCTTTTGTTTCTCGCCGCCGCGCGCGCGGGACGGGAGGCGCAGATCCTGGACCCCAACTGGCCGACCGAGCCGACGCGGCTGGCGCTCGCCGAGCTTTCGCCAGGCCTCGTGGTCAGCCACGATCCGGCGCCGGCCGGCGCCGCTGATGCGTTGATCACGATCGACCCTCACGCGCCGTTCGGTGCGGTCGCGGAGGCGATCGGAGCGCGTGATGCGTTCGCGGCGGTGCCGGAGCCCGACCCGCTGACGCCGTTCTATGTCGGATTCACCTCGGGCTCCACTGGCGTGCCGAAGGGATATCGACGTCATCATCTGTCCTGGGTCGAGAGCTTTCGGGCGGGGGACCGCGAATTCGACATCGGCGCGAATGACGTGATTCTTGCGCCCGGCGCGCTGACCCATTCGCTGTTTCTATATGGACTTGCGCATGGACTATATGCCGGCGCGACCGTCATCCTGTGTCGGCAGTTTCGCCCCAATCTGGCCTGTCGTCTGATCGCGACCCATCAGGCCAGCGTGCTTTACGGCGTGCCGACCCAGCTTGAAATGATCGTCGAGGCGGCCGCGCGCGAGGACGCGCCGCCCTTTGCGTCGATGCGCTGGCTCCTGTCATCCGGCGCGAAATGGCAGGGCCGTGCGATGGAAGACTTGCGCGGGCGCTTTCCGGCGGCGCGGTTCGCCGAATTTTACGGCGCTTCCGAACTCAGCTTTGTCACGGTTTCGAAAGACGACGAGGACGTGCCGCCGGATTCGGTCGGGCGCGCCTTCGCCGGCGTCGATCTGTCGATCCGGAATCATCACGGCCAATGCCTGCCGCCTGGCGAGGTCGGACAGGTATTTGTGGCGAGCCCCTTTGTTTTCATCGGCTACGCCTGCGGCGACGCAACGGCGCTGTCGCGCGCGGGCGAAGCAATGTCCGTCGGCGATATCGGCAGCCTCGATGCGCGCGGCTATCTGCGGCTGGTCGGTCGCGCCAGCCGGATGATCATCACCGCCGGCAAGAACGTCCATCCGGAGGAGATCGAGCGTGTGCTCGAAGGCCATCCCGCGGTGCTGGCGGCGGCGGTGCTGGGCGTCGACGACGAGCGCAGGGGCGAGCGGCTGATGGCACTGCTTCAGCTCCGGCCGCAAGCGAGGGTGACGGCGTCCGACCTGATCGTCCATGCCCGCATCCATCTGCCGCTCTCCAAGATTCCCCGCCGCTTCGCGGTGCCGCCGCGTTGGCCGCTGACATCGTCTGGCAAGACCGATTTTCAGGCGCTGCACCGTATTTTCGACAGCGAAGCCTGCGAGGTGCTGCCGTGAGCGCCGCCTATCTCATCGCCGCGCGGCGAACGGCGGTCGCGCCTCGCAACGGCGCGTTCAAGACCATCGAGGCCGATCAACTCGCTGAAGCGCCGATCCGCGCCATCTTGTCCGATAGCGGCATCGGAGCGGAGGCGATCGACGACGTGATTTTCGGCAATGCGCTCTATGCTGGCGGCAATCCGGCGCGGCTTGCCGCCTTGCGCGCCGGATTGCCGGATCGCGTTCCGGCGCTGACGCTCGACAGCCAGTGCTGCGGCGGGCTCGACGCCATCATGATCGCCGTCGACCGGATCGCGAGCGGCGGGGCGGACGCGATCATCGCCGGCGGCGTCGAAAGCTTCAGCCGCGCGCCGCTGCGTTCGCGGCGACCGCGCCATGCCGGCGAAGCGCCGCAGCCTTATGACAGGCCGCCTTTCGCGCCATGGCCGGAGCGCGACCCGGACATGATCGCCGCCGCGGCGGTGCTGGCGAGTGCGTTCGATATTCGGCGCGACAGGCAGGACGCCTTTGCGATGGCGAGCCATCGCAAAGCGATCGAAAACCCGCCGGGTCCTTCCGAGATCGTGCCCTTGGCCGGATTGACGCGCGACGCCTTTCCCCGCGCGTTGAGCGGAACGCTGTGCGCGCGCCTGCCGCCGATCGCCGGCGACGCCGCGTTCGGCGTGACGCGCGCCACCGTGGCCGTGGAAGCCGACGCGGCGGCGGCCGTGCTGGTGATCTCCGAAGCCATGCTGCGGCGGCTCGATGTCCAGCGACCCCTACGAATTGTGGCGGCGGCCCGGTGCGGCGATGATCCGGCGATGCCCGGCGCAGCTCCGATCGCCGCCGCTCAAAAATTGCTCGCCGCTCGCGCGATGGCTCCCGACACGATCGCGGTCGCCGAGATCATGGAAGCCTTCGCGGCGCAGGCGATCGCCTGCGCGGAGGGGATCGGCGTGCGACCGGCGGCGCTCAACCGGGGCGGCGGCGGGTTGGCGCGCGGCCATCCGATCGGTGCATCCGGCGCGATCCTGGCCGTTCGACTATGGCATGAAATGCGGAAGGAGCAGCCGGGGACTCTGGGACTGGCGGCCATCGCCGCCGCCGGCGGACTCGGCAGCGCGCTGCTGGTGAGGACATGACAGGACGCGACGACATCGGTGAGACGGAGCACGCGCATGCATCGTCGATCATCGCCACGCCGCTGCGTGTTGCGAGCGCCAATGACCTTGCGGCTAACGTCGGCCGCGAATTCGCCCCGGGCCGATGGCTCGCGGTCACGCAAGATGAGATCGATCGTTTCGTTGCGCTGACGGGGGACCGAAACTGGATTCATACCGACACCGCGCGCGCCGCGCGCGAGTTGCCGGAAGGAAGGACGATCGTGCCTGGCCAGTTGCTGCTGGCTTTGGTGCCGAAGCTGCTTCAGGAAGCCTATGCCGTGACCGGCGGCGTCCAGGGCCAGGTGGCGGCGATCCGCGTGGTCCGATTCCGCCGCACGGTTCACCCCGGCGACGCATTCCGTCTTCGCGCACGCTTAACGCTGGTGAGGAAGCATTCGCGTTTCGTGCAGGTCGACACCGCATGCGATCTCGAACTCCATTCCGGCCAAAGGGCGCTGACATCGCAACGCACGGATATCTTTTTTGACTGAAAGAGGCAGCGCAAGTGTATTGGAACTTGATCGCGTCCCTGGAGTAGTCCAGTTGAACTGTAGTGACGATTGGATCTGCTCCATTTTGTACCGTGGGGTTCGACCACTGCTTGATCGTGAACTATCGCTCTTGCGAACAAGCCGGGTAAATATTTGCTGATGTTACAATATTCTGGGTCGACGGCTGGCCTATCTTCATGTTACGCCGACGTCACAGGGCGGTCAGAGTGGGACCATTGTCAGTTCGTCACATCACATCCCGAACTCGCCGGGCGCCTGCATTTCGCAGGGTCGCGGCCGCGTTCCTGATTGTGGCTTACGTGTTGGCTGGCGCGCTCCACGGTGTCTGCGGCTGTGATGTTGCAACTCGATCGGGTTCCGGTCCGGTGACGGAGATCGCGGCCTCCGGTTCCAACGTCCCGAGCCACGGTGTGATCGCTGACCACCACTGTCATGGCTGCTTCTCCGTGTCCGTGCCCGCGCCGCCGATGTCATCGCCGCGCGTCGTCGCGCCCAAGGTCGCGGTCCTGTATTTCACTCCCACAACGCTTGCTGATGCTGATCGCGGACTCGATCCGCCTCCGCCAAAATCCCTGAGCTGAACGTGACCACCGGGCGCATTGCGCGCCTGCGCTTCGTCGTTCTTTCAGGTGATATCCATGCAACTGAAATTGGCGCGCCTCGCATGCGCGCTGGCATTGCTGTGCAGTCCCGGACTGACAGGCGTGTCATATTCCCAGACCCTCACAATGAGAACCGCGCTTCAGCGCGCGCTTAACGCCAGCCCACGATTGACGGCGGCGGAGCGGAACATCGGCATTGCGACGGGTCAGCGCGTCCAGGCTGGCACGCTTGTCAATCCTGAGGTGTCTTACGAGCAGGACAATTCGTTCGGTTCCGGCGCCTATCGCGGGACGAAGTCGGCCGAGACCACGTTGCAGATCAGTCAGCTGTTCGAACTTTTCGGGAAGCGTGAAGCCCGGATCGCCGCCGGTCAGGCGGGGCTCGATGCGGCGGCGATCGAACGCAGGGCCGTGCGGCTGACGGTGCTCTCCGAAACCGCGATTGCGTTTGTGAACGTGGCCGGCTTGCAGCGTCGAATCCATATCCTCGACGAGCAGGTCGAGGCCCTCAACAGGCTGACGCCGCTCCTTCAGCATCGTGTCGATGCGGGTGGTTCATCTCCCGCTGAAACGGGACGCGCGGAGGTGGCTTCGGCCCTGGTGAAGGCCGATCGCGAGCGGACCAAGGCGGCGCTCGCGAGCGCGCGCCGCGAACTGGCCGTGCTAATGGGAGACATCGCACCGAAATTCTCCGCTGTATCCGGCCAGCTGGATGCGGCCGGCCGTCCGCCGTCGTTCCAGGCTGTAGTTTCGGCCATCGATGCAAATCCTCAATTGGTCAAGTGGAGCGCCATCTACGCGCAGCGCAACGCCGAGCTTCTGCTGGCCCGGCTCAAGCCCTATCCCGACGTTCGCGTATCCGTCGGATGGCGGCATTTCAACGGTACGAATGACAACGCCGTGCGTCTTTCGCTCTCGGTGCCGATCCCGGTGTTTGACCAGAATCAGGGTCAGATCATGTCGGCGCAGGAAAGCCTGGCCAAAACACGCGCGGAGCACGAGGCAAATCGAAATACGCTGATAGTGCTTGCCGGCCGTGCCTATGACTCACTCCAGGGCTCCTTGCGCGAACTGTCGGTGTTGCGCGGAACGGCGATCCCGAAGGCGCAGGAGGCGTCAAAGATCATCTTCGAGGGTTACGGACAAGGCCGATTTACCTTGCTTGAGGTCCTGGATGCCCAAGCAAGCGTGACGCAGGCGAGACTTCGCGAACAGGAAGCCCAGCAGAATTTTCACGTCGCGGTCGCCACCATCGAAGGGTTGGTCGGCAATCCGTTCGCACTCGGGCGGGGGAGCGCACGATGAAAAAGACAATGCTTGTCATCGCGCTCGTCGCCGCGGTAGCGATCGGCGCGCTGGGCCAACGCCTTTTCGCGCCCGTCCGCTCGATCGATGTCAGCCATCGGACAGATAAGAAGGAGGAAAAGGCCGAGAAGGATCACGTCGAGCAGGACGAGCATGGGGCGCACAGGATCGCCATCAGCGATGTGAAACTTGCCGCGGCCGGGGTGTATTTCGCGGAGGCCGGGCCCGCGACGCTTAGCGACACGCTGTCATTCAACGGTGTGTTGCGCGCCAATCAGGAAACGGTGGTTCAGGTCACGCCGCGCTTTCCCGGCATCGTTCGGTCGATAACGAAGCGGATTGGCGACTCCGTGGCGAAGGATGAGCGGATGGCCGCCATCGAGAGCAACCAGAGCCTGACTGTCTATGACCTGAAAGCCCCGATAAGCGGCACCGTGATCGATCGGCAGATATCGCTGGGCGAATACGCCTCGGAGCAGAAGCCGTCATTCGTGGTGGCGGACCTTTCGACGATCTGGGTGGACCTGTCGATCTATCGGCAGGACATCAAGCGCGTCCGGATCGGGGATGACGTCCTGATCGATCCCGATGACGGCGGAGGAGAGGTCCGGGGATCGATCTCATATCTCGCGCCGATCGGTTCAAGCGACACCCAAACCGCGCTTGCGCGGGTCGTCCTGCCGAATCGGGACGGTCGCCTGCGTCCCGGCCTGTTCGTCACGGCGCGCTTGGTGCTGACGAAGCGCGACGTTCCGGTCGCGGTCCGTATCGGAGCAATTCAGACGTTGGAGAACAGGACGGTGATCTTCGTGCGCGAGGAGGGCGACAAGCTCGAAGCGCGCCCCGTCGAGTTGGGAGAATCCGATTCCAGATTTGTCGAGGTCAGGGCGGGGTTGTCCGCGGGCGAGCGTTACGTTGCCGAGAACAGCTTCGTGGTGAAAGCGGAGATGGGCAAGGGGGAGGCCGAGCATGATTGATGCAATCATCGCCTTCTCTATCCGTCAGCGCTGGCTGGTCGTGCTCGCTGCTTTGAGCATGGCAGCGTTCGGCGGTTGGAATTTCACCCGTCTGCCGATCGACGCGGTGCCCGACATCACCAATGTCCAGGTGCAGATCAACGCACACGCGCCCGGCTACTCGCCGTTGGAGACGGAGCAGCGGATCACGTTTCCGCTCGAGACCGCCATGGGCGGCCTTCCAAAGCTGGAATATACGCGCTCGCTTTCGCGCTATGGGCTGAGCCAGGTGACCGTTGTATTCCAGGACGGCACCGACATTTATTTTGCGCGCCAGCTCGTCAATGAGCGAATCCAGCAGGTGAAGGATCAGCTTCCGGCCGGCGTCGAAATCGCCATGGGTCCGATCACGACGGGCCTTGGCGAAATCTTCATGTACACGGTCGAAGCCAAGAATGGCGCCAAAGGACCGAACGGCAAGGGCTTCTCGCCGAGCGACCTGCGCGCGATCCAGGACTGGATCATCAAGCCCCAGCTTCGCAATGTCCCGGGCGTCGTCGAGATCAACACGATCGGCGGCTATGCGCGGCAATTCCATGTGCTGCCGGATCCCGCGAAGCTGATGGCTTATCAATTGGGATTCCGGGACTTGATAGCCGCCCTGGCGGCCAACAACGCGAATGTCGGCGCGGGATACATCGAACGCAACGGCGAGCAGTATCTCGTTCGCGTTCCGGGACAGGTCGGCAATATCGCCGAAATCGAAGACGTCGTCATCGGCGCCCGAAGCGGCGTCCCCGTCCGGATCAAGGATGTCGCTCAAGTGACGGAAGGCAAGGAGCTTCGCACCGGCGCGGCGACCCTTAACGGCCAGGAGACGATTCTCGGCACCGTCATGCTGCTGATTGGTGAAAACAGCCGCACTGTCGCGCAAGGCGTGGCCGCCAAACTGGAGGAAATCGCCAAGTCGATTCCTGAGGGGGCCATTGTCAGGACGATGTATGACCGGACCGATCTGGTCGAGGCAACCATCGAAACGGTGAAAAAGAACCTGATCGAGGGCGCAATTCTCGTCATCGCCGTACTTTTTCTTATTCTCGGCAATATACGCGCCGCAATCATCACGGCGTGCGTCATTCCGCTGTCGATGGCCTTGACCGTGACAGGAATGGTCGAAGCGAGGGTCAGCGCGAACCTGATGAGTCTCGGTGCCATCGACTTTGGCATCATTGTCGACGGCGCGGTCATCATTGTGGAGAACTGCCTGCGGTTATTGGCCGAAGCCCAACGCGAGAAGGGTCGCCTTCTGTCGCTCAAGGAGCGGATGCAGACAATTCGGCGAGGATCGAGCGAGGTCATCAAACCAAGCCTGTTCGGCACGTTAATCATCGCGGTGGTCTACCTTCCGATTCTGACCCTGACGGGGGTGGAAGGCAAGATGTTCGCGCCGATGGCCCTGACTGTCCTGATGGCGCTTGGAGCCGCCGCCTTGTTCTCGATTACCTTCATTCCCGCCGCGACCGCGATTTTCGTGACGGGCAAGGTTTCCGAGAAAGAGAATATCTTCATGCGTGTCGCCAAGCGGGTTTATCTTCCGCTGCTCAATACCGCCATCGAACACCGAAAGGCCGTAGCGTTGGTCGCCGCGGCAATCGTGGTCGTTACGGCCGTTACGGCCAGCCGGATGGGTGGGGAATTCATTCCGAGTCTCGATGAAGGTGACGTGACAATGACGACCGTCCGCATTCCCGGCACCAGTCTGACCCAGTCCGTCGATCTTCAAATTGCCTTGGAGAACCGCGTCCGCAAGCTGCCCGAAGTTAGGGATTTCTTCACGCGCATCGGAACCGCCGAGATCGCGGCCGACGCCATGGCCCCCTCGCAAGCTGACGGCTATATCATGCTCCGGCCTCGTGACGAGTGGCCCGATCCAGCGAAGCCAAAGTCCACGCTGATCGAGGAAATCGAAAGGGCCGCCAGCGATATTCCGGGAAGCAGCTATGAAATCTCTCAGCCGATCCAGTTGCGTGTCAATGAACTGATCTCCGGTGTTCGCAGCGATGTCGGCATCAAGATATTCGGAGACGATTTTGACATTCTGCAAGGCGCGGCGAAGCAGGTCCAAGTCGCCATCCAGAACATTCGGGGCGCGACAGACATCAAGACGGAGCAGGTTACCGGGCTTCCGGTCCTTACGGTCAAGCTCGATCGCCAGGCGTTGTCGCGCTATGGCCTGAGCGTCGGCGAGGTCCAGACCATCGTTGAGATCGCCATCGGCGGAAAAAGCGTTGGAAAGTTGTTCGACGGCGACCGACGGTTTGACATCGTGGTGCGACTACCGGAGCGTCTTCGCGGCAATCTTGATGCGATCCGCGCGATCCCGATTCCCTTGCCGCCCGCCGATGACCGGTCCCGGAGCAGCCTGGCCCGGACGGTGTTGGGGGATGCCGCGCCCTCGATGCGTTATATTCCGCTGTCCTCCGTCGCATCGGTCGATGCCGCGCCGGGGCCCAATCAGATCAGCCGCGAGAACGGCAAGCGAAGGATTGTCGTTTCGGCGAATGTTCGCGGGCGTGATCTCGGTTCCTTTGTATCGGAAGCCCAGCAGGCCGTCGCCGACAAGGTCAAGCTTCCGCCGGGATATTGGATCGGTTGGGGCGGGCAATTCGAGCAACTCGTTTCCGCAACCAAGCGACTGACCATCGTGGTGCCGGTGGCATTGCTGCTCGTATTTCTGCTCTTGTTCATGAGTCTCGGGGCCGTGGCCGATGCCTTGCTCGTGTTCAGCGGAGTGCCTCTCGCCTTGACGGGCGGGATCGCGGCGCTGCTGTTTCGCGACATTCCGCTGTCCATCAGCGCCGGCGTCGGCTTTATCGCGCTTTCGGGCGTGGCCGTGCTCAATGGTCTGGTGATCGTGGCTTTCATCGAGCGCTTGCGGCGGGAGGGAAAGCCGATCGTCGATGCGGTGAGGGAGGGGGCTCTCACGCGACTCCGGCCGGTCCTCATGACCGCCCTGGTCGCCTCGTTCGGCTTTGTACCCATGGCGATCGCAACCGGCGCCGGAGCGGAGGTTCAGCGTCCTCTTGCCACCGTCGTGATCGGCGGCATCATCTCGTCTACAATTCTGACACTGCTGGTGCTGCCCGCGCTCTATCTTTTGTTCCGGAAGGACTCGGAGCCGGTCCCGGCGTCTGACGGAGAACTGATGGAAGGAAGCCCCGCATGACGATAGAGACTGCCCGCCGAGCGAATGGCGCGGCGCGCTGCCTTGCCTTTGTGCCTGCCGAGATTGTCGATGATGACGATGTCTCCAGGCGTCAGCGTCGGAACCGGCACTTGCTCGACACAAGCCAGGAAGCTCTCGCCGTCCGCCCTTGATACTTTTGCCATTGCACATGTGGTGCAACGCTGATCAACCGTGTTGACAGCCGGCTCGGCTATTGGACGGGATGCTGACCCGATTATCTATAGCCGATCCCGCCAAGCCGCGATGCGGCTGCCGATGCGAGGAGCAATCGCTCGATCGGCAGCCTGACCGATCAGGACCAACTACTTTTTCACCAATGGGCACTTCGAGAGCGAAAGCGGCTG